>JALSKB010000118.1 GCA_026989035.1 Saprospiraceae bacterium | reverse complement strand
CAGCTGATAGGGTACTTTGTAGAGCAGCTCGTTGATGATGGCCTTGAGTTCTTCAAAATCTTCTTGTTGCAGAGCCTGCTGCAAGCGCAATATCTTTTCCTTGCCAAAGCCCGGTTCAAACTTGCTGAAAGCACTGAGTAAGTACTCCAGAAAGGACGACTTGACCTCCCGATTGGGATAGCCCAGGGTATAAAGCCCCGTCTCCATATCGTATTTCTTGACGGTCAGGTAGCCCGTTTGAAACAGCAGGGTGCCCAGGGGAATGTCCCTTTGGATTTGAAAGGCGTCGAAAAAAACTTCGCTCACCCGCTCCCCGTCGAAGTCGTAGGCCTGTTTTTGCTGAACCAGATCAATCAGAAAAGTGGGCGTGGCCGTTTTGAACCAGAAGTTAATAAAAAAGCGCTTTTTAAAAAAGTTCAGAATGGAAAAGGGGTTGTACACGAAGTTCGTTCCATCCCAGCTGTAGCCGTTGTACCACAGCCGGATTTTATCGAGTAGTTCTTCAGTGTTTAGCTTGAGCTGTTCAGCTGCTACGTGTAGGTGTTCTTCGAAGTAGTGTTCCAGTTCTTCCTGGGTGTAGCCCAGCATGGTGCAAGCTATGGGATCGTGCATGCTCAGGTCTTCCAGGTTGTTGAGGTCGGAAAAGATGCTGACCTTGCTGAACTTAGACACCCCCGTGATGAAGACCATGCGCAAATGGGCATCGCTGTCTTTGATGACGGAGTAGAAATTTTTTAGCACTTGCTGATTTTCCTGAGCTTGTTTGATATCCGGCCCCAGATAGTCAATGATGGGCTTGTCGTATTCGTCGATGAGCAAGACTACCTGGCCTTGATGGGAAAGTTCCTCAAGCAGTCTTTCAAACTTTTGAGAGAGGGCTTTTTCCTCTATGTTGAGATTTTGCTTCTCACTGATTTTATCCAAATGCCGATGCAAGGCCTGCTCTAATCCAAGCTCTTTATATCCCAGGCTGCTGAAGGGAATGTGCAAAATGGGGTTGGTTTTCTCCCAGTCCCATTTATCCTCAATCCACAGCCCCTTGAACAGCTTTCTGTTGCCGCTGAACAGCTCTTTCATGGTGCTCACCAGCAGCGATTTGCCAAAGCGGCGCGGGCGGGAAAGAAAGTAATATTTCCCTCCTGTAGCCAAAGTGTGGATGTGCTCTGTCTTATCGACGTAGAGGTAGCCTCCTCTGCGCAGCTCTGAAAAATCCTGTATGCCTATCGGCAGTTTCTTCATGTAAGCAAAGATAGGGGAATTGGGGAAATTGGGCCAGTCGGTCAATCGGGCATGAATATCTCATCGCAAATCCTTTTATACCCAAACCGAAATGGTTTGGGATATTCCCCACTCATTAACGAATGGAGAATAAGGAGTTTGGAATGCTGACCTCAAACCACTTCGCCAGGAGTATATCCATCACCCCCGCCGGAGATAATGAGTCTTACCGATTCCACCAGTTCCGCCTTACGAGGCATTAACTTTTGTCATGGCATGCTGCAAGCCCATAGAGGTGAAGAGCAGGCAAGCCTCTGCTGCCCGTTTGACAATTTGGGGCAATAGAGCTTCCTGCTCTTTAGTCCAATGCCCCAAAACGTAATTCACTTGCTCCCCCGGATACTCAGGACGACCTATACCTATGCGCAAACGGGCATAGCGGTTGTTTCCCAAGAGTTGAGAAATGCTTTTCAGACCATTATGACCGCCATCTCCCCCTTTACCTCTCAGACGTATTTGGCCGAAAGGCAAATTCAAATCATCCACAACCACCAATAAGCGTTCCTGGGGGATTTTTTTCTTTGTCAACCAATAGCGCACAGCTTTGCCGCTGAGGTTCATGTAGGTAGAGGGTTTTAGCAAAACCAAGCTTCTGCCTTTGTATTTAGCTTCCGCCAAATCTCCCAACGACTCGTGTTTAAAAGAAGTCTGCAATTGCCCTGCCAGGGCATCGAGCACCTCAAAGCCAATGTTGTGGCGGGTATGATCGTATTCCGGGCCCATATTCCCCAAGCCCGTCAAAAGATATTTCATGGATGGTTTCTCTTTAGGAGAAAAACGTTTAAAGACTCGAAAAAGACAAGGCATCTTTAACAGCTTTCGCTAAAAAGCATGGAGAGACAACAACACCAAATTGCAGGCTCGTTCCGTTTCTATACCTTTTTCCTTTGCCAAGGCCTCCAATTCGGGATTTTCCGTGCCCGGGTTAAAGAGAATGCGCTTAGGATGTATTTTGTTTAAGATGTAATCGTAATACTGAGGCTGACGCTGAGGCCCGATGTAAAGAGAGACCGTATGAATGTCTTTCGGCTCCGGCAGATCGGTTTGAATGGGTATGCCGGCAATTTCTCCTTGGCGTATGCCTACGGGAACTACTTCATAACCATGCTGTTTCAAAGCTGTTACAGCTTTAAAAGAATACCTCTCGGGATTCGGCGAGGCACCGAGAACGAGCGTTTTTTTCATCTCAAGAAAGGGTTAAGCTTATCTAATTTGTGATGGTTTACACCAACATCAACACGGGTTCTTCCAGCAAGCTTTTCAGTGTTTGCAAAAAGGCTGCTCCGGTAGCACCGTCAACCACGCGATGATCACAAGACAGCGTTACTTTCATGGGATAACCCGGCACAATTTGCCCGTTGCGCACCACAGGTTTTTCTTTGATGCCGCCAACAGCTAAAATACAAGCATCCGGAGGGTTGATGATGGCTGTAAACTCTTCTATGCCAAACATCCCCAGGTTGGAAATGGTAAAGGTATTGCCCTGCATCTCCTCCAAAGACAGTTGGCGCTGGCGGGCACGACCGGCCAAATCTTTTACAGCAGCATGAATAGCGGAAAGACTAAGCTGATCGGCATAGCGCAAAACGGGTACCATCAGACCTTCTTCCACAGCTACGGCTACGCCAATGTGCACATGGTGGTATTGTCTGATGCGATCCTCCATCCAAGAAGCATTGATCGCCGGATGTTGCCGCAAGGCCATAGCTACAGCTTTAATCACAAAATCATTAAAGGAAATTTTATCTTCCCTCGAAGCATTGATCTCCTTGCGCGCAGCCCGCACCTTATCCATCATAATTTCCATGGTCAGGTAAAAGTGTGGAGCTGAAAACTTGCTCTCGGCCAAACGACGAGCTATGGTTTTGCGCATTTGCGAAAGCGGAAGATCCTCATAAGATTCTTCCCTGCCCTGCATGGTTTGCAAGAGCACCTTTGGCGCAGTTCCGGCTTTTACGCTCTCTAAATCGCGTTTAATCACCCGCCCTCCCGGACCGCTACCCCTGACAGAGGCCAGATCTATACCCAGCTCTCGGGCCATTCGACGAGCCAAAGGAGATGCCTTCACCCGCCCATTTCCCTCGGAAATTAAACCGGGCTCCGGGCCTTTCACCATGGTTTGATCCGAAGAAGATGCTCCCGATGAATGCACCACAGATTCCGATGCCGCAACTTCTTTTCCACTTCCTTCCATCTCTTCTTTTTTTCCGGCTTCCGCCAAAAGAGCCTTCCAATCTTCTCCTTCTTCCCCAATAACTGCTATCACCCCATCAACCGGTACAGAGCCCTCCTTTGTGGCAATGTGCAAAAGCACGCCTTCAGCCGGGCTGTCCATTTCCATCGTAGCCTTATCCGTTTCTATTTCAGCCAAGGTATCTCCTATCTCCACGCGATCACCTTCTTTTTTCAACCAGCTGACAATGTTCCCCTCTTCCATGGTGTCACTAAGGCGGGGCATGCGAATGATCTCTGCCATGATATGTGCTTTTCTATTTAACTGCGGCAAAGATACGTAAAAGAGCCTTAGAGCAGAAAGACTTCCTATTTGCCGATCAAGAAGGCTTCTCTACCTCCTATTTCTGAAAAAACCTTGCCATTTTGAAAGGGGTTTCAAAAAATTTGCCGAAAGGCTAAAAAGAAAAGAGAATCATAACTCCTTGATAATAAAAGACTTAAGGCCTTCCGGCAAAAATCATTCTTTTTCGGGAACGATATTTGGCATAACCCTAAGCAAAACTGCACGAAAAATGGAAGTCGCTGTTTTCTTCATCGGTCTGTGGGTCATTTTAGCCATGGCGGCCCTGCTCACAGCCGAAGGGAAAAACAAGTAAAACTTTTGGCGAAAGCCAAAACCGTAAAACCGATTACTTAACCCAAAGAACAAAGACTCACCATGGGAATCAGAGAGTTCAACAGCCAATTCAACAGCTTACAAAACCAGTTGATGGGCCTGGCCTACAAACTGACCAACAATCGAGAAGACGCCAAAGATTTGATTCAGGAAACAGCTCTTCGTGCTTTTACACATCGCGAAAAATTCGAACTAGGCACCAATTTCCATGCTTGGGTAGCCACCATCATGCGCAACACTTTTATCAACATCTACCGCAAAAAGCGCTATAGGAATACCACCAATGCCCCCACCGGAAGTTATGTCTTCGAGCAAAGTGAACAAGCCAGCATCAACAAAGGGCCATCCCAACTGGCTATCGATGAATTGCTGAATCTCATCAACAGCCTTAAACCGATTTACGCCCGGCCATTTCGCCTCTTTGTAGATGGCTACAAATACGAAGAAATTGCCGAAATGCTCGGCTTGCCCATGGGAACGGTAAAGAGCCGTATCCACTTTGCCCGACAACAGCTCAGCAAAACCGCTCCCTTATACAGTTCGTAAAAACCTCCTTTAATTTTATACCCGAGCAAGTCGGGTTTCCTCAACGATAGGCAACCTACAGGAGTTTGGGTAACCTGATGCAACCCAAACTCCTTGCGCCTATCTAAGCCCCTTTATTTTGAACACATCTTAGCACTCCAAGACCGAATCAACTCATACATCTCATTTTTTGCCGCTAAGGCACTTCCAACAAACGTTCCAGGGCCACCGCCCGAGAAGCTTTCAAAAAAACATGAGCTCCTTTTGGAAAAGGATGGGTCTTTAACCAAGATTGCAGAACACGTACATCCTCAAAATAGGGGACACCTCTCTCCTCTGCTGTTTGGCGAAAGCCGGATCCCACGCATAAAACGCTATCTAACGGAAGTTGCAGAGCGTAGTCCAGCAGTTCGGCATGAGCTTTTTCCGCATATGAACCCAGCTCAAACATCTCTCCCAAAATGGCGATTTTCACCGAAGCCTCCCGACTTACAAAATCTTCCAAAGCCAAACGCATAGAAGTGGGGTTGGCGTTGTAAGCATCTAAAAAATAGCGATAGCCCTCCTTTTCCACCCATTGCGAACGATTCATAGCAGGTCGATAATGCTCAAGAGCAAAAACGATGTCCTCAGGGGGCACCTCAAAATACAGGCCCACAGCTACAGCTGTCATGGCATTTTGAAAATTGTACCTTCCGGACAATTGCAAGTGAGCCGTAAAGCGCTGCCCGGTTTGTTCAAAAGCCAGGCGAATAGTACCCTGCGTTTGCACAGCTTCGACCCGACAATCTGCCTGAGCATGCTGACTGCTGTAGGTGAAACGGTGCAACGATTCGGGCAGCATTTCTTGTAGATACGGCTCGTCGAGATTCAAAAAAGCCAAACCCTTTTTCTCTGCCAGATGGTGGTACAACTCGGCTTTGGCTTTGCGCAAACGTTCAAAGCTGCCAAAACCTTCTAAGTGGGCCATGCCTACATTGGTTATCAAACCGTGTGTAGGCTCGGCTATTTGGCAAAGGGCTTTGATTTCGCCTTCATGATTGGCCCCCATCTCAAGGAGTAAAAAGTTTGTTTCAGCCGGCATGCCCAACAGCGTCAGCGGCAAGCCGATGTGGTTGTTCCAATTACCCGGGGTATGGTGCAAGGCAAATCGACGGCCAAGCACAGCAGCCAACAATTCTTTGGTCGTGGTTTTGCCATTGGTGCCCGTAACGGCCAAAACAGGTACATCAAATTGCCTGCGATGATGATGAGCCAACTGCTGTAGAGTCGTCAACACATCTGCAACCAAATACCCCTGACTTCCTTCCAAATCTGCCAGCTCGGGTTCATCGACCACAGCCAGGGAAGCCCCGCGAGCTAAGGCCTCTTTTGCATAGCGATTGCCGTTGAAATGCTCACCTTTAAGCGCAAAAAAAATACAACCGGGCCGAATGCGGCGGCTGTCGGTACATATTCCCGTACTTCCGAGGTAAAGCTTATAGAGCGTATCCATGACTCAAAAATAAAAAAGGGCTTCGCAAGTGAAGCCCTTTTTTATCGCTATTTATTTATAGCGCCGTCTCACCTTTTTCTTTTTCACGGGGAAGTAATTCCCGGCAGCATCGTCATTTCCATCGGGGCTACCCATGCGAGTCATAGCACAGCGGAAGCCTATGGTCTTGGATGCCTTATCTTGATCCATGTAGCGACGCGTTCCCGGTGAGAGCCAGTAGGCACGATCGGCCCAGGAACCACCTTTCACGACGCGAGCCTTATCGCTGATGAGCGTACTTTTGCCGTAGTCGTAATAGACCTCGGATTCCTTATCTCCATCGAGGAAGTTCTGTACATTGCCACGCTTGTAGTTTTCACGGGCAGCGGCTTCTTCATCGGTAACCGGAACATAAACAATACGCCCCAGACTATCCCGCTCGGGATTGCCTTCATCATCCAATTTCATCTTTTTGAAGACATTACCCCGATAGGGGTTCAAATCTTGGTTTTGCACATCGCTGAGTGTCATACCCGTAAGAGGGCGATAGACATCGGCTGTCCATTCGCTGACATTACCCGCCATGTTGTAAAGGCCAAAGTCGTTGGGGAAGAAGGAACGAACGGGAGCCGGGATGTGTGCGCGGTCGTTGAGGTGACCTGCCAAGCCCATGTAGTCACCGCCACCGCGTTTGAAATTGGCCATAATAGCTCCGTGATACTTACCATGCCGTTGGTAGCGCACCGTATTGCCCGGCCAGGGGTAAATACGGCGATCAGTGATGCGTTCGTCTTGCTCGGTTGCCAGTTCTCCTTGCAGCGCCAAGGCGGCATACTCCCATTCTGCCTCTGTAGGCAAGCGGTATTCCGGCAAGAGGATACCGTCTTCAAAGCGCACGGGCCGTTCGCCACCGGTGCGCAGGTCTTTCAGGTTGCGACGCACATCACCCTGATACAAGCCCAACAAATAAGATTCGGTATTGAAGTTGTCTTCGTCTTTTTGTTCGGTATTCAGATTGAGGATGCCGCGCTCGACCAAAATCATCTCGTTGACGCGATCGGTACGCCAGCGGGCATAATCCGTAGCTTGCTCCCAGCTCACACCCACAACGGGATAATCATTAAAGGAGGGATGGCGGAAATAAGTCTCTACAAAAGGCTCGTTGTAAGCCAGCTCTTCGCGCCATACGAGCGTATCCGGCAGAGCGCGCTCTACCACTTCGGGATAAGATTCTCCAAAGACCCGCTCTAACCAATAGAGGTATTCCCTATAGTCAATGTTGGCTACCTCCGTCTCATCCATATAGAAGGAAGAAACCGTTACGCGACGTGGCTGAGCGTTCCACTCAAACATCACGTCCTGTTGGACATTGCCCATGGCAAAAGTACCACCTTGTACCAATACGAGATTGGGGCCGGTAATCTGGCCCTCATAATCGGGTTTTTCAAAGCCACCCCATTTGGTATCGTTGTAACCCCAACCAGTTGTTGAGGAACGCTCTTTGGTGCCACAGGCACTAAAAACGACTATGCCTGCCAGCAAGAACAAGGCATTAAATTGCATGAGTTTTTTCATCACCTAAAAGAGTTTTTGAGAGCTATTTCAAAATAGACGTACAAAAGTAAGAAGGAAAAACCGATTTGCCAAACATCAGCGGGCAAAAAAAAAATCACTTTGGCTGCTATTAAACAAAATTCAACGAAACAACTCAAAGCAATTGTTGTAGCGATTGCTACGGCGGTTTTGCTTCCAACGTTCACTTTCGCTGAGATAAATGCCAATGGACAGCTCGTGCACCATACCGGGTTTGTAATCAGCCAATTGCGAAATAGTCAGGTCCGTGCTATATCCCAATTTTAAAATGCCTTTGCGCACACCCGCACTGAGAATAAGCGCATCTGGATTCTTCAGGGCATGCCTATACCACAGGCCGGCAAAAAAACTTCCAAAACCCGCATACAGGCCCCCATTGATCTGCCCCTGGGCACCTTGCTTGACAAACAACAGGTTCGGTGATAAAAACGCGGCATCTCGTCCCTTATTGCCTTCCTTCAGGGAAATGTTCCAGCCGGCATGAAAGGAAAAAAAGACAGGCAAGCCTTCAATCAAATTGCTGTTTTTACCCAGGATTTCCAAAGCGGGGCGGTTGAGATGTCTCAGAGTAATGCCTGCATAGCCTTTCGGCAAATAAGCCACCAGGCCGGCTCCCACATCGAAATAGGAAAGTTGTGCCAGTTTTGGCCGCTGCTCTGCTGTGGGCAACAAATTTCCATTGGCATCAACCGGCCCGTTAAGAGGATCGATCTGATCCAAAAAAATGAGACGATCCCAGTCGTAATTCATCTGCCCCAGACCGGCTTCCAAGCCAAACTGTAAAAAAAACTCATTCTTCACCCGAACCCGATAGGAATACGACCCTTTGATCCTCGTAGTTTTGACCAGGCCGGCTCCCTGGTCATCTGTTGAAAAAGAAAAGCCGAAACCGCTATTCAAACGCCCGACAAATTGATCATAAGCCGCCGCATAGGTCAGGTAAGCCGTTCCTCCGTTCCAATTGGTCCACTGATTGCGATAATTCAACGCCAGATGAGGTGCCTCCGTAACGCCACTCAATGCGGGATTCAAACCCAGCGGATCGGCATAAAATTGAGAAAAAGCGGGATCCTGAGCAGCAATCCAACCCAGGGCCACAAAAACAAGCAGAAAAAAGGCCAGTACATTTTTTTTCATAGCTGCAGGCGTTACACGAAGACACGACCGAACTTTGTTTCTAAACGAAAAGACCCGCATCGTGGTGTGTCTTAAGGTTTTAGAGCTTGGGCCAGGGAGCGTTTCCTCAGGTTTTGGGTAGTAGAAAGGTAACATGCCCCATTTTCCGAAAGGGCCGACTCTCTGCTTTGCCGTATAAATGCAGATGCGCCCGCGGATCGCTCAACAAATCCTCGTACTGCCTCCAGCTAAGAGGGCCCGTATAGCCTTCGGGCCCTAAAATATTTTGCATGCGAGCTGCTGCCAACAAACGGGTATCACCCAAAGGCAAATCGAGCACGGCACGCAGATGCTGTTCAAATTGCGAACAAGGACAAGCCTCAATCGTGTGGTGAGCACTGTTGTGTGGACGAGGAGCCACCTCATTGATGAGCAGCTCGCCTGAAGGTGTTAAAAAAAACTCCACCGCCAGCAAACCACAAAGGCCAAAAGCTTCAATCAGCTCTGTGGCCATTTTTTGGGCTTTCGCCAAATGAGGACCCGAGCGAGCAGGGGCTTCCAGATAATCCAACAAGTTAGCCTCTGCCCGAAAGTGCATCTCCACCGGATCGTACACAGCGACTTCTCCGGAAGGATTGCGAGCGGCAAGCACAGCCAACTCCAAGGCAATGTCCACCTTGGGCTCCACCACAGAAGGCAGGGGCAAGAGTTTTTCCAAATCGGCTTCTTGGGTTACGAGCTGCACACCTCGACCATCATAGCCGCCCCGACGGGCTTTCTGCACAAAAGGGATGCGTAAACTTCCCTTTGCCACGGCAGCCCGGATTTCTCCCGCTCCTTCGTAAAAGCGAAAAGGTGCCGTTGGAAATCCCTTAGCCCTGTAAAACTGCTTCTGCAAACCCTTATCGGCTATGATTTCCAAGACATCGGGCTGGGGATATACCCGCACGCCCTCAGTTTCCAGCCGTTTCAATGCGCCAACATGTACCTGTTCTATCTCCACCGTCAGCACATCCACTTGCCGACCTATGCGCAAAACGTCTTCTTCCTTTCGAAAGTCTCCCGGCAACAGGCGGCAAGCAACCCCCTCAGCCGGGCAGCCGGGCTGGTCCAAGACGAGCAACTCGCCATTCCATTTGGCGAAAGCCAAAGCCAACATGCGCCCCAATTGTCCCCCGCCCAAAATACCGAGAACGGGATTTGCCTTCTTTTTTCGCTGCATCCGGCAAAAGTACAAAAAACGTATCTTGCCGTCTCAAAACTTGCCGGCTGAAAATAAACTTGCCGACCTGCAACCCACATGAAAAAAATACTCATTAAAGAAGGCCTGGTTGTCAATCGCGGACGAGATTTTACCGCCGACATCTTGCTTGCCAAGGGCCGCATTGAACGCATAGCTTCTTCCATTGACGAACGGGCCGACATAGAAATTGATGCTTCGGGCAAATGGGTTTTACCCGGACTGATAGACGATCAAGTTCATTTTCGCGAACCGGGTCTGACGCACAAAGCCAACATAGCTTCTGAGGCCAGGGCTGCCGTCGCCGGAGGAGTAACCTCCTTCATGGACATGCCCAATACCCGGCCGCCCACCCTCACTCAACAGCTGTTGGAAGAAAAGTACAGGCAGGCTGCCCGCGTTTCGCTGGCCAATTACTCCTTTTACATGGGGGTCAGCAATGACAACCTGGAAGAAGCTTTGCGCACCGATGCCGATCGGGTTTGCGGCTTGAAAGTTTTCATGGGCTCCAGTACGGGCAACATGCTGGTAGATGATGCTGAAGTCTTGGAAAAACTCTTTGCCCGAAGCCACATGCTCATCGCCACCCATTGCGAAGATGAACAGACCATACGCAACAACATGCACCAATACCGCCAGCGTTACGGTGAACACGTGCCCATCTCCTGCCATCCGGAAATACGTAGCGCCGAAGCCTGCTACCTGTCTTCTTCCCTAGCCGTAAACCTGGCTAAGAAATACGGTAGCCGACTCCACGTTTTGCACCTCACGACGGGCAAAGAACTGGAGCTTTTCCAAGCCGGTGGATCGCTCCGAGACAAACGCATCACCGCAGAGGTTTGTGTGCACCATCTCTTCTTTTCATCGGAAGACTACAAACACCTGGGCACCCGCATCAAGTGCAACCCCGCCATCAAAGGGCCTGAAGAACGCGAAGCACTCTGGAAAGGACTGCTCGAAGACCGCCTGGATGTAATTGCCACAGATCACGCACCCCATACCCTTGAAGAAAAAAACAACAGCTACTTTAAAGCGCCATCCGGCTTGCCGCTGGTACAGCACAGCCTAAACATCATGCTCCACTTTTATGCCCAAGGCCATATCAGCTTGCCACGCTTGGTTGAAAAGCTGTGCCATGCACCGGCAGACTGCTTCGGAATTCGCGAACGCGGCTATCTGGACGAAGGCTACTGGGCAGATATCGTCATCCTCAATCCCCACCAACAACATACCGTATCTCGATCCAACCTCCATTATCACTGCGGCTGGTCTCCCCTGGAAGGCATGAGCTTCCCCGGCCAGGTGGAAACCACCATCGTCAGCGGCCAAATAGCTTATCATCTCGGACAATTCCATCAGGCAGCAATTGGCAAGCGTTTAGAGTTTAGTAGATAGCGGCACAGCCACACAAAAGACAAACTCATGACTCGACTCCTCTTTCTCTTTCCGGCCTGCTTACTCATAACAGGTCTTTCCTGCGATTTCATCAACCCGCCGGAAGACATTCCTTCCTATCTGTACATCCAAGACTTCCACTATCAACCTAACCCCTTTGTCCCCGACAACACCCACACCAGCAACATCACTCATGCTTACGTATTCATCGGAAATGAATCCATGGGTCTGTTTGCCCTGCCGGCTTTAGTACCCGTATTTCAAAAAGGCGAACTGCCCGTTATCGTAGATCCTGTTATCCCCGAGAACGGCCTTTATACTAACCTGAAAATAAACCCTTTTTACCAACGCTTCACGAGTACGGTCCAGTTGGAACCTGCTGCTATAGACACCCTGCAACCCGTCACCTCTTATTTGGAAAAAGTACACATCGCTTTTCTCGAAGATTTCGAAGGCTCTACAGTCTTTTTTTCCGATGATCGCGATGGCAACGACAGCACGAAGATGGTCATTAGTCAGGACATGCCGCGTGAAGGAAATGCCTCCGGCTATATTCTGCTCACCACCGAACACGCCCTCATCGACGTAGGAACACCTACAGACCAGCTCTTTGACCTCAAGGACCAAAATATAGTTTATCTGGAAGCAGATTACAAAAGCGAAGCAGAAGTCTTGTTTGGGCTTATCGGATTTGATGCCACAGGCCCCGTGGGTAGTAGTTACGAATTCGGCATTTTACCCAAAGACGAATGGAACAAAATTTACTTCAACCTCACCGATCAAGTACGAGCATCAAATTTCAACCAATATCAAATAGCCATAACAGCCGGTCTGCCTTCCGGCAAATCCGAAGCCAAAATTTACCTGGATAACATCAAGTTAATCTACTACTAAAAAGCTCTCCGGGGAAATGAAAAACAGCAGAAAAATTCGAAAAAGAGATACTTTCATCTACCGGATAGCTGATTTCCTCTCGGCGCTCACGGCTTGGGCACTCTTTTTCGCTTACCGCAAAAAACTGGAAAATCTGCCTCTGAATACAGAAACGCTCAACGACCCCAAACTTTTTTACGGACTTTTACTCATACCTGTCGGGTGGATCTTGTTTTATTTTATCTTTGATAAATACAAAGACATCTATCTCTTGTCTCGCGTATCCACGCTGGTACGCACTTTCTTTTTGAGTTTCTTTGGGGTACTCATTCTATTCTTCACCCTTATTCTTGACGATTTCGTCCGAGATTATCACACCTACTACACCTCCTTTCTCATACTCTTCTCCCTACACTTTGGCATAACAGCCACCGTGCGCATGCTGCTTTTAACAAGAGCTAACCGAAAAGTAAAAAAAGGCATGGTCAGCTTTCCCACCCTCATTATAGGGGGCAACGAAAATGCCATGGAGCTCTATCGCGAAATCACCGAACGCGAACAACACCTCAGCTTTGAGTTGGTTGGCTTCATCGATGCCAATGGCAAAGGAGCTGACCAGCTCAAGAAACATCTACCCTGTCTGGGAAAAATTGAAAACTTAGAGCAAGTCATCGAACACCATCAAATCGAAGAAGTCATCATTGCCATAGAAACTTCCGAACACAATCGTTTACGCGAAATTCTAAATGTGCTTTTTGACTTCGACGATCACGTCATGGTCAAAATCATCCCGGATATGTATGACATCATGCTAGGCCTGGTGAAAATGAATTCTGTCTATGGAGCCGTGCTCATTGATATACAACGCGACCTCATGCCTCGCTGGCAACGCATTGTTAAACGTGCTCTGGACATTAGTGCCTCCAGCTCATTGCTGTTGCTCCTCTCACCTCTTATGGCTTACATAGCTCTGCGTGTCAGACTATCCTCGCCCGGCCCTATCTTTTTCAAACAAGAACGCATCGGGCTAAACGGAAAACCCTTTCTTATCTACAAATTTCGCAGCATGTACGTAGATGCCGAAAAAGACGGCCCTCAACTTTCACACGACAACGATCCCAGGACGACGCACTGGGGAGCCATTATGCGCAAATGGCGCTTGGATGAACTTCCCCAGTTCTGGAATGTCCTCAAAGGTGATATGTCACTGGTCGGACCTCGACCGGAACGCCGCTTCTTCATCGAACAAATCTCTGCCGTAGCTCCCCACTACAAACAACTCCTCAAAGTACGACCGGGCATCACTTCCTGGGGACAAGTCAAATTCGGCTATGCCTCCAACATCGAAGAAATGGTACAACGCCTCAAATACGACATCCTCTATATCGAAAATATGTCCCTAGCCCTGGATTTTAAAATCCTCTTCTATACCCTACTAGTCCTTGTTCAAGGGAAAGGAAAATAAATACGGTATTCATCCCCGATTAACCGTGACGACATGGTCGTCGTAATCGTCGTAACGATCGTAGCGGTAGAGACGCATTGTGCGTCTCTACCGCAGCAACACCACCTGGCCGGAAATCTCCTCCTCCTGCAGGGCCAAGCTGTTCCAATAACGAAAGCGATACACATATACCCCGCCGGCAGCATCGGCCCCGTCCCAGGCAAAGGGCGGACTTTGGGACGAAAACAGCAGTCCGCCCCAGCGGTCGTAAACTTGCAGCTCTATGCCCTCATAGTCCTTGCCTTGCGGCAAAAACAAATCATTCAGGCCGTCGCCATTGGGGGAGAAGGCCGTGGGGAAATAGATGCGCGAGTGGCAGTCGTTGACTTCCAGCGCAAAGGTATCTCTTATCGGGCAACCGAAGACCTCGGCTTGCACTTCGTAGCTGCCCGCCTGCCACAACTTAAAAGATGAGGCTGAACTGTTGGATATAGCCGGCACGGAAAAGCCCTCGGCATAGGGACTTTGCGGCAACAGCTCATAGGGCAAGTGCTGTTCGCAGACTGCGGTGTCGGCAGGCAGGCTCAGAGCAGAGCCTTGGGTGAGCAAGTCGTCCAGGAATGTCAGCTGCACCGTGTCGCGCAGCATGCAGTAGCCGTCGGAGGCTTCCAGCCAGTACGTGCCCGAGGCCGTTATTTGCAGCTCGGCTGCGGTACTGCCGTCGCTCCACAAATAGCTCCTCAGTGGGCGGGAGGCATTGGCCGAAAGACTGTAGGGGGGCTGCTCGCAGAGGACGCGGTCTTCCCCCAGCGCCGGAGCCAGATCGTCGGGCAGCACCACCACATCCCGCAGGTAGTAGTCCGAACAGCCCAGCAGCCAGATACCCTGCTCGACCTGGTAGTGTCCGGGCTCATCAAAACACCAGGTAAATGTGGTGTCGATGATGGTGGTGTCCAAACCACCCGGACCCGTGATGTACCACTCCACCTGATGCGCCAGGCGATTGTAGGTGCTGTCGGGCGTTAGGCATTCACCTGCGCAGATGGTGTCGGGCAGGTAGAAATAGGGGTGCGGTGGTGTGGGCGAACCGCAGTAGGGGGTGAGGGTGATATCTGGTATAGAAAATTGTATAGGCATAGTATCCTCATGTAAAGGGCCATCTTCTCTCATCCAAAGCTCTGAAGAAACTTCCAATACCATATTTCCTATAGACATACAAGAGGCATATTGAGGGCAACTTTCTATCTCCCCGAGAGTATCTGTTTTGGCAAGAATCCATTTAGACTCTGTTGTTCCATCTGCATGGTACTTCTTATTGCTAAGAAAATAAAGTGATCCATCTTCAGCTATATCTATTCTAGGTTCATAAAAAGAATATCCCTTGCTCCATAGCAAATACCCATTAGAGTCTAAAGAGCCAACAATAACAGGGAGATCACCATCTGACACAGAACAAAACAATAAATCTTTATTGTAATTAGTTTTCAAATAAAGGTTTTTATAGGCATAATTTTCCACAAGAATCTCTTTACTCCATGTCAATTCATAATCAGAATTAAATTTTGCAATACCTCCTATATAGGTAGAACCATCAATAGTCATAGCACTTAAGGTGAAGGCAAGATAAATATTTCCATCAGCATCAATTTCTTGAGTCATAGACCTAACGTATGAGAGGTCTAGAAGAGGTAAAGAAAATGACAGAGCTTTCACTATTTCTCCAAGAGGATTGATGTGAAGAAGAAGAAATTCTTCTTTAGAAGAGTTGTACATGAACCAAGATATCCCACCGTCATTCATTTTATCCGCATCACCTAACTTCAAATCACCTATAGCATTAACTCTATCATAAGAATATGCCCACAACTGACTATGAGTTGAAATGGAATAAGCTGCTACCCCTAATCTAGATGTACCTGCCCAATAGGTTGAGACAAACGTATCTTGATTGATAAAAAAAGCCTTAGGATCTTGAACTGGAACTTGTCCATCATAAGTAGAAACTGCCCAATGAGAAAAATCTAACTCATTAAATAATACAAACCCAGCACGAGCTGGAAACTGAAAAGCTGGATCATACTCAATAAAAAAGATATGGTACCCTTCTGAATATTGATATGAATGAAAAAGAAATAAATACAATGGAACACTTCCGATTTGCACATTCATAGTATGAGAAGAAACAAGCTGTCCATAAGGAGACAGCGTCGCAAATGAAATCTCTAAAGATGGTTGAAAAACTATTCCAACAGATTGGTTTTCCAAAACTTGAACCTCACCTAAACCCCAAAGAGCATCCCCAAGATCTAACAAAAACGAACTTTGAGACGACAAATATGGCACAAAATAAAACAATGATAATACAAAAATATGGTAGCGCATGAGACAACAGTTTAATTGGGACTTTGGCCAGACAGGTAAAGCATTGAACACTTGAAAGTTCTAAGTTTAAGCAATTTGGATAGTTCATACCATCCAAACTACTTTTCACGCCTACGCCAAAATAATTAGCCTACATCTTCACAACTCATCTCTGAAAACTCTTTGACATAGAATACAACTTTATACCCAAACCGAAATGGTTTGAGATATTTACAACTCGCAAACGGGCAAAAGATAAGTGGTTTGGGAGGCTTACACCTCCCAAACCACTTCGCCATGAGTATATTAAATTGTTGAGCCATCGGAAGTTAAACTGCAATCTGAACTTTCATCGCCTGTTAAGTAACGACATAAAAAGCGGCGCCAGAAATGAGAGAGTTCTTCGCCAGGAGAGATTACAAATTGATGGTAGGTTGTTGTAGCAAGCGAGCCACCTTGATAGCATTTCACCTCCGAGGTGAATATTACTTCATCCTCACTTACACCCTCTGTTAAAGAAACAACCAGATGATGACAATCTACGTCAAAACCCACCATGGGTCTAAACTCAGAAGGAAGAGGTAAAAAATTTCCATTGAAGACCCACGTATTGCCGCTGCCAAAAAATGAGAATTCTTGCTCTATATCATCTTCTACTTGCCACATGGCCCAAATTCTATTATCATAGCCAGAAACACTTAAAATGCGCATGTAACAATTGCAATCACCGGGCATATCCTTCTCCAAGCTACCCTCTCCCTTCTTCTTGGCAACCACTGCCTCGGCTGAAGCCTCCGGAGCTACCTCCTCTTTCGCACAGGAGGAAAAGTACGCATTGACAAAGAACAGAGAAACGATCAACAGAAAGAGGCTTTTACTCCCCCCCCCGATTAACAGTAGAAAAACGATCAAAACATTTCATGACAAAAAATTTTGGTTAAAAAATATGCCACAACGGCTTCTCGGAAAGCCGTGGTGTAGCCGCAACAGGGTGTCTTTTTTTGTTATTACCGCCTGTGGATACGTGTTTTTTATATGCTTTACTGCAAAGATACAGCGGTTTTTCATAAAATGCAAATTTTTTCAGCTTAGCAGCTGTAACCTAAAAAAGCTTCTTCTTTTGGCTTGATCCAAAAGAAGCAAAAACTCAAGGCCTGGCCAAGGCTACCAGCATGAGCCAGCGGGTTGATATAAAATGGAACCAGCGGGTTGACACC
>JALSKB010000117.1 GCA_026989035.1 Saprospiraceae bacterium | reverse complement strand
CCTGCCAAACAATCCCGTGCATGCTCTTGCCCCATTTCGTCGGACGATTGCAAAGCCAGTGGAAGGGAATAGCGCGTTCTCGCAGCAGAGCAGCTATGCGCTTGCCCTTTTTACCCGCTCCGTACAAGACCAAAGGACGCGAAGCATCGTAATCCAGCTGAAGAAACCAGGACACTTTCAAATCCAAAAAAGTGTTGTCGGCATAAGCCGGAAGCGTACGGCTGATGCGACGGGTGTGATCCCGCCAGAGATGAACGATTTCCGGCACTGCAATAACCTCCAGCTTGCTGCGATAGAAGCGAAAGCAAAGGTCGTAATCTTCGGGATAGACCTCCGGTTCGAAAGCTCCTGCAGCCAGGAAATCTTCCCGCCCACACATCCAGGCCGAAGAGGGAATGGTACACTCTTTGTAAATTTCGCGATAAGTACCCCCGCTTAAAGTCAGCTCGTTGAGCCAGCGGGCATAACGCAGATAGCCCGGCCCCACCTCGCTACCTTCGTTGGCAAAATAGCGAACCAAACCCACAGCTATTTGCCCCGGCCCTGTTAAAGCTCTGCGCAACAATTCCAGTTTAAACGGTGGCATGAGATCATCGGCATCCATGCGAGTAACAAAGTACCCCCGACTATGTCGAAAGGCGGTGCGCAAAGCGGAAATCAAACCCTGCCCTTCATGGGTATGCGGGCGTATGCGCGAATCCGATTTGGCGAAAGCCTCTAAAATTTCCAAGCTCCGATCCGTAGAATGGTCATCTACAGCTATCAACTCCCAGTCGATTTCCGTTTGAGCCAATATACTGTTGAGACAAGCCGGCAGATATGATGCGTAGTTTTTTACCGGCATGAGGATGCTGATGGCAGGCGCTTTCACCTCCGTATGAGCTTTGTTCTGTCTGCTCCGGTAGAAATCAGCCGGACCGGAACAGCCAGCTTTTCCTCCACAAACCGAATAAAACGACAGCAGTCAGCGGGTAAATCTTCAAAAGCTTCACAACCGTCGAGGCTTTGTTTCCAACCCGGAAAGCTCTCGTACACCGGCTCTACCGGAATGGCGCTGAGGTCAAAGGGCAAGTGCTCGGTCATTTTGCCCTGATAGCGATAAGCCGTAGCCACTTTGATTTCTTCAAAGTCGTTGAGCACATCGATTTTGGTCAGGGTCAGTTGCGTTGTTCCGCTGAAGTTCACAGCGTACTGTAAGGCAGGCAGGTCGATCCAGCCACAGCGGCGGGGTCTGCCCGTGGTGGCGCCAAATTCTCCTCCCGCTCTGCGCAGGCGTTCTCCGGTTTCGTCTTCCAACTCTGTGGGAAAAGGCCCCCCACCTACTCGGGTGCAGTAGGCCTTTGAAATGCCAATCACTTGTTTAATAGTTTGTGGTGGCACGCCCAGACCGGTGCACACTCCTGCAGTTGCCGTGTTGGAAGAGGTGACGAAGGGATAGGTGCCAAAGTCGATGTCCAACATAGCCCCCTGGGCACCCTCTGCCAGAATGCTCTTGCCTTGATGGAGCTTCTCTTTCAGGAAGTAAACGCTATCCACAGTTTGAAAGCGCTGCAAAACCTCAAGGCTGTCGAACCATTTTGCTTCCTCTTCTTCAAGTCTAAAATCGACTTGCACCTCATAGAGCTTTAAGAGCTGAAGGTGCTTATCCCTCAACTCTTCATAGCGCTGTTTGAAGCCCGGCAGTTGAACGTCCCCTATGCGCAGGCCGTTGCGGCCGGTTTTATCCATATAAGCCGGGCCTATACCCTTGAGCGTAGAACCGATTTTTTGCCTGCCTTTACTGGCCTCCGAAGCAGCATCGAGCAGGCGATGAGTAGGCAAGATGAGATGTACTTTTTGCGCCAGAAAAAGCCGACTGTCAAAGTCTAATCCCGTCTGATCCAGCTTTTGTACTTCTCTTGCAAAAGTAATGGGATCGAGAACTACGCCATGCCCGATGAGATTTTGTTTGCTTTCGCCAAATATGCCGGAGGGAATGGTGTGCAAGACATGTTTTTCTCCGTTAAAGACGAGCGTATGCCCTGCATTAGGCCCGCCTTGAAAACGAGCGACCAAATCAAAATCGGGGCTAAGAGCATCTACGATTTTTCCTTTCCCTTCATCGCCCCATTGGAGGCCTAAGACTACGGTGATCATGGATTTGTTTTGTTTTGGGTGAGGCGGCGGAGCGATGTCAGACTTTGTCTTTGGAAGTTTTGTCGCAAGCGCCATTGCAATGGCCGTAGAGGGTGAGTGCGTGACGCTCTATATTAAATTTGAGGATGCGCCCCATGCTTTCTTCGATTTGATGCAAGCGGGGATCACAAAATTCAAAAATTTTGCTACAATCCAGGCAGATGAGGTGGTCGTGCTGTGCATTTCCGTAAGATTTTTCGAAGATGGTAGCATGTTGGCCAAATTGATGTTTGATAATCAGACCGCATTTTGACAACAGTTCCAAGGTGTTGTAAACAGTTGCTCTACTGATGTGGTAATTGTTTTGTTTCATAAAGTCGTACAGCTGATCGGCATCGAAATGGTCTTGCCGGCGGTAGATTTCCGTCAAGATGGCAAATCGCTCCGGCGTACGACGCAGCTTGTTTTCGAGCAGGTAGTTTTCGAAAATTTGCCGAACCTCGCTGAGGAGTTTATCTTGATTGGCTGTTTGTTTCATGTGTTTTCATCCTGTTCCTCTTCAATGCGAGAAACAGCTGTGATGTTTTTGAGTTTTCGCAAAGTTTGGATGATGAGATTGAGTTGATCGGTGTTTTGCACCAAAATGCTGATCATGCTTTCAAAATAACCTGCATCTCCGGAGATGTTGAAATTGCGAATGTTAACGCCCAATTTGGAAATTTCATTGGACAGGCGCGCAATCACCCCGGGTCCGTCGTCTATACCTGTAACGCGCAATTTGGCCACGAAGTTGGTGTTCCAAGCCGCAGCCCATTCTGCGCTCATGATGCGGTAACCGTAATGAGACATGAGGTTGGTGGCATTGGGGCAATTGCTGCGGTGAATTTTAATACCGGAATTGGTGGTAATGAAACCGAAGATTTCATCCCCCGGCACCGGGTTACAACAAGACGCAAAAGAATAGGTGTATTTGTCGGCCGGTTCTCCTCCGACAAATAGTTTGAGCTTGGGTACTTTGTTTTGTCGGTTTTTACGCTCTTTTCCTATGCGTTCTAATTCCGCACCTTTTTCCTCCTCTTCCTTGCGGGGTACGAGCAAACCGTTTTCTATATCAAAGTGGTTTTTGATCAAGTCCGTGGGATTGATCTCGCCCATAGCAATGGCGTAGTAGAGGTCTGCCCAGGAGGGAAGTTTGAGGAAGCGCACCAAAACTTCCACGTTTTTGTCGAACTCCAATTTGAGGTTGCGCAACTTGCGTTCCAGCGTTTCTTTACCCGTTTCTCCTTTTTTGCGCCGCTCTTCCTTCATGGCCGAGCGGATTTTGGATCGGGCCTTGCCGGTAACCACCATTTTCAACCAGCTTTCACCGGGTTTTTGTTTTCGGCTGGTGAAAACCTCCACCTGGTCACCATTGCGCAACTCATAACCCAGGGGTACCAACTTACTGTTGACCTTCACTGCCGTACAGTGATAGCCCACATCGGAGTGGATGTTAAAAGCAAAATCCAGGGCCGTGGCGCCTTTGGGCAAAATTCGCATATCCCCTTTGGGCGTATAGACGTACACCTCTTCTTTAAAGAGCGTAGTTTTGAAATCGCTCAAAAACTCCAGAGGGTCGGTATGGGGGTTTTCCAACAAATCGCGCATGCTGTCCAACCAAATTTGATAGACATCGCGCTGGGTAGATACCCCCTTGTAACGGTAATGCGCGGCATAACCCTTTTCCGCAATTTCATCCATGCGCTCACTGCGGATTTGCACCTCTACATAGCGACCCTTAGGGCCGATAACCGTAGTATGTAAAGATTCGTAGCCGTTGGATTTGGGCGTGGAAATCCAGTCCTTGAGACGCTCGGGTATGGGTTGATGAACAGCCGTAACGATGGAATAGACCTTCCAACAAATATCCTTTTCCTCTTCGGGCTCTACATCCACCACAATGCGTATGGCAAACAGGTCGTAAATCTCCTCAAAAGAAACACCCTTGTTTTTGATTTTACTCCAAATGGAATAAATGGATTTGGGGCGCCCGAAGATGCGGTAAGGCACTTTCAGGGCATCCAATTTTTTGGTAAGCGGCTTAATAAATTCGTTGATGTAACGGGTGCGCTGGCGCTGGGATTCTTTCAGCTTTCGGGAAATTTCCTGGTAGGGCTTGGGGTCGGTAACTTTCATGCAGAGGTCCTGCAATTCGGTTTTGATGTTGTACAGCCCCAACCGATGAGCCAGAGGAGCGTAGATGTAGCTGGTTTCGGCAGCAATTTTGATTTGCTTGTGATGTGGCATAGCCCCTAAGGTCCGCATGTTGTGCAAGCGATCGGCCATTTTGATGAGGACTACACGCACGTCATCCACCAGGGTACTGAGTACTTTTTTGAGGTTTTCTGCCTGAGGCGAATTGGAAGTATAAGTGCCATCCAACTTGGTCAATCCATCGACAATGCGGGCAACTACGCTCCCGAATTGCTCCTCAATTTCCTTCAGGCTGACCTCGGTATCTTCCACCACATCGTGCAGCAAGGCGCATGCCACAGCAGTGGGCCCCAAACCGATTTCTTCGGCACAAATGCGGGCCACCTCTATCGGATGAGTGATGTAAGGTTCCCCCGATTTGCGGCGCTGCTCTTTGTGGGCATCTACGGCCAGCTCAAAAGCCCGGCGAATGGTATTGGAATCTTCCTTACTAAGCGGCATCTTGATAGAGCGCAACAATTTTCGATAAGCGCGTTGGATAAACTGCCTTTCTTCCTTATTCGGAACGGAACTCTCCAGGGTTTGTATCGTGCTGGCTGTTATAGACATAACTGCAAGAATGTGAAATGCGCAAACATCTTGAGTCAACAAAAATAACGCTTTATCCGGATATCCCGTTCACTTTTTTGCCTTTCGGCAAATAATTGACCCCGCAAAAAAAACTGTCGCATAAAAGACCTCTCAAGATTTGGCGAAAGCCAATACGTCAACTAATATACATATCTTTTATTTTTTTATGCCTGACAAGAAAAAGCAATCTATTTTGCCCGCAAAATGAACAAATGCCAATATATTTGGGCACCCAATTAATCGATGCCCGTTGACCGTTTTTGCCATAATAAAATTTTTTCCACCATGAAAAAAACAATTCATTTCTGTTTCCTTCTATGCCTTTTTCTGCTTCCTGCATGGCTTTTGGCGCAAGCCAACGAAAATCCCAAACCCCTTAAAGCGCGTCAAACGCAAGCCCGCTTTCTCGGAAAAACGCTCCCCGTACGCGAATTGATCAAGAGAGCTGCCATAGATCCCGAGAAGAGAAACCTCAGCAAAAAACGCCGTGAGCGCGAAGTGCCGAATTTCGAAGGACAGGAGCAACTCCAATGGACAAAAAGCCAGGGTTTGCCGAAAGGCAAAGACCCGCTTTATGCTCCCCAAAGCTTAAAAAGCAACGAACTGCAATTGGAGCCCTTGCTCAACTTCGACGGCATGGATGAAAACACAGCTCAAGCAATTTTTCCGCCGGATGTCAATGGAGAAGTAGGTGCCTCTTATGTAGTGGAAACCATCAACGCCTCTTGGATGCAGGTCTTCGACAAAGAGACCGGTGAAGCGCTTTCCGATCCCATTTCCACTGCTACCATCTGGAACACCCTCAACACCAGCTCTATAGGAGACCCCGTCATAGCCTACGATCGCGAAGCCGGCCGTTGGTTGCTCATCGAAATCGGCGACTTTGTGGGAAACACCATTCTCATGGCTATTTCCGATGACGAAGACCCCTTGGGCAGTTGGACGGCCTACGAATTGATTACCCCTTATTTCCCCGATTACCCCAAACTATCCATCTGGAAAGACAGCTACATCATCACCACCAACGAATACGAAATTCCGGAAGCGGTTCTCTATGTGCTCAACCGGGAAGATTTTCTCAACACCACAGCCGCCCCTCAAATGCAGCGCTTTGAACTACCCGGCCTGGGTATGGACTGGGGCATAGAAGTAGCCACCCCGGCCGACTGGGACGGCAACAACCCTCCTCCGGCAGATGCGCTCCCCATGGTACTCCGTATGGTAGATGATGCCTGGGGCGTATATCCCGAAGACCTCATAGAAATCTGGAGCATGGAAGTGGACTGGGACAATCCCAACAACAGCCAGCTGATAGGGCCTGTGTTGGTTACACCCCAGCCTTTTGACACCAACCCCTGCGAATATGAGGGCAGCTTATACACCTGTGTGCCCGGCACAGGAGATGCCATTGAAGGCTTGCCCGGCATCGCCACCTATCGGGTACAATACCGCAACTTCGGCAGCTACCAAACACTACTGTTCAATTTCATTGCCGATGTGTCCGGCAACAACGACTCGGGCATACGCTGGATGGAACTGCGCAAAGAGCCTGGCCAGGAGTGGACCGTCTATCAGGAAGGCATCATCGGTACCGAAGACGGAGAACACCGCATCTTTGGCTCTCCAGCCATGGATGGCAACGGCAACATTGCCATCGGTTATTCCGTCAGTGGTGAACAAACCCACGTGGCCACCCGCATCACCGGCCGGCGCTATTTCGACTTGCCGGGTGAAATGACCGTCCAAGAATTCGAATCCGCTACGGGCCAAAGCCCTTACTACGAATTGCGCTGGGGCGACTACACCGCTATGGTACTCGACCCGCAAGACGACCGCACTTTCTGGTATTTCGGCGAATACGCCAAAGACAACAACATTTTCGGCACGAAAATCACCTCTTTCATCCTGCAAAGAGACACCAACGACATCGGCCCTTATGCCTTGCTCAACCCACAAGACGCTCCCCTGCTCAGCGAACAAGAGACCGTAACCCTTAACGTGCGCAATTTCGGCCTGGATACCCAAATGGTCTTTCAGGTGGGCTATCAGTTCGAAAATGAACCACCCGTCATAGAAGACGTCAACTACCTGCTGCCTCCCGACAGCTTTTACATCCACACTTTCACGCCCACCGTGGATATGTCCACCATTGGAGCATACCAATTCACCCTCTTTACCAACATGGACACCGACCAGGCCAATTTCAACGATACCCTGCGCAAAGTAGTCCGACATCTGCCTCGCTTCGACGCCAGCCCCATAGAGCTGCTGAATATCCCTGCTGTCGCCTGTGCCGAGGAGCTGCAAGTCTCTGCCCTGCTCAAAAATCTCGGCACCGACACCCTCACCTCCCTCAACCTCTACTGGAGCCTCAACGGCAGCACACCCCAACTGATTGAGTGGACCGGCAGCCTGCCCTTTGAAGAAGAAGAAGAAATCACCTTCACGGTTTCTCCCCTGCAAAACGGCGACAATACCCTCCTCGTTTACACCGAACTCCCCAACGGCATGCAGGACGAAGTGCAGGACAACGACTCCATTACCCGATCCATAGAAGCCAATACCAACGGCGGAGAAGTTACCCTGAGCCTGCTAACCGATGACTATCCCAACGAAACCAGCTGGGAACTGTTCGATGAATTCGGCAACTTGCTCTACGCAGGCGGGCCTTACGAAAGTCCGCAGACCACCTACACCCACACCTTCTGCCTCAACAGCAACAGCTGCTACACCTTCGTCATCTACGACAGCTACGGCGATGGCATCACCTATGGAACAGTAAGTGGCTCTTACCAAATCACCGATGCCTCCGGCGACGTACTGGCCTCCATCATCAATCCGGCTTTCGGCTCGCAAGAGCAAAACGACTTTTGCACCAGCTTCGGCTGTTTTGTAGAGGCCGAAATCACCCTCACCAACGAAAGTGCGCCCGGAGCCCAAGACGGGGCCATCCTGATCGAGCCCACCTCAGGTGTGGGGCCCTTCCAATACAGCATAGATGCCGGCCTCAGTTTCCAAAGCGAAGGCCTGTTCGAAAACCTGTCCGGCGGGGGCTACAGCGTCGTAGTCATCGACGCCAATGGCTGTGGCTATGTGGAAGACAGCGTCATCGTCCATCAATGCCAGGTCAACATCATGGTCGAAGTAACCGACGAAAGCAGTGCGGGTGCCATGGACGGCAGCATAGAAATCCTGGTCAGCGGACTGAGCATTCCCATCCAGTTCAGCATAGACGGCGGCCAGACCTTCTACCCCTATTCCATCTTTGAGAACCTCCCGCCGGGAACCTACGACATCGCAGTAATCGGTGCCGGCGGCTGTGAAGGTGTGCTAAACGGCATAGTCGTCAATTCGGGGCCTACAGCTACCAGCTCCAACACCTATGGCTACGACTTGCAGCTCTACCCCAACCCCACAGACGGCTTTTTCTACCTAAGCATCAAGGGCTTGGAAGACACCCCATGGCTCAAGTTTGAAATACTCGACACCCAAGGACGCGTGGTCGGACAGGGCGCCCTGGCGCGTTATGACCAAATACTGGAAGGACAAGGCTCTCTGCTTGGCCTGCCGGCAGAAACCTACTTCCTCAAATTCGACGATCGACGACTGCCCCTGCAACGAGTCATCAAAGAATAAGCCAAGCCGAGCCGCCCGGCTCCACCAGCCGATGGACACTTTTTTGCCTTTCGGCAAATCAAAAAAGAAAAGGGAGTAAAACTCCCTTTTCTTTTTTTCCTATCTTTGCCGCCCCAAAGCACGAGAACAAGGGCTACAGCAAACCCAAACCGAGCTCGTGCATCGACCAACATTTGCCGAAAGGCAGAAAATAAATATGCGGGTGTGGCGGAATTGGTAGACGCGCCAGACTTAGGATCTGGTGCCGCAAGGCGTGGGGGTTCGAGTCCCTCCACCCGCACCTAAACACCGAACAGCTGCCTTGAACAAAACGACAAGCAGACCTGTAAAAAGTACTCTATGGCACAGATAGAAAAAAAGGAGTTGAGCCAGCAAGAATGGGAAGTACACTTGACCATTGAACCGCAAGACTACCTGCCCGAACTGAAAAAAGATCTCAAAAAAATCAACAAAAAAGTCGCCCTTAAAGGCTTCCGAAAAGGCAAAGTACCCATGGGTTTCCTGCGCAAAACCTATGGCGGCAACATCATGTCTAATCTGATCTCAGAGCTCGTCCACAAAAACATCGGCAAACTGTTGGAGGAAAACCAACGCCAAATGTTGTATGCCAACCTGCCCCTCGAATCGGAAGACGAAACGAATAACCAAATAGAACCTCAAAAGGACAAAACTTATCAGCTCAGCTTCCTCCTCTCGCTTCTACCCAATATCGAACTGCCCGAAAAACTCTTTGAAAATTTCGATACGCCGCGCTATATACCGGAACCTCCCGAAACAGAAATACTCAGCCATTGGAAAAACTTTCTGCACTCCGTCCTAAGGCAAAGAGAACAGCAAGCTGCTGAAAGTGAAAAACTCGACACCCGAAAAGCCCTCCATGTCTCCGCCCTAGTCCATACGGCTTCCGGCAGAGAAGTCCCGATAGGGTTTACCCTGCAAATGGCTTCAAAAGCTATCTTGGAAAAGCTCGAAGGCCTCAAAAACGGAGATGAAATAAAGCTCAAACCCAATGAACTGCTCCCACTCATCACGGAAATAGACCAAAAACCTGCCTCGGAATTCAAAGAAGAAATAAGTGAAATCTTCGCCGAAGGCTTTAAAATTCTTTTTACCAAGGCCTCGTATGTCGATGAGGAGGAAATCAAACCCAGCCCCGAAGAGTACAAATCGTATTTCGGCGAAGAAAGCGCAGTCGGCAGCAAAGAAGAAGCCCTGGCCTACATACGCAAAAGCCAACTCGACAAAATGGCAGATGAACCGGCCAGCAAAACCATACTGCTCAATCAATTCCTCCTCTACCTCAACAAAGAAATCGGAGAGCAGATTTCCCTGCCTGAAGCCTACTTTGCCCGCCGAAAACAATTGATGTCCGACACAAAAACAGAGGAGGGCCATCACCGATACAGCGTCTTATCCGAACTTCTCAAAAAGCATCTGGAAGTCGAAGTCAGCAATGAACTCCTGGAAGAAGCCCTGGCAAGCAAGCTCGGCTTCCACTACCTACCTCCCAAAGAGAAAAAAGAGCTGGTGAAAAAGCTCTACGAAGATTCCAGGTTCAACTCCTTAATCACCCAAACTTATAACGAAACGGAACAATACGAACTGGCTCATGCCCTGGACAAGAAAGTCCAGCCAAAACTCGAAGCCGTTTCTCCAACAGCATTTGAAGAGCTTTACACTGCAAGCTTTGATCAAGTAAATGCCACCTTTTTCCCTAAATCCAAAGAAGACGAAGAAGAATAAAAAGACAGGCTGACTCCCTCGGGCTTGAAAAGAGCTAAACCAGTACCCTTTTGAGTTGTTACTATTGCGTAAAAAGGAAAAGGGCGTAGAGAAAGCATGCCTTTTTTGCCTTTCGGCAAAAGGAAGGAAAACAAGACGCCCCCTTGTCTAAGCCCGTTTTCGGTAGCCCCTAACCACAAAAATATTTTTCATGAAGAAGGACTCATTCAAAGACTATGCCGTCAAACACCTGGGCCTAAGCAGCCAACGCTTGGAAGATTACGCCCGGGCTCAGGCCCCCGGTATTCTCGGCATGACACCCTACATCATAGAAGAACGCCAGCTCAACGTCAGCGTGCTCGACGTCTTTTCCCGCCTCATGATGGATCGCATCATCTTCCTGGGCACGCCCATAGGTGATGAAGTCGCCAACATCGTGCAGGCACAGTTGCTGTTCCTGGAATCGGTGGACCCCAAGCGCGACATCACCATGTTCATCAACAGCCCGGGGGGATCCGTCATGGCCGGCCTGGGCATCTACGACACCATGCAGTACGTCGCACCCGACATCAGCACCATCTGCACGGGTCTTTCTGCTTCCATGGGAGCCGTCTTGCTTTCTGCCGGCACCCACGGCAAACGGGCAGGCCTGCCCCACAGCCGCGTGATGATTCATCAACCTTTGGGGGGCATGCAGGGCCAGGTCTCCGATATGGAAATCTCCTATCGACTCATCAAAAGCCTGCAAAAAGAACTGTACGAAATCCTCGCCAAACATACGGGACAGCCCTACGACAAGATCGAAGAGGATTGTGACCGAGACAACTGGATGAAAGCCAAAGAAGCCAAAGCTTACGGCTTGATCGACGAAGTGCTAACCAGCCCCAGTCCAAACAAAAAAGCCTAAACCATGCCGGCCCAAAAAAACACACCTCATTGCGCCTTCTGCGGACGCAGCAAAAGCGAAACCCTCATGCTCATCGCCGGCATAGAAGCCGAAATCTGCGACGAATGTACCCTGCGGGCCTACGACATCGTGCATGAGGAATTGGGCCTGTCTTCCAAGCAAAAAGATTTCGGAAACTTCCAAATGCCTCCCGACCTGACGCCCAAAAAGCTGAAAAACTTCTTGGACGAATACGTCATCGGACAAGACGAGGCCAAAAAATACCTCAGCGTTGCCGTTTACAACCATTACAAGCGCATCGCTCAAAATGCCCAGGAAGGCGAAGTCGAAATCGAAAAGTCCAACGTGCTCTTCGTCGGCCGTACCGGCACGGGCAAAACCCTCATGGCAAAAACCATAGCCCGCTACCTCAACGTGCCTTTTGCCATCGTCGATGCCACCGTCTTTACCGAAGCGGGCTACGTAGGCGAAGATGTGGAAAGCATCCTCTCCCGCCTGCTCCAGGTCTGCGACTACAACCTGGAAGCCTCCGAAAAAGGCATCGTGTATATCGATGAAATCGACAAAATCGCCCGCAAATCCGACAACCCCTCCATTACCCGAGACGTCTCGGGCGAAGGCGTACAACAGGCCCTGCTAAAAATGCTGGAAGGTACCGACGTCAACGTGCCTCCCCAGGGAGGACGCAAACATCCCGAACAACGCCTCATCAAAGTCAATACCCGCAACATCCTCTTCATCTGTGGAGGAGCTTTCGACGGCATCGAAAAAATCATCGCCAACAGGATGAATACCCGAGTCATCGGCTTCAGCAAAAACCAAAAAAATCTGGAAATCGACCGCGACGAACTGCTGCAGTACGTCAACCACGCCGATATCCGACGATATGGCCTCATCCCCGAATTGGTGGGCCGCCTTCCGGTATTGACCTACCTGCAACCCCTAAACAAAGAGGCACTTAAACGCATCCTGGTCGAGCCGAAAAACGCCTTGATCAAGCAATACCACAAACTCTTCGAACTGGAAGGCATTGAACTGAGCTTTAGCGATGAAGCCATTGATTTCATCGCTCAAAAAGCTATGGATTACAAACTCGGGGCCCGAGGCCTGCGCTCCATCTGCGAAGCCATCATGACCGATGCCATGTTCGAGCTGCCCTCCCAAAAGAAAAAACAAAAGCAGTTTGAGGTAACCTTAGAATACGCCCGACAAAAACTCAGCAAATCCAAACTGGCCAAGCTGCAAGCTGCCTAAAGCTCCCTCAAAAGCAAAACCTCGCCAAACCTGCAAGGCTGTTGTGGGCAAGCTGCTGCTCCGCCGAACTAAGAGGTAAGACAGAGCCGGCCCCACCCCATCTGTAACATCACGGCCCCGACACCACCAATTTGCCGCGGGCCAGCAGGCGGCCCTCACTGTCTTCCAAGGTCCACAGGTACATGCCGCCAGCCAAGCCTTCCGGCAAAAGCAAACCGTATTGACGACTACCTGCTGCCACAAAGCGCTCCACAAGCGCTCTACCATGCACATCCCGCAAGCGCCAATTGCAAGACCTCGACAAGGGTGACCCGAAAGACAGATACACCTCCGAGACCACAGGATTCGGGTACAACAAACATTCAAAACTTTCTCTGCGGTATTCAGATAAGCCTACTGACGAACCATACATCCACACACTCCCTTGGCCCGAATTCAAACCATTTACGTCGTTAAAGGGTGCTCCTGCTGCGACAACATCCCCATCTCCATTCAAGCTCACTGAATAGCCCAATCTGTCGTATTCCCATACTCCATCTATAGCCATTCCTCTTTGCTCCCACGACATACCATCCCACCCATATACCCGTACTTGACCCGACTCCTTGCCCGATGCATCACTTCCAGGTGCACCTATGGCCACTACATCTCCCAAGTCATTTAAGCTCACCGCATAACCTGAATAATCTCCCGCTGACTCCCCATCTATATCTTCTCCTAGCTGATTCCACACCAAACCATCCCATTCATATACCCGCACATGGCCTGCATCAGCAGCTTCCCCACCATCGTTGTACAAAGCTCCTACTGCTACTATAGAACCTGTAGCATTAAGGCTTACTCCAGATCCGCTTAAATTGTTTGGGCCTTCTCCTTCTATGTCTTCACCCCTTTGTTCCCAGGCCGTCCCATCCCAATAATAAACCCGAACACTGCCCGCTGCAAGTCCATTTGTATCGTCATAGGGCACTCCTATAGCCAACACATCTCCTCCTTTACTCAAGGCTATCTTCGTTCCAAAAAATTCGCCTTCTGCCCCAACCAGAGTAGATCCACGCTGTACCCAACTCTCTCCATTCCATTCATACACCCTCACCATATTCAAGTCAATGTTTGGTCCTATCAAATAAAGCCCGGATGCCGCTATAACATCTCCATCCCCATTTATATCAACATCATACCCAAATTCTTCATACATAAACAAACCATCCATATCTTCTCCCCGCTGTTCCCAAATAGAACCATTCCATTGGTAAACGCGCACCTGACCAAAATTCGAGCCATCTCCCCCAATGCCATCATTCCCAAATGCACCTATTACTACCACATCTCCTTCCGAATTCAAGGCTACAGAATAACCTGAAATGTCAAAAGCATCTTCTCCGTCTATATCCTCTCCCCTCTGAACCCAGCTACCATTTAGCCACTCGTATATTCTAACATGACCTGAATAGGTGCCATTGCCACCGTTGTGATGAGCTCCTATCGCAAAAACATTCCCACTTTCATTCAAACTCACCGATTGACCGAACATGTCCAACTCCGCTTCTCCATGAATATCTGCGCCCAACTGCATCCACTGAGCTTGTGCCCTTGGCAACAACAAATAGAACACACACCACATCAACAACAGAATATACGCAAATAGGAATAGTTTGGGATATTTACGACTTTCAAACGGGCAAAAGATAGGGAGTTTGGGAGGCTGATGCCTCCCAAAACACTTCACTATGAGTATACCCAAACCGTTTCGGTTTGGGATATTTACAACTCGCAAACGGGCAAAAGATAGGGAGCTTGGGAGGCTGACGCCTCCCAAAACACTTCGCCATGAGTATATATCGAATATTGACCTACCTACATCACGCTGCAACAAAGACGATTTACCCAACTTCAACATCGAGACCTCCATAAAAAAATTTAGCTTCTTCATTATCCCAAGTTTAAATCAACAAGAATCACTCCACAACTAACCTCTTGTACCTCACCTCCCCAACACTATTTTGAATTTCCAACAGATAGATCCCGGGTATTTCCGGAACTGAAAGGTAAAAAGTCCTAGCCTGTAGCTCAGCATAGCTACCCAACAACTTCCCGCCTATCTCATACAAGCAAAGTTTCCTCTTCCCATCTTCTGTGTTTCCAAAATCAATCTCCCACAGCCCCCCAGCTTTGGCAGGGTTCGGCCATACACTCCAGTCCGGTTTCTCAAAAGGCTCAGATAAACCCACCGTACCCAAGGTGTCGCAAGGGCTTCCCTCCCATGCTCCCAAACTGTAATTGGCGAAATTGGGCAAGGATAGATTGTAGGTAGGCAAAGTCAGTCCCATTTCTTCAAAATTACAGGCCTGGCCCGCCTCATTGGGGTTGTGGATGACGTGCAAACAAACTGTACCATTTCCAGTAGCCATATAAATCTTGCCATCCGGAGCCAGCCGCATAACATAAAAAACTGCTGCCAATGGTGGCACCATTGAAAAAGCTCCACTCCACACGGCAATCAGCTGTCGAGTATTTCCAAAATCCTCCACTGCAGTATCATATTGAAACAAACTGTCTTTTACACTGACATACAGATAACGAGAATTGGGGGCAAAGGCCAATCCCCCGGGAATAACCCCTTCTAGAAATATGGTCTCCCGCACATCACTCAACATACCACTACAACGATCAAAATCATACAGTTTAACGGATTTTGGCCCCCAAAAAGTAGTACCATCAAGACGGGCATACTTGGTGCCATCCGGAGAAAACACAGCTTGACCGACACTGCCTTTTTCTATTAAAGTACCTATTGCCTGACTGTGATGCAGGTAAATCCCTGTTGGATCTAGCAAAAAAACACGAAACACATTAGAATCACCCCCTCCTCTTACGATCCACCAATCCCGGCCATTCCCGTGGCGTACTGCTGTTATGTACCCCATATCAAGGGTATCGGAAGAAAGTAGATTGTTTTTTGACAAAACCTCACCTTCTGCTGTGGACATATCAACCAAGGTGTAAAAAAAATGGACGGAAATATAAGTCTCGTCTTCTTCACTATACTCCATATCCTGGTGAAGCAGGTAATACAAATTTTCGTTTCCTGGGGCCGGAAGAATCAACGCGCCATCAACAATCCAATATTCATGCCAATCCAGTATCTGAGGCCATATAGCCGGTGCTAAACTGTCTCCATTGGGTATGGTGTCACCAAACGCATTGCAAATACTCATACCGTTTGTGTAAAAAAGCAGATGACCTTCTTTGTCGCAAATACTCGCATTGGTCCGGCTAAAATCTAAACTGCGAAATTCATAGTTCACCGCTACCGGCCTTTGATTAAAGTCCAAATCTGAACCTCCGAAGTGAAAATCAGGAGGAAATCCACTGGAATAACCCAATAACCAATGGCGATCCCGCAAACTATCCGATTGCGACCAAATCGAAAGCACACAAAAAAGGTTCAGCAAAAAAATCAACACGTTTTTCATGGCTATAAATCTTTAACATCCACGCCCCCAATATGAGGCGTGGATGCAATGAATAAAACAAAAGCGGGTTACTTCTTAACAAAAAACTCCGAAAACACAACCTTACCTCCTTCCAAACCAATTAGCAAATAAGTACCCGAGAGCAGTTTACTCAGGTCTAAAAGCTCCCTACACGGTTCATCCACTGAAAACTTTAACACCAAATGTCCGGAAACATCCCAAATTTCCAACGCTTCAACATCTACATATTCGCTCAGATTTACAGACAAAAAATCTTCTACAGGATTGGGATGCAATACAGATTCCCCAAAAACACCTCCCTGTGACATACCTCCGCCTCCCATTCCAGGGCAAGTGTCCGAATAGTTCAAAGACTCTACCGAACTCAACAAAGCCCGGGCCTTATAAACAGTGCTACCACCTGACAAGGGGCACTGAGTAGCTACATCTCTTAAAATCGCTATTTGGTTTGCTGTCAAAATCAAAGAATCCTGTACCAACTGCTCTATAAGCACCTGATTGACCAGCTGATGATTTGTTTCAAAAACTTCAACACACGAAATACCGGCATTTGCCGGCAACAAATCCGATTGAACCTGCTGACGATGAGCTGCCATCTCTGACCAAATGGATAAACTACTGTCTTGTATCCAGGACAGAGAAGAAAAAATTTCTTCTTCTGACGACAAAATAGCACTAAGCTCTGCTCCACTTGCCTGTGAAGCAGCATCAACCAGCAAACTAAGACTATCTAAAAGCCCCTCTTGCAAGTTCGCATAAAAACTCAACTGCTCTTTATAGCCAGCTTCAAACCAAACAAGCTCCTCCAGAGATTTCTCAATTTCAACCAAATCGGCCAAAGGACGACCTTGATGTGAAAGAAAAAAACTTTGGTATATCGTATCTTCATTCAACAGCTCCGGATACAACAACAACTTTTTGTACAAATACCGCTCCTTTTCAAACAGCATCGCTTCATCATACCCATTCTCCACGACAAAGCCCCCTTGTGCAATGGCATAATCGTCCTCATACAGAGCATTGTTCCTTAAAAGTTCCATTTCCTGTTGCCAGGGATCCGATAAGTTACAGGACAAAAGCATCGAAAAACCAACGCCAGGTGGAAACCAGAAGTCAGGAATAGGGGCGGGAAAAGGGTAATCCTGTTGCTGAACATTGACATGAAATGCTGAGCTCATCACAACATTAGGATCTGGGTCTAAATGGTGAGCGCTTTCCGGATAGCTCGGTTCCAGCCATTTATTATCCGTATACCATTGGACCCCTATGATCGATTGCTTCCGCATCAACAAAGCCGTATAGTGCGAACCCATCTCATTGCGAACCATCTGAGTACCCAAGCTAATCCCTGCATAATCAAAACCGCGATATGTACCCTTCGTATGATTGCAAATTATTTCGCTATTCGGCGATGCCTCAACAAAAAC
>JALSKB010000116.1 GCA_026989035.1 Saprospiraceae bacterium | reverse complement strand
CCTACCAGCCGCGACATAGCGGTATCACGGGCATTTTGCCCCTTCATCTGCAAGGTTGAAGTAAGACGGTGCTTTTCGCCTTTTAGTTCGTACTCAAACTCGTGGTGCATAACCACCAAATCTTTATCCTCCGGCTTAAGCTTCCACCTGCGCAGCAGCAAGTCTTCCAACAAATCTGCCGGTGTACCGTGTGCCAGGCGAATGCGTTCCTCGGAAAACAGACCGAGCCAACGAAGCCGCTCCATTACTTCCGAGTCCACCGGCCAACCGATCAGGGCAGCTATGCGCTCTTCCAGCGTTCCACTACTGTGCCTTCCCACATAAGCCTGTAACCATTGGCGATAGCTCAGCTTGTCCGAATCGACAATGGGAAAGGAAGCATCCGTTAAACCTATGGTAACCAGAGCGTGCCAGGCATCACAAAAACCCGGATAGCGCAAAGTACCCCGAATAAGGGTAGGAATGCCCTTCAAACCATAAGCCTCTCTGTACAACAGCGAATCGCGATTCGGATACTCCTCCATCACTCCCAAGCCCGGAATACTCACCGAGCGATGCTCCTTGAAAAGGCGGTAGTAAGGTATGTAGCGCAAGCTACCCTCGTACAAATACTGAGCCGTACCTTTCCCTGCTAAAACCACATTGCGAGGATTCCAGGTAAACTTGTAATGCCAGGGGTTGTCATCGCTTTCCGGAGCAATAAGACCTCCTGTTGAAGAACGAAAAGCCGTGATCTTACCACCCCGCGCCTGAATAGAGGCAATGGTCTTCCGTGCCGACATGTGGTCAATGCCGGGGTCCAGCCCCATTTCACCCAGAAAAATAAGCTCCTTGTTGACGGCCTCAGCACTCAGGCGATACATTTCATTGCTGACGTAAGAAGCCGTGATGAGGTGCTTTTTAAACTCCAGGCAATCGTAGGCCACCAGGATGTGCAAATGAGCCGGCAAAAGCGAAACCACCAAGTCCGCCTGTTCAATCAAACGACGGCGCGCCTCGGCCTTGGTAACGTCCAATTGGACGGCTTTGGCGTGGCTGTGGCCATTCACTTTGTTTTGGGCCAATTTCAAATCGAAATCAGCCACTACGACCTGCCAGTCGTGCCGCTCTGCCTCGCGCAGTACATAAGCGATAAGAGCTGTCGCCGAACGCCCGGCACCAAAAATGAGTATATTGGTCATGAGAAGTTTATTCTTTTCTATTTCTATCAAAAGCTTCTTTCCGTCAAACGGTTAAGCTCCCCAAAAAAGCTGCAAACAGTGGTCCGCCTATGTACATGCCCGGTTTCTTCATAAAAAGCCCCAGCACACCCACCACAGAAGGCCCCCACCACAGCAAACCTTTCCAGGCCAGGCTGCCAAAGCCTCCGGAACCCGCCATGGCTCCCAAAAACACAGCAACAAAAACCAGCGCGAAGCTAAGCACCAACTCCAAGATGGCAAAGCCCTTGACCAGATTTTCATAGGGATAATTTTTTTGGACATATCCCTCAAGCTGTCGGGCTATCAACAAGGCAAAAACCCATTGGGGCAAAAGTCCGAACGACAAAAACCCTGCAAGTAAAAAAGAAGTTGCTACCAAAGACATTTCCTCGCCCCTGCGCAAGTTCACAAATAGCTCGTAAAGACCTGCAGCCAAAAAACCAAACCATGGCAGCAAAGCAGCCAACTGTACCAACAAGTAAGGTCCAAGCCCCCAATGGCCTTTCCCCGTAAAAACCTCCAAAAATTCCGGGAACGTGGCACGAGCACCATGCCAGGGCAAAGCCAGAAAAAAAACAGCAGGCTCATAAGGCAGGTAAGCCCAAAGCCCCAGCCCTAAACTCCCCAGCCACAGCAAAAGCGGATACCAAGCGGTAAGGCATTTGCCGAAAGGATGAAAAAAACGCAGCATCAACCAAAAAACCAAACTCGCCACCAAGGCCGGCAGCCAAGCTATCCATAGTGCCAAAGCCAAAAAGAGCAAGCTCCCCAAAAGCTGCTCCCAAGCTCGACGCTTTAAGTACAACAAAGTCAGTAAGCCGTATCCGATCAAAGCCGTCAACAACCACAAATCTCCCGAAAACTGCCAAGACACAAACTGCAAGCCAAAGGAAGACATCAAAACGACCAGCAAGAGGTTTTTCCGGCTTTCGCCAAATAAGACCCGCCCCAAACTCGAAATCAACAGCAGCAAGCCCAAAGCCAGAAACAAAACGGGAAAGCGAAAAGCCCACAGAGCCGATCCCAGTACGCTTTGCGCGCTTTCGCCAAATGCCCGAGCTATAGCAGGGAATGTATAAGCAGGGCCTTGCTCCCAGCCGAATAAAAGCGCCTCCGGACCGGCATATAGTTCGGGCTTACCCGCTCGTCCAATCAACAGCAGCAGAAAGAAAAAAAGCGCCAACCCAAGGTAAATGCGATGGTTCTTCATAGGGCGCAAAGCTACGCCAAAACTCCGGCAATCACAGCAGTCATAAAAGCTGCCAGGGTGCCACCGATAAGCGCTTTGACACCCAGCTCGGTCAAAGCCTGACGCTGGTTGGGCGCCAAAGCACCAATGCCTCCAATCTGAATACCTATGGAGCCAAAATTGGCAAAACCGCAAAGGGCATAGGTAGCAATAATGATGGATTTTGGCGAAAGCTGATCTTTCAAGTCGTGCAGTTGTGCATAGGCAATAAATTCATTCAAGGTGGTCTTAACGCCCAGCAACTGCCCCATCAGCAAAACATCTTTGTTGGGCGTACCCAACAACCAGGCAAAAGGGGCAAACAACAAGCCCAAAAGGTATTGCAAATTAAATCCTTCAAAACGCCCTCCGGTGGACTGCACCACCATCTCGTTTAAACCGGTCCAGGCTCCTATCATGTCTTTGAGAAAGTAATTCAGCATGGCTACAAAAGCCAGAAAGACCAAGAGCATTACGCCAACATTTACAGCCAAGCGCAAGCCATCCGTCGTGCCACGGGAAATGGCGTCCAGCAGGTTGTTCCCAGCTTCCTCGCGCGGAATGTCGAGCTTCTGATCCTCTAAGCTGATGTCGCGGGTTTCCGGATAAAGCATCTTGGCAGCCACAATAGCTGCCGGAGCGGAAATGATCGAAGCCGTCAGCAAATGGGTGGCAAACAACTGTCGCTGCACCGGATCATCACCTCCGAGAAAGCCTACATAAGCGGCAAACACACTCCCGGCTATCGTCGCCATCCCCCCTGTCATCAAGCACATAATTTCAGAACGGGACATACCCTCAAGATACGGCCTGACGACCAAAGGAGCCTCTGTCTGACCAATGAAAACATTGGCTGCCGCAGCCAAACTCTCCGCACCGGTCAGCTTCATGCTGCGGGTCATCACCCAGGCAAAACCTTTGATAATAAGCTGTAAAATGCCCAAATAGTAAAGCACAGCTGAAATGGCAGAAAAAAATACAATGGTCGGCAAGACCTTAAAGGCAAAAACAAAACCAATGGTGTGAGCTTCACCGGTTACGCCATTTTCCAATTGAGCAACATCCGGCCAATGCCCAAATAAAAAGCTGGCTCCGGCATCCGTAAAATCCAGGATAACTACAAAAAAATGGGCTATGGCATCAAATATATTCTGCACAAAAGGCACTTCCAAAATCGCCACCGCTAAAACCAGTTGCATGGCAATCCCTATCCCCACCAATCGCCAATTGATGCGCTTGCGGTCGTTGCTAAACAACCAGGCGATAAACAAAAGAGAAGCCATGCCCAATGCGCCCCTCCCCAAATCGTTTAAAAATTCCATAAACAAAACCTTTTTTGCACTCCTGCGAAAAGCAAAAATGCGCTAACAGCTGAAACGACGACCAAAAGTAGAAAAAATCCCGTTCACGGGCTACTATACCCAAACCAAAATGGTTTGGGTATTTACGACTCGCAAACGGGCAAAAAATAGGGAGTTTGGGTGGCTGACGCCTCCCAAACCACTTCGCCATGAGTACAAGAAAAAGCTCTTATCTTTGGAGCTGAAAACGACAGCAACATGAAAAAAACCTTCGTCGTAGGCATTACAGGCGGAAGTGGCTCCGGCAAAACCACTTTTATACGAAAAATCAAAGAAAAACTACCGCCCAACGCCGTCTGCGTCCTCTCTCAAGACGAATATTACTTCCCCAAAGAAAAACAAGAACGCGACGAACGCGGTATCATCAATTTCGACCGACCCGAGGCCATAGACCGCAAAGCTTTCGCCAAAGACATCCGCAAGCTCATCAAGGGAAAAAAGGTGAAACGCAATGAATACACTTTTAACAATCGCCTGGCAAAACCTAAGAAACTCATCTTTAAACCGGCTCCCATTCTAATCATTGAGGGCCTGTTTGTCTTTTACTACCCCGAAGTCAACAAACTGCTTGACCTGCGCGTCTTTTTGCACGCCAAAGAAAACATCAAAGTCATCCGCCGCATCAAACGCGATCGCATTGAGCGCAACTACCCCCTGGAAGACGTGCTCTATCGCTATGAAAACCACGTATTGCCGGCTTTTGAAAAATACATCCTACCACACAAAGAAGAAGCAGACCTGGTCATCAACAACAACATACAATTCAACATGGCCCTCAAAGTACTCACGGGCTTCTTTAAAAGCAGGCTAAAGAAATAGGCTCTGCCTTTTAACGAAGTTGAATGGAGCAACATGCTTGAACTTATTCACACCTAATACAAGCTGCCGAATAATCATACCAGGCCTTCCGGCAAATTCATCACAATTTGCTTGTTTTCCCTGTCCAGGCTGACGATCAACTGCTCGTGCAGAGGAATGAGCACTTCGCCTTGCTCTCCCAAGTCCAAGACGGCTATTTCCTGCTTGGGGTATTTGCGCACCTCGGCCACAAAGCCTAAAAAACCCCGTTCTGCATCGATGAGCTCGTAGTCCTGCAAAAAGGCATATTGCAAACTGCTCTCGGGCAGAGCGGCCAGGGGCACATCACTGCGCAACAAGGCCAATGGCTTAGCCGTAAGGCGCAAAGCTTCTTCCGGACTTTTAAACTCCTCCAACTTCAACCGGGGAGGGTGAGTGAACTCCAAGTAGTCGATGAGATAGGGCACAAAGCCACCATCCAGATAGACAAAGACAAAACGGGCTTTCGCCAAATACGGCAGGTAATACTCTTCCACGCGCAACTTCAAGGCCCCTTCCCGCCCATAGGTTTTCCCCAGGGAACCGATTTCCAGTAAATCTTCCCGTTTCAGCATGCGCATAACAACAAATACGTATTTTTCTACGACAAAACGCCCGGGATAAAATGCTCTACACCCAAACTCACTCAATCTAAAAAACAAATAAAAATCAAAAATTGGTGGCGATAAGCCATTGCTTCAGCACAAAACCTTTTTCCGCCTTTTCTTCCCAAGGTATGGCTTCATCCAAAACCTGAGTATCCAAAATCGTCCAGGCGCGATAAATCAGCCCCACACCACGGGCATAGCGACTTTCGGTCAATCTGAGGCTAATCAGGTTTTCAGACTCGGCCTCCCGAATAAAAGCTACCTGCTCGTAAATTTTGCTCTGTAAAGTATCGGCTTCCGCCAAATGATCCACCCCGTACGACCAATCGTCAAAAGCTTTTAGCGTCTCTCCTCCCACTGTAATTTCAACCCCTTGGGGGATGTAGGCATTTCCATCCCAAAAAGTAAATTCGTCAAAAGGAAAAACCAACTTGACAAATTTGAGGTTGTTTTCCAACCAAAAAGCTCGTCCGTTTTCCCTCGAAGCAGCCAAAGTTTGAGAAAAAACCCAAGGCAGCGTATCTGCTTGGCGCTGATAGCGTTCTATGGTGTACCACAATTCTCCTCCGGCATCGCGAAACGTATCGGCAACCACTTCCCTCCAAAAGAGATGTGCCGAATCAATGCGCTGCGCTGCATTCAAATCAAAGACAATGGAATCCAACTCGTAAATGCGCTCTTGCCCCAAAGCCAAAGGAAAGTAATCGCTTTGATCTGTCGGCAAGAAATCGTCTTCGACCGTTCGGCAGGCCGACCACAAAAAAAGACAGAGAAAAAGCCAGGTAAACACTCTCATAAGGACAAAGATAAGGAAACTTTCAAGTTGCGGACCAGCCTGCATTCGGATAAAAACACATACAAAGTTAGCGAAGACCACAACGGCATCTGCTCCATTCCCAAGTCATTTCACAAGAGATACAAAATGCCGCATTTTAAACAAAACCCATATTCTCCCCCCAAAAAAATGCCAAATAGTTAGCATTCTTAGAAATTTACCTTATCCTTTTAACAGAAAACAGCGTTCTTTTCGTCGTAGAGCCTCTAAAACAAAAATAAAAGTACAAAATTTTGCCCCATGAAAAAGCCACTACATCTCATCTTTTGCCTGCTAAGCAGCACGCTTTTCCTCCGCTTATCCGCCCAGCCTCCGGATTTGCCCTGGGAAGTTGACAGCCTCTGCGGCTCTATAATGACCAAAGGTATTGCCGCAGTTACCTGTGGTACTGTAATTAATATGCCTCCTGAGGAGCGATATACTTTTGGTTTGATCAATCTCAACGGTGCCTTACCAACCAGTGGCCGAGTTGATGTGACAGCACAACAAGCCATGTATCACCATCCGGCCTGGCTCATTGATTCCATTGGAAATGTATTCGGCATAACGATAGATTCAGAGGGTAATATTTACCTGGCTGCCAGTTCCAACTACTCCTCCGATTATTTTTTCTTCACGGCAACCATCCGTTATGGTGAAATTGGCGGAGGAGCAGAAGACCTCTCCGCGGCAGGAACCATTTATCGCATAGATGCTCTCACCGGGCAACCCAGCGTCTTTGCCGTATTGCCTCAACAGGCTTATGCTTTTACCCAAACCACCTGTGAAGGCTTTAGCACCATGAATCGGTTTACCGGTCCTGGCCTGGGCAACTTGACCTACAACGCTCAAACCCAGCTCTTCTACGTGAGCAACTTCGAAGACGGAAGAATTTACCGCTTAGATGCCAGTGGCACCATCCTGGATTCTTATGATCCGCTGAACTACGACGATGGACAAGCAGGCCCTCCTCCACTGCCCGATCTCGTCTATGGTCTGGCTATCGCTCCGGACAATAGCAAACTCTTCTTTGGCGTTCAAGCCCCTTTATCTCTTAACCCAAAAAGTAGAATTTATTCGATTCAACTTGAACCCGACGGCAGCTTTGTTGGCTCCATAAACAACACCAATATGCCTGCCGGAGCCAATTGGGACAACTACGTAGGTACTGAACAGCTCCACTTTGAAGATGAAGCCACCCTATATTCCGGAAATGTAAGAATCCCCTCCGATTTACAGTTCACCCCCAATGGAGAGCTGCTCGTAGGCATTCGACAAGGTTGTCAAGGCACCATCCACACCTCCTACAACCACTATGGCAGAGCACTCCTTCTCTCGCTTGATGTCAATGGCCTTTACAGCAACCTCCAAGGCATCTTCTATACATCAAATGGAGTGGTGGCCAACGAAAATGCGTATGGTGGCGTGGCCTGGTACGAAACACCGGAAAACGAATTGATCTTTGTATTTTCCAGTGCCGATATGGCCTCTGAAGATGGGCCCCATGGCATTATAGTCCTCCCTGCCTACACCTATGGAACCAACACCAACCCGGCTTCTCCAGCCGGCCTGATCGGCTACGCACAAGACTACACCGCAAGCGATCTAAAAGGCATCGGTGGAGATGTAGAGGTCTTTAACGGCTGTCTTACCAACTGCCCAACTGCCATTAGCACCATCGACCTCTCCGTCTGTAGCGGTGAAAGCTTCGACCTGTCCTTTCAGCCCATAAATGGTGCGAGCAACCAGCTATCCATCAACTGGACAGATGCCTCCGGCTCTCCGGTCAACCCGACAGCTTTGGTGCTTAACAACGAGCTTTGCACCCCTGAAGAACACACTTTTTACATCACCGCTGTTTGCAATGCAGACAACAGCATCAGCTTCCAAGACAGCCTCATCGTCAGTGTACACCCTGCCGACCTCTCTCCCTTTTATACCACCATCGAAGAGCCTTGCCTGGTAGATCTCATCCTGGATCCCAACTGCACGGACTACCTACAACTATCCGGAGAAATACCGGACATCAATCCCGGAGATACCGGCACCGTCCAACTCCAGCTCTCATCCATCGGCAACATGAACTGTGCCGTGGAAAAGATCACCCTCTCCTATGCCTGTCCTCCCCTCAGTTGCAACATCAGCAGCAACGCGCCCATTTGCGAAGGAGACACGCTCTTTCTCTACGAAACAGCCGGAGAAACCACAAGCTGGAATTGGACTTCTTCGGGCAATGCCCTGTTCAGCGACCCCTCGGCTCAAAACCCCTATGCCACTCAAGTTTCCGATGGCGAGCTCTTTACGGTTACTGTTTCCAACGGCTTCGGCTATACGGCTCAGTGCAGCCTTGCGGCAGAAGTGCTTCCACAGCCTGAAGTACAGGCAAACGCAATGAATACAAACTGCCAAAGCGATACCTTTCAACTCTCCGAAACCGGCGGACAAGCCATTTCGTGGTTCTGGGCCAGCAATGGAAATGCCATCATAGACGATCCGACAGCGCAAAGCCCCACAGCCACTCAGGTAACAAACGGCGAGATTTTCACTGTACTCGTCCAAGACTCCAATGGATGCTCCAATCGAGATTCCGTCACAGCAGTGCTCACAGAGCCGGTAAGTCCCGAAGCAATCGTCGTCCTACACGACAGCTCCTGCTGGAATATGCCCACAGGAGCTTTTGAAGTGCAATGGCTCTCCCAGCCCAATCCACCCTATACCCTTTCCATTGACGGAGAGCACTTTCAAAACAGTTCGCTCTTTCAAAATTTGCCGAAAGGCCATTACTCCATCCTCTTGCGCGATGCCGACGGCTGCCTTTTTCCTCTGGAAGCCGACATCCCACCCATCGAACCCATTAGCTTACTTCCGGAAGACTATATCTTCCCCTGCGAGCAAGGCCAACTTCTGCTCTCTCCCACTCTGATCAATCCCTCTCAAACTCCAGTAAGTTGGACCTGGCCTGATGGTAGCAAAGACGACAGCTGGTTGGTTACTCAAGCCGGAGAGTTCTCCGTCAGCATAAGCAATTCATGCGAGACGCAGACCTACAACATTCGCGTAGAAGATGGTCTTCAGGAGGGAGAACTACCGGTTTACATGCCCAATGCCTTCTCTCCCAATGCCGACGGTTCGAACGACTGCGTGAAACCCGAATTCAGCCCTGAAACCGAAATACTGAGCTACACCTATCGCATCTTTGACCGTTGGGGAAATTTCCTCTTCGATACCCACGACCCCCAAGCCTGCTGGGACGGGAACTACAGAGATGAACCTATGGATCCCGCTGTTTTCGTCTGGTACCTGGAGGCAGAGGTAGTATATTGCCAACAAAAATTCCACCTTTTTAAGAAAGGCGATGTAACCCTGGTGCGATAAAAACACAAAACCTCAAGCCATGATGATTCCTCCGCCGATGAGATCTTCTCCTTCGTAAAAAACAGCCGACTGCCCCGGTGCCACGCCTTTGACGTGCCCCAAAAATTCCACGCGGATTTCATCTGCACTCTGCGGGTATAATTTGGCGAAAGCCCCGGCATCGCGATAGCGGATTTTTGTCAGAGCCTCTATGCCTTTCGGCAAATGCTCGTACTTCTGCAGATTGATGCGCCCCACGAGCATGCCGTTGCGCAGCAGCTCCTCTTCCGTGCCCAAAACTACCGTATTCGTCTCAGGATGTATTTCCAAAACAAAGACCGGATGCCCCAGGGCAATACCCAGGCCTTTGCGCTGGCCGATGGTGTAAAAGGGATAGCCCTTATGCTCGCCCAGTACTTCGCCCCGGGTATTTACGAATTTCCCACCCTCAAGCCTGGCTTGCAAGTCGGGCACCCGCCGCTTGAGAAAAGCCCTGTAGTCGTTATCCGGCACAAAGCAAATTTCATAGCTTTCCGCCTTTTTGGACAAATCCACATAGCCAAAATCCGCTGCCAATTTGCGCACTTCCTGTTTGGTCATGTCGCCAAGAGGGAAGCGACTTCGACGCAAATTTTCCTGCTCCAAGCCCCACAGCACATACGACTGGTCTTTTAAAGGATCTGCTGCTTTGGAAATGTAATACCGCCCTGCAGTTTTTTCGATGCGGGCATAATGACCTGTGGCTATAAACTCGCAATCCAGGGCATCGGCCCGCCTCAGCAGGGCACTCCACTTGATGTGGGTGTTGCAGAGCACACAGGGATTGGGCGTTCGGCCGGCCAGATATTCATCGACAAAATTGTCAATGACATAATCGCCAAACTCTTCTCGAATATCTACAATAAAGTGAGGAAATCCCATGTCCACAGAGACCTGGCGAGCATCGTTGATCGAATCCAGGCTGCAACAGCCCGTCTCTTTTTTGCTACCCCCCACATTGGCGTAATCCCAGGTTTTCATGGTTATGCCAATGACTTCATAGCCCTGCTCGTGCATCAGCATAGCCGTTACGGTGCTGTCAATACCACCACTCATCGCCACCAAGACTCTGCCGTGTTTACTCATATTTACCTCCGATCTGCATTCATCAATAGCTGCTGCCGGGTTCTCGGATAAACTTCCCCGGGCAATTCATTCTCCCAATGAAACCCGTTTTGGGGCCTTAAGTTCACAAAAAATTCTAACTTTGAGACGAAAAGCTCCCCCCTATACGTTTCAACAAAAAAAAGACAACACCATGAAGAAAATCTTGTTCACTCCTCTACTTGCCTTTCTCTTTCTCGGAATCAACCAGGCTGCCATCAGCCAGGAAGTCGGACTGGCATCCTACTATGCCGACAAATTCCAGGGGCGCAAAACAGCCAGTGGAGAAAAATACGACCGCAAAAAAATGACCTGTGCTCACAACACTTATCCCTTTGGCACTTTGCTCAAAGTAACGCGCCTGGACAACCAAAAATCCGTCATCGTCGAAGTCATTGATCGCGGACCTCACGTCAGTGGCCGCATCGTCGATCTTTCCTGGGCTGCAGCCAAAAAATTGGATCTGATACATGATGGCGTGGCTAAAGTCAAGGTTGAAGTTCACAAGCCGGCAAAAAAAGAATCAAATCCGAAAAAGCCTTCCGAGGAATTGACGAACCCGCCAAAAAACGAAAGAAAAATACCCACCTCTTACGGAAACGAAGCACCTCTCAAAAAGAAAGTAGAAAGCCCGGACAAAAAAGAAGTAAAAGAAAAAAAGAGCACCCCGGCTCTTCGAACGACCTCTAAAAGCAAAGAAAAACCGGCACCCTCTCCTACAACTGCCAGGGTCTATAAAGAAGGTAACGGTCTGTACCACATCACCATCACCTCCTCTCCAGGTGGATTTGCCACGCAAATCGGCTCCTATACCGATTTCGACAATGCCGTCAAGGAAATCACCCGCTTACACGCCAAAGGCTTTAAAGATGTCCTGGTCAAAATGGAAACTCCACCCAACGGCATCACCCGCTACAAGCTTCTTGTCGGCCTTCGCACCACCAGAAAAGATGCGGAAATCTACAAAAACAACCTACTCAAAAAGTATAAAATTAAGGGCTTTGTTATCGAAGTAAGGCCTTAATGCTGGAGTGATGAGGCGGGCGAGCCCGCCTCATCACATTCATTCATTTTTTCTTCTTTTTTTGTTGCTCTGCCAGGCGCTGCTGTTCTTCCAGGGCCTTTTGCAAGCGCTCCCGAAATCCTCCTTTCTTTTTGGGCTTAGCTTTAGCCGCCTCCAACTCCTTACGGATTTTTTCCTGATCAATGATGTAATTCTTTGTAACAACGGTTTGCGCGATATTCAACAAGTTGCTAAAGAGCAGATAAACCGTCAAGCCCGAAGCGTAGTTGTTGAAGAAAAACAAGAACATAATGGGCATAAAGTACTGCATGTACTTCATAGCCGGATTGGACGACATGTCCATGTGCTTGGAATTGTAGTAGGTGTAAATTACCGTTGTGCCGGCCCAAAGTACCGTAAAGAGGCTGACGTGGTCTCCATAAGCAGGGATAGTAAAAGGCAAAGAGAAGGCCACATCATAAGAAGACAAATCCGTTGCCCAGAGGAAAGACTTCTGCCGAAACTCAATAGCCGCCGGGAAAAAGCGATATAGCGCAATCCAGATAGGCATTTGCAAAAGCGTAGGCAAGCACCCCCCCAAAGGATTGACCCCATATTCTTGATAGAGCTTCATGGTCTCGGCCTGTTGTTGTTGAGGCTCGTCTTTAAAGCGCTCCTTGAGTTTTTCCAGCTGCGGTTTTAAGGCAGCCATTTTTGATTGCTGATAGAGCATTTTGTAAGCCAGGGGGTAAAGCAATAACTTGACGATAAGCGTCAGCAGAAAAATGGCCAAGCCCATAGAGCCTACCCAAGAGGAAAAGAACTTAAAGATGGGCCGAATGATCCAGCGATTGATGGTTCCCAAGATGCTACTACCGTAAGCTATGGTGTATTCCAAATCCAGATCATAAGCTGCCAGGAGATCGAAATCATTGGGCCCGATGTACCATTGCATGGCAAAAGAGCTGCGCCCTTTAAAGGGGAGGTAAAGCTGCGTTTCGCACTTTTTCATATCTTCGGCCTCATCCGGCAAAACGACAACAGCGAATTCCCCAAAAGAAAAAGGATCTTTTCCAAGTAAGGTGCTCTGAAAAAACTGATTGGTATGAGCGACCCATTCTACAGGCTTGCCTTCTGAATTTTCGTTGTCATCTTTCATAAAAGACAAGTGAACGGGCTCTTCTCCTTCAGGCCTGTAATAAATGGTGGAGTAGGTTTTCTCATAGGTGGTACTCTTCTCCAGTTTGCCCAAATAGTTGACCCAATTCAAGGGCAGGTATTCCTGGGAAGAGGCTAATAGCTTTTCCAGACCTTGCCAGCGAAGTTCGTAATTGAGGTCAAAGCCATGTTCTGCCAGGTTGTATCTCTGTTCAAAGTAAGCATCCGGGCCAAGTTGAATTCTAAAGCTCAAGCTACGGCCTTCCTGCTGGGTTTCAAAGTAAAGTTCATCGGTGGACAAGCTACCTTGAGCTGCCGATGGCAGCTGCAATTCATAAGCGAAGCGGTTTTTGGAGTCATCCAGCAAAAAGAGCGGTTCTTTATGCTCTTTGTGTTTTTCATCCACAACAACCCGCTGATAATTGAGTAGCTGGGCCGAACGTATCCTTCCTCCTTTGTTGGAGAATGTGATGCGCAACTCATCGTTTTCCAGCACAAAAGTTTGTTCTTCCCCTTCCATCGCTGAAGCAAAAGGTCCGTAAACCAAATGCTTTAGGCTATCCTCCATCGAAGACATCTCCCGGCCTTCCTCTTTGGGCGCTACCGACGAGGGTTCAGCGGGCTTGTCCCCCTGTTGTAAGAGCTCCAAGCTGTCTTGATGCAATTGCACCAGTGAGTCTTGCCTGCGCGCCTCGGCTTCCAGCACTTCAGCCGGCGGCTTGTTGTATTGCTGCCACGCTATCAAAATGGCAAAAATCAGCAAAAAGCCGATGATGGTATTTCTATCCATGATGTGTATTCCTGTGCAAAAATCGCGGCAAAGGTAAGAAAAACCCCGTCAAATGACACCTTGCTTGTGAATGGATCGGGTGGGAATGATCAGCTCTACCCGCGTGCCGGCGGCCTGCTTGGTTTTCGGATCAATCAAATCAATGGTTTTAACAAAAACCCCATCGGTAGAGTTGTGAAATACCTGCAGGCGCTTTTCAGTGATGCTGGTGCCGCGGGACTTGTGCTGACCGTGTAAGGGATCACTCTGCTGGATGCGCAAAGCATGGGCCCTGCCTATGCCGTTATCTGTAACCGTACACAAGATGTTCTCCTCATCTGCAGCTTGAAAGGAGA
>JALSKB010000115.1 GCA_026989035.1 Saprospiraceae bacterium | reverse complement strand
CCTTTATCTCGAGAACGCAAGCCATGTTCAATGGCATTTTCCACGTAGGGTTGGACAATCATGGTAGGCACACCCAAGATATCTTCTTCCAGTTCATCACTGACTTCGATGTAGTACTTCAGGCGGTTTTCAAACCGCAAGCCGGCATTGATTTCCAAATACTCCCGCAAGAACTCTATTTCTTCTTCCAAAGGGATAATTTCTTCGTTGGAGTACTCCAGGCTTTTGCGCATAAGGGTAGCAAACTTGGCCAAATACTTGGCAGCGCTGCGCAAATCATTTGACGTCATGCAGTTTTGAATGGCGTTGAGCGCATTAAACATGAAGTGTGGATTCATCTGTGCCCGCAGTGCTTTGAGCTGAAGACGCGTTGCTTGCAAGCGCAACAACTCCGCCTCTCTTTCCTTTTGCTGGGCTTTGTACTTTACCTCCAACTCCATGATTTTGCGCTGATTGAGTTGCTCGGCATAACGTTCGGCATAGCGATCGTACAGCAATTGATATTCATAGGCATTTTCGTAATCGCCCATTTCTGCATACAAGCTTGCAATGTCTTTATAAATGCCGGATATCTGCTTATAGTCTTCAATTTCCTTAGCGTGATAATAAGCTTGCAACAAATATTCCAGGGCCTCTTCCGGTTGCCCAAGTTCTGCATATATGATGGCACGCCAGCGAGCGAGAATGGAAAAATTGAAATAATCCTCGGCATTGACTTTGCGGAACAGCTTTTCCGCCTTGTTGTAAAGCTTCAAAGCAGCCTTGTAATCTCCTTCCTGAGAGCGCAGGTAACCGATGTTGGCCAAAGCACTGGCCCGGGCCAATTCGCTGCTATCGCTCTTCACTTCCAAAGCTTTTTGAAAGAACTGCTCTGCTTGCTCATTGTCATTGATTGCCATACATGCACTACCGAGATTTAGATAGTGCCAAGAAAGACGGGTGGTCAAACGCAAGCGCTCGCTGGTTTCCACGACCATTTTGTAAGAATCCACACACTTTTTCCACTCGTTGTTGCGCTCATAGACCTTGCCCAAACCGCTGTGAATCAACATTAAAAAATAGTAATCCTTGGGCGTGAGATCCTCTCGATGCTGCAACAACTTATCCGCCTCCAACATAGCCTCTGCAGTCTTGGAATAATTGCCTTCGTACAAAGCCAAATATCCACGTCGGCAATTAAAGCGAGCTTGCAATTTATCATCCGGAAAAGCGCGTAACAGTTGTACGACTTTTGCCAATTGGCGTTCAGCTCTGTCTAAGGCCTTGAGGTTAATACAAACCCCTGCATAATCTAAATAAGATTCCATTTGCTCATAGGCATTCCCTTGCTCCTCTATCAGGCTAATGGCCCGGAGATAAGCCTGCTCAGCCTTCTCATAATCGTACTGCTGGTTGTAAATAAAGCCAGTCAGGCTGTAATAACGATATTCGTAATCACCGGGATCCAAAAAGGCCTTCTCCTTGCGCAAAAATTTTCGAGCCTTGCGAGCATTGGAAAATACGTAATATTCCACCAATTGGTCCAACAAAGCCAATTGCTCTCGCGAATCGGAAGATTGCGATAATTTTTTCTCCAGCTCGGCCCAATTTGTCATAGCACGCATAATCATAGGGTAATGATACAAAATTCCTGCCAAAGGCCAAATGTACAAGGCCAAATAAAATCATTTTTTTCCTGAACTCACCCTAAGAACAACCGGCTTTTGCCTATCTTTGCGGGCAAAAATATGCCTTTTCACGATACGGCCTTCGAAGGCGTGAAAATCTTTGAACCCCGTCTCTACAAAGACCGCCGGGGTTATTTTTACGAAAGCTACAATGAACGCTTGTTCCGCCAAGCAGGTATCGAAACGAGTTTTGTCCAAGACAACCAAGCCTTCTCTACCTATGGCGTACTCAGAGGGCTGCATTACCAAAAAGCACCTAAGGCCCAAGCCAAACTGGTCAGAGTCATTCTCGGTGAAGTCCTCGACCTTATCGTCGATTTGCGACCGGAACAACCCACCTACGGACAATGGTTCTCTTTACGGCTCAGCGATAAAAATCACAAACAGCTCTTTGTCCCTCGAGGATTTGCCCACGGCTACCTGGCCCTCAGCCCACAAGTCATTTTCGCCTACAAATGTGACAATTACTATGACCCGGATTACGAAGCCGGAATCCGCTTTGACGACCCCTCCCTAAACATAGATTGGGGTGTACCAAAAGAACAGCTCATCATCTCGGAAAAAGATAAAGCCCTGCCTTTCTTCGAAGAAATCAAAGAGTCTTTCCTGTGAAAACGACAGCTATCCTCATCATCGGAGCCTCGGGGCAATTGGGCCGAGCTTTTCAATACTTAGCACAAAACAGAGCCTTTCGGCAAATGATAAAAGCCGAATGGCCTGATTCCTACCAGCTCACTTTCACCCATCGATCAACACTTGACCTACTGGACAAAAGCGCTGTTCAAAACGGGTTAAAAGGCTTCACCTATTGTATAAATTGCGCGGCCTATACCGATGTTGATAAAGCCGAAACAGCATTTGAAAAGGCCTTTGAAATCAACGCTAAAGCCGTACGACATTTGGCGAAAGCCTGTAAAGAAAAAAACGTAAAGCTCATTCATTTCTCCACGGACTATGTGTACGACAGTGGACAAACAAAACCCTATAAGGAAGAAGACCCTCTAAATCCGCGCAGCATATATGCAAAAAGCAAGCTTCAGGGAGAGCAATACGCCCTTGAAGAAAATCCTAACACCCTCATCTTTCGAACTTCCTGGCTGTTTTCGCCTTTCGGCAAAAATTTTTACAACAGCATGAAAAAGCTGGGAAGAGAACGCAAAGAACTGGGCGTGGTGTACGACCAGATTGGTACACCCACCTCTGCCCTACATTTGGCAAAAGCCACACTAAAGGCCATACAACGCATTGAAAACGGACTAAAAAATTGGCAGGGAATTTACAACTTCAGTCAATCCGGTGTTGCCAGTTGGTACGATTTTGCATACTACATCATGCAGCTGGAAAAACTACCTTGTCATATTTACCCGATTTGCACAGAAGCCTTCCCCCGGCCTGCACCCCGCCCTCCATTCAGTGTCATGGACAAGAGCAAATTTGAAAAACAATTTGGGTGGACTCCCTGCCACTGGATGGAAAGCCTGGAATGCGTTTCAGAATTGTTTTGCGTAGAGAAAAAGCCATGAAGCTGAAAAAGACACCTGCAAAAATCTATCGCCTTTACCGATGGCTCCGCCTATCGGCCTATCAGCTCAGTCAACGCATTCACCCCAGCAATTATCGCATGGTTTTGGCCGTTCTGATTGGGATAGCCTCAGGCTTAATGGCCGTTGCTTTGAAAGCCAGCGTTCGCATGCTGGAACACTGGTTGGAAAAACAGGATGTACAAAGCGGCCACTATGCGTACGTCGTCTTCCCCATTATTGGCATTGCTCTGACCTGGATTTTTGTTCGATGGATATTGCAAAAAAATCTCAACACAAGTTTAACAGAGCTGATTTACGCCATATACTCAAAACGCGTTAATCTTCCCGCTTATGAAATGTATGCCCATGCCGTGAGCAGCGCACTCACAGTCGGATTTGGAGGGTCTGCCGGACTGGAG
>JALSKB010000114.1 GCA_026989035.1 Saprospiraceae bacterium | reverse complement strand
AGCGGGTTGACACCCGCTGCAACCAGGGCCCTCCCGCCAGCCCGAGGATTTTATACTCAAGGCTAAAGCAGACAATGACATCAAAACAAAACGCAGGGCCAAATGGAAGCAGCAGGTTCACACCTGCTGCGATTAGGGCCTGCTTTATGGAAATTTGCCTGCGGCTATGCCCTGCGGACAAATCCCCAAGCCGTGTAAAAAATCCCAAAAAGCGCTTATTTCAAACGCTCCAAAGCCTCTAACAACATCTCCCGCGGGCAAGCCAAATTCATGCGCATGAAACCCTCTCCCTCGGGCCCAAACCAATAACCGGGATTAAGCCCTACCCCTCGCTCAGCTAAACGACGATTGACCTCTTTGCCCTTAATCCCCCAAGCAGAAAAATCCAGCCAAAGAAGATAAGTGCCCTCCAAAGGAGTTACCACCACTTCCGGCATCTCCCGATGAAAAAAATCAACAACTACCCGCAAATTCTCTCGCAGATAAACCAACAAAGCATCTACCCAGGCATCCCCCTCTCGATAAGCAGCCTCCATAACCACCTGAGCCAAAGCTCCCGGATGCTGTAAAAACAAGGCCTCCAACTTCTTTTGAAAAAGACGGCGCAGCTTCTTATTTGGTATCACGGCAAAAGCACGCGAAACTCCTGCCATGTTAAAAGTCTTTGCCGGAGAGTGCAAAATCGCTACTCGATCGGGCTTGATAAAGGGCAAAGATAAAAGGGGCAAATGGCGATGCGGTGGGTAAAAAAGATCTCCGTGAATCTCGTCGCTAATGACAAACAAATCTCCTTCCTCTGCTATGCGCATCAACTCCTCCAATTCCTCCCTCCGCCACACCCGCCCTACCGGATTGTGCGGGCTGCATAAGACCAAAACTTTGTTCTCAGGACGTAAAGCCATTTGCCGAAAGGCTGACAAGTCAAAGGTGTATGGGTTGCTCTCCAGAACAGTTGAGGAACAATCGACTCTCTTCAAACTGTTGTAAACCGGCCTACGCCCTATGGCCTTAATCGTTTGAAAAAAAGGAGCATAAACCGGTGTCTGCACAATCACCCCATCGCCCTCCTCTGTCAAACACTTTAACAATAAATTTAGTGCACTGATCAAATTGGGGGTAAACACCAAGTGAGAAGCGTCCACCTCCCAAGCATGTCTCCGCCCAAACCAGTGGACAATAGCTTGCCGCAAACTGTCGGCATAGACCTCATAACCCAAATTCCCCCCGGCCATACGCCTTTCTACGGCTTTCGCCAAAAAGGGGGGGATGCCAAACTCCATATCGGCCACCCAAAAAGGCAGCACATCTGCGCGCCCAAAAAGGGCTTTTAAGAAAGAAGCATCGTATTTGATGGCCGGTGTAGCCGAACGATCTGCTGCCCGATCAAAAGAAAAATCCATGATACCTTATTTAGCCAAACCCAAAGGGCCTGGAATATTCAACGCTCAGAAATGACCACAATATGGGAAGTTTAGAGATGCCAAAGCACATGACAAACCATTTTATACCCAAACCGAAATGATTCGGGATATTTACAACTCACAAACCGGCGAAAGATAGGGAGTTTAGGAGGCTGACGCCTCCCAAACCTCTTCGCCATAAGCATATACCCAAACCGAAATGGTTCGGGACATTTACGACGCGCAAACGAACAAAAGATAGGGGGGTTGAGAAGCTGACACCTCCCAAACCCCTTCGCTCGGGACATACTTCACCAAGGGACCCATCAACCGTACCCCTCTTCGACAAAAGTATGGCAGATGGAATTCGGCAGAGGTATATGCCCCTCACATCTCTGCCAATTTGACAGCATAGCCCGGCATAGGCACAAAATTTGCCGAAAGGAAAAACAGATACAACGCTTACCGCTTTATTCAAGTCTCTTCTTCCGGAAATCTGCCCTTCACTCAAAGGACAAGGTGCCAAGCATGCAGCTTCAACCGCAAACACCTCCCCAAGAGGATTTTCATCGACTGGCGCTAAGTCATTGCAAGAAAGGGCTCCCAACTAAAATTCCAACAAGTCTCTTTGGCATAACACATCTACTAAAACAACAAATGCCTAAAGAAAATGAAGAAGAACATCTTGATCACCACGGCTATAGCTGTAGCAGCCAGTCTGTTTACCGCTGTCATTTACCTGAAATGGGCTACACCTCAACCCGCTGTATTGCAAATACAACACCAAGACCATACACCCAGCCAGGCAGCTCTCTATACCAAAAACGAAAATGGAGAATACATCCCTCTGGACTTCACCGCCATCACGCAACAAGTCGTTGACGGCGTGGTACACATCAAAGCTACCCAGCTCAGCGCTCCCCAGGATGCCATGGGAGATCTGCCCGAGGCCTTCAGAGATTTTTTCAAAGACAGCCCCTTCTTCCGCTTTGAAGAACCCGCTCCCCGTGGGCCTCAAGCCCGGGTGGGAACGGGATCCGGTGTCATCATCAGCAAAGACGGCTACATCATCACCAACAACCACGTAGTAGAAAACGCCTCTGACCTGGAAGTCATGTTACACGACAACCGCACCTTCAAGGCTAAGGTCATCGGTACAGACCCCAGCACAGACCTGGCTGTTATTCAAATCAAAGCCGAAGATTTGCCCGTCTTGGAATTTGCCGACTCCGACAAGGCCAAAGTGGGTGAATGGGTCTTGGCCGTAGGTAACCCGCTCGGACTCAACTCTACCGTTACAGCCGGTATCATCAGTGCCAAAGCCCGCAACATCAACATCCTGCGCAAAGAACAGTATGCCGTGGAAAGCTTTATCCAAACCGATGCCGCCATCAACCCCGGCAACAGCGGAGGAGCTCTGGTGAATGTCCAGGGCAAAGTGCTGGGCATCAACTCAGCTATCGCCAGCCCCACCGGAGTCTATGCCGGTTATGGCTTCGCCATCCCCGCCAACCTGGCCAAAAAAGTCGCCGAAGACCTCATCCAATACGGCGTAGTCCAGCGCGGAGTATTGGGCGTCATGATTCGCACGGTAACTGCCGACTTGGCTAAGGAAAAAGAACTCGATCTCCTTCAAGGCGTTTATGTGGACAGCCTGTTAGAAAATAGCGCAGCTGCTAAGGCCGGCATCAAAAAAGGAGATGTGATCGTCAAAGCAGATGGAACGGACATCCTCACTTCTTCCGAATTGCAGGAGGTCATTGCACGGCACAGACCGGGCGAAGTAGTGCCCATCGTCGTCAACCGCTTCGGCAAGGAAAAAACCTTTGAGGTAACGCTCAACAACCGCAAAGGGAAACCCGACTTGGTGCAAAAGGAAAGTCAGAGCCTATTCAATGCCCTGGGCATAGAGGTCCAAGCCATTGACAAAAGCCTGGCCAAAAAATTGGACATTCCGGGCGGGCTACAAATTACAGCCCTCCACCGAGGCAAAGTGCGCCAACAAACCCAAGTTCGGGAAGGTTTCATCATCACCAAAGTCAACGGCAAGGAAGTCCGCTCCGTAGAAGACATGGAAAAACTACTCAAAGACTACCAAGGTGGCGTCATGCTGGAAGGGGTGTACGAAGACCTCCCCGGCACTTATTACTACGCCTTTGGCATGTAAAATGTAAATCCGTGCAGAGAGCTGTTGCAACAGCTCTCTGCACATCAATACACATCGCCTCGCTTAAAACCGACAAAATCCAAGCCCTCCATAGATACTTGTAAATTGCTCACGGATATCTCCGTCTCGGGCGGAGGTGAAAAAGGATTTATCGGATCCGGAAAAACCCAATCTGATCGGACAAATCCCCAGGAAGATACGCCATTGGGAAAGTGGTTGCTGAGTAAGAGAATCACTTTTTGAATCTCCACCAAATCCAGCGTAGATACCGAATTACTGGCATTGACATCCGAGGCCAAAATTTTGTAGGGAGAGTCTAAGGTATCCAACAACAAAATATGTCGGGAAATAAACACCATATCCAAGGTGCTCACGCCCTCTCCCGTCAGGGTGTCCTTCCAGCAAGATATTTGGTAGTTGCCCCCGGCAATGAGGCTGTCAAACTGATAAAAGCCCGTGCTATCCGTCCAAAGGGTATCCGACACATCTCCACCCAACACTACACGTACGCCAGCTATGCCCGTGCTGTCTTCTTTGCGCACATAACCCGATAGGGAAAGGTTTCCCGCCTGCGGATCAAAACCGTCCAAAAACGAGGGGTTTGCACCCAGGGGATCCAGCCAATCCTGTAAACGCTCTGTTGAATCTACACCTTCGTCCCAAGAGTAAAAAAGCCTGCCGGAATAAATGATGACCTGCTCACAACCCGGAAAGCCTCCGTGCAGCTGGGCCACGATGCGATTGTCTTGGTTAAACAGTGGCCCACCGGAAGATCCCGGCTCAAAAGAGCCCAAGTCCAAAACCGCCTTAAAGTGATGGTTGGCCGGTGTGGTAACATTGTTGTTCCAAGTTATGGGCTGGGGATGAACAACCAAAGCTTGCGTATCCTTGGAAATCTTCTTGATGTCGGCAGAGGGATGATGAATCAAACTGGCGCTGTCTGGCACAGCTGCCGACCGGTCCCAACCCGCGAAATACACCGGATAAGAAGCGGGGACGGGCGAAGTTTCCAACAGGAGAAAATCAGAAGCCTGCCTTCCGGCTCTCAGGGTAGCACCCAAAACCGAAAGATAAGGCGGCTCTTGAGCCGGATTGGCACAGCCCGCCGCCTCGTATTCAAAGTCAAAGCGCCACAAATCGTATAGCGGTGTATAGCCGTCTTGACAATGGAAACCCGTCAGCAAATAGGGCGTGCCATCCTGTGCCGTATTATTCACCAACGCGCCGGAACACCAACCGGTACCTTCCACCAAAGTCATCATCACCCGACAAACCGATCGCGCCACCTCCGTCTGATTAAAACCTATGGGGCAGTGTATGTTGTAATGACAGGTATCCGAAGTGCCAAAGCCAAAAGCACTAAGGGCCTTATCCGCCGCAGGTTCCTCAAAGAGGTAATCCAGACGCAACAGCCGCGGATCGCATTTGCCGAAAGGCGGAACATACAACTCAATCACCACTTCCTCTCCCGGCACGAAACCCGTGCGAAAGCGCCCACTCTGCGTGTTGTTTTGCGCGGTATAAGCACCATAAACATGACTTCCCTGCGGATCACTTACGTACAAACGCCCTCCTAGCGGCAAATGCCAATCTCCAAAAATGGGAGATAAGCCCTTAACTCCGGGTACGCGCAGGTATAAGAGATACAATTCTCCGCCTTTCGGCAAATGAAAAACCTCGCCGTCTTTCAACGCAAAATCCAAAGCAAGCGGAAGGGCAAAAAGTGGATTGTCGGGATTTTGCAAAGCCTTTTCCCGGGCTTTCGCCAAATCGGGTTGTGGAAGAAGCCGCGGCTTGGCAGGCAAGGCATATTGCCCGGGATCTCGCAAAAAGAGAGGCAGGCCTCCAAACTCCGGCTGAGCATACCCAAGTGAAGCAAAAAACAAAAAGACAAAAAGCAGTAAAGAAAACCTCATCTTCAGACTTTTCTTCAAAGATAAAGTCCTTTACAACAAAAACCAAAAAATCACTGCCCTCCGAAAAGGACAGTGATTTTTTCAAGCTGTAAAAGGGAAACAACCGCCAAAAACTCGAATAGAGACGGTGGCTTACCTTCAATAGATCAATTGACCTGAATGACGATCTCGAGCATGTCGGCAACAGAAGGCACATGAGCACCCGCAGCTGTTTCCAACTGAACACTCGCCTGCTCATCCATACCGGTATCCGGCCCGCTTTGACGCAAAGGCTGATTGTTGCCCGCTCCTGCATATTCATCCACTTCCGTACCGGCATCGTAAAGAGCCACCTGGGCCGTAACATCGCCGGAGATAGCTGCATCTCCGTTAAACAAATCCATGCCATCCAAACCCACAAACCAATCGTTGGACTGCACAAACATCAAAGCAAAAGACAAGATGTCACCTTTCGTTCCCGTAAAACTAAACGTATAAGAACTTCCCGGTGTCAATGGCCCCGGCATGGAAGCTCCCATAGGTGTATTAAAAACATCGCTATAACCCGAAACATCGCCATCTTCGGCCAAAGCCTCAAGCTTGGAATCGGCAGCTTGACCCAGCGCAAACACAGAATTTTCATTACCTACGGAAAAAGCACCCGGAGCAAAAACAACCATTAAACCGCTTTTCGAACTCAAATTCCCATCCATCAAACTGATATCACCGTCTTCGGCCAAGGCTTCCAAACCGGGAGAAGCTGCCGAACCATCGGCAAACATCGGCTTTTGCCCGGAAAAATGAACCACCCAGGTACCCGGAGCAAAAGGCGTAGGCAGAGAAGTAGCATTGGAAACATTTTCCAAGGTTACTGTAAACATGGTACCCCCGTCATGCGTTATGCTCACCTGGATGACATCAGATAAAGCAGGATAAGTAAAGCCGTCGTTCACCTCGTGAACCACACCGTTCTCATCCATACCCGTATTGGGGCCGGATTGGCGGGGAGGCTGGTTTGGCCCTACACCGGGCTCTTCATTCACTTCCGTGCCCGCATCCCACAGCTTGAGCATAGAGGTAATATTGCCCGTTAAAGGCGTGTCTCCATTGTACAAGGCAAGGCCCTCATCGGAAGGAGCCACAAAAAGATCATTGGACTGTACAAACATCGTTCCGAATTGCAAATAGTGCCCTTTACCTGCATGGAAGGAGAAAGAATACGACTCGCCCGGCATAATCAAACTGGTCGTGCCCGAAGTAAAATAATCTTTGGCATCTGTCTTGTTGCGAATGGTTACCGTAAAATCCTTTTCAACAGGCATGGGCATGGTTTCCTCCGGCTTGCACGAAGCCAACCAAACGATGGAGGCAAAAATCAAAAACAAAACTTTGTTCATTTTTTTGGTTTTGGCAAAAAAGCAAAGATCAACTCGCGCTTTTTTGAGTTAGCCTACTTTATTTCAGTCCTTGTTCGGCATGTAGGACGACAGGCTCAATCCGTTGCACAGTTTGAGCACATACACGTAAAAAATGTACCGGAAAATCAAACCGGTATTTTCAGAGGGGCTTCAAAAAGATATGTACCCCCATAACCGAAATGGTTGCCTGAAAAATTAAAATCGATAAAAAATTCCCGAACTTAAACCCAGAGAAAAAAGACTGGAATGCATGTCTTCCAGTTGAAAATGCGGACGAATCTCTCGAGAATAGGCCGTGCGCAAACCCAGGGAACAAGATGGAGACAAATTGCAGAAAACAGACATATCACCAAAAACACTCCAGTGATTCGGGAAAGAAGTTTCCACCTGATTCGGAGCTTCAATCTGCAGCGAATAGCCCTGATACATGACCACCGGAATCAACTTGGCCTCAGATTTAAAAACCACATTCCAGGCTACTCCCAAGCGTGCCGAAAGCGAAAAACGCTTCCACAAGGGCCGTTCGTAAATAACGCCCAGCGGAAATTGAAAGCCTTGCAAATCATTGATGACCTCCACCTGCGCCTCCAGCAAATCACCCGATTGTATGCCCAGAGAAGAAGGATACCTGAGCACCATTTCCTTTTTCATCATGCCGACGGAAGAGGGAATGGAGAAGAGCTGTGAACTTTTCATAAAACCCGAAGCATCGGGAACTTCACCGGAAGAATCAAATACTGCCTGCACCTTCGACAAAGACCACAGCTTTAATGAGCCGTAATGCAAACCGGTAAAAACACCCCAGGACTTATTGAACTTCCGGCCCACATCAACAGCCCAATGAAGAGAAGTCATGCCTTTGTCGCTGTCCACCATAGCTTCAAAGCCATTGGACATTTGGCCTTTCACCGGTGCAAAAGTTTCGGAAAGCCCTGCATAAGCGTAGAGGAAAAAGGGATTAACCGATTTTTCCTTTTCCCAAGCCCTTTCAAAAGCAACAGAAAAGCCTTCAAAAGTACGAGCATCTTGGTAAGCGACTTCCCCTACACCCAAAAAGCCCAAGGGCAACAAAGCCACCATCCCGCTTTGCCGTACTGAATTTGAATGCTTTGGGGCTTTCGCCAAATGAGAAACCAGCGGACTCTTCGTTTCCTCTCCCGCCGCCTCTTTTGTCCTTCTGTCAGCTCGGATTACTTCATTGCCCGCTGAAAGGCCGGATTTATCTGACTTCTCCACCACGCGAGAAAAACCGGATTCAGACCAAGTAGCCGGCTTGTTTTCACCTTCTTTGTCTTCTATCCATTTCCGCTCTTTTTCCACCTTGCTTTTCTCTATCTGTTCTAAAGGCTTGACCGCGACAGCCGCACGATGGTGTACCTCCTTCATTTCGGTATGTAAATGCTCCAGATGGTACAAAACGAAAAGGAGCCCTAGGGAAAGCAGGCCAATAGCCAGCCAGAGCCACAAAAAAGGACGCCTACGCTCTTGATTCTCTCCCAAAGCTTTTTCTACCTGCAACCACACTTCATCCGAAGGAGCGTTCCAATCGGCATCTTCCGGCAACTGCTGCCGAAGGTATTTGTAAAACAATCTTTCCAGTCCGTCTTTCATGGGCAGTCTTTTTGAAGCAAGGCCTCCAGTTTCTTTCTCAACATGCGCTTGGCTTTCAGCAACTGCGTTTTCGAAGTGTTCACGCTAATGTTGAGTTTTTCAGCTATTTCTGCGTGTTTAAACCCCTCCAAAACGTAGAGATTAAACACGAGTCGATATCCGGTCGGCAGGTTTTGCACCATGTCCAAAAGCTCCTTGGCTCCCATCTTCTCGTACACCGACTCCGACTCATCCTCCTGAAACAAAGCCGAAGATTCAGGGTCCGTCAAGCTGTCTATAGGCCTCCATTTTCTGATGTAGCGCAAGGCTGCATGCACCACTACCCTATGCGACCAAGTGCTAAAAGCACCCCTTCGGGCATCGTAAGTGGCCAAGTCCGAAAAAATGGCCATGGCCGCATCCTGCAGCATGTCTTCAGCTTCGGCCTTGTTGGCAGCATAGCGCAAGCAACACAAAAACCAAGTCTTTTTGTACTTTTCGTATAGGGCTTTTTGCGCTTTTCGGTCAAACCGCAGGCAAGCCTCAATCAATCGGTTATCATCAGTAAAAGACATGCAGAGTCTTTAAAGTGCAGAAACGGGGACTGACAGATACTCTGTAACAGACCGAGCCACTGGAAGATGTTCAAAGCTTCATCCAACGGCTGATTAGGAGATGCAGCAACCACAAGCCCACACAAACCTCCCATCTTAGAAGTATATGTACAAAAAATGCAGCTAAGGTTGCCTGGGTGGCTAACACGCCCTGTAAAATACGAAATCTCAGTATCTTTGCTTATACCCAAACCGAAATGGTTTGGGATATTTGCGACTCGCAAACAGGCAAAAGGTAGAGAGTTTAGGAGGCTGACGCCTACCAAATCGCTTCGCCATGAGTATAAATCGGGTACTTGCCCACCTCAACACCAACGACTATCTGTTTATGAAAAAAACTTTTCAACTACTCGCTCTGCTCATTTTTTCCTCAGTACTACTCTTCTCTTCCTGCATCTTTTTCAAATCGGAACGAGAAAACCCGGAGCCCCAAACAAGCTGCATAGACTCAACCCAAATAAGACCCGATGTAGCCTGTATAGAAATTTACAAGCCCGTTTGCGGCTGTGACGGCAAAACCTACCCCAACGACTGCTATGCCTCTCGGGCAGGACTCACCTCCTGGACCGAAGGCCCTTGCCCCGAAGAGGAAAACGCCTGCATCGACCCACAACGAGTTAAACCTGACAAGGCCTGCCCCCGCAATTATCAACCCGTTTGCGGCTGTGATGGCAAAACCTACTCCAACGCCTGTGAAGCGGAAAAAGCCGGCTTAAAACACTACGCCGACGGGCCTTGCCATCCTTGCCAGGACCCCTCAGCCATACGCAAAGCCCCTGCATCCAAAGTCTATAAACCCGTCTGTGGCTGCAATGGCCGCACCTACGCCAATGAAGAACTCGCCCGCCATGCCGGGCTGAAAAGCTGGACGGAAGGACCTTGCGAAGACTGCATCGACCCCCGAAAAATAGAGCCCGACAAAGGCTGCGGAGAAATCTATCTACCCGTCTGTGGCTGCAATGGCAAAACCTATCCCAACCGCTGTGAAGCTCAAAAGGCCGGAGTCAAACACTTTGCCGAGGGACCTTGCGACCCCTGCCAAGACCCCGCCGCCATACGCAGGCAACCCTGCCCGGATGTCTATGACCCCGTCTGCGGTTGCAATGGCAAAACTTATCCCAACGCCTGCGCTGCTCGCAATGCCGGATTAAAAAGCTGGACGGACGGTAAATGCCCGGAATGAAAAAAGAACCCGTTACCCTGACTTCCGAATTTAACTATGTGTTGGACCTCATGGACAACACCACGCAAAACGTCTTTCTCACAGGTCGGGCAGGTACGGGTAAATCCACCCTCCTACAACTCATCGCCAGAGCCGGCAACAAAAAGACAGCTGTGGTAGCACCTACCGGCATTGCAGCACTCAACGTGCGCGGGCAAACCATCCATTCCTTTTTCAGGCTTCCGCCAAAATTGATTCAACCCAAAGACGTCCGCAAGGTCTTCCCCAACCGGCTTTACCAAAATGTGGAATTGCTCATCGTCGATGAAGTCTCTATGGTGCGTGCCGACCTCATGGATGGCATAGACCGCTTTCTCCGCATCAACAGAGGCAACGGTAACCCCTTCGGCGGAGTGCAAATCCTCCTCGTAGGAGACCTCTTCCAACTCCCTCCGGTACTGTCCAGCCGAGAAGAAAGACAGGTCTTCCAAAACATCTACTCCAGCCCCTACTTCTTTTCTGCCCGGGTTTTTCAAGAGGGATTTGAGTTCGAAACTGTCGAACTACAAAAGGTCTTTCGACAAAAAGAAAAACGCTTTCTCGATTTGCTCCATGCCGTACGCTCCAATGCCGTGGATTACGACATCTTGGAAGAACTCAACAGCCGCTACCTGCCCGACTTTCAACCACCCGAAGACACCCACTACATTACCCTGACGGCTCGCAATATCACAGCCAACCGCATCAACAGGCAAGAACTCAACAAACTGCCCTCAAAAGCTTATCAGTTCGAAGCAAAAATCACCGGTACGGTTAAACCCTCGGCTTACCCCACAGAAAAAACCCTGACCCTCAAAGAAGGTGCTCAAATCATGTTTATCCGCAACGACCCCGACCGACGCTACGTCAACGGCAGCATCGGCAAAGTCGTGTCAATCCAAGATGGCAAAGTAGAAGTCGAAATCCGCGAAAATGAACAGGAAACGCGCTTTGAACTGGAACCCTACCTCTGGGAAATCATCAAGTACAAAGTGGACCCCCAAAATCCCAAAGAGCTGGAAGAAGAAGTTATCGGCTCCTTTGAACAGTTCCCCATCAAGTTAGCCTGGGCCGTTACCATCCACAAAGCCCAGGGCAAAACCTTCGACCGGGCTATCATAGACTTCGGGCACGGTGCTTTCGAATACGGACAAGCTTACGTCGCCCTCAGCCGCTGCCGAAAACTGGACGAGCTGGTCCTTCGGCAAAAACTACGCCCCCGCGACATCATGACAGACCCCCGCGTCGTGGAATTCTATCAAAACTTTGCTTAACCCCCGGAATGCAAAAGCGTCAACACCCACTCATACACCGGACTGTACAACCCCAGGAAAAGAATACCTCCAACACAGGCTACTAAGCTAATGCGCATGGGCAAATCGCTGGAGAAAGTTGCCATGGCTCGCTCCGAACGACGAAGAAACATCGCCCGAACGACCAACAAATAGTAGTAAAGAGATATCACCACATTAACCACCGCCACCAAAACCAAACCGTAATAGCCAGCTCCTGCAGCCGACATGAAAAGGAAAAATTTACCGAAAAAACCGGCCACCGGAGGCACGCCGGCCAGAGAAAACAAAGCCAAAAGCATCACCAGACTCAAACGCGGATTGCTGCGATACAAACCCTCGTAATCTTCCATAGACTCCTTGCCCGTTTGCAAGGCAATGACTTGAACCACACCAAAAGCTGCCAAATTGGAAAAAGCGTAAATCAACACAAAATAAACGACAGAAGTCATGCCCTCCGGCGTACCGGCCAAAAGGCCCAAAAGAATAAAACCTGCCTGAGCTATAGACGAAAAAGCCAAAAAACGCTTCATGTTCGTTTGCCGCAAGGCAAACAAATTACCCAAACTCATCGTCAAAATGGCCAAAACCACCAACACCTCGCGCCACATTTCTGCAAAAAGCGGAAACAGCCGCATCAGCAAAAGACCTAAAACAAAAACAGCCGCTCCCTTAGATACCACCGACAAATAAGAAGTTATACTGATGGGGGCACCCTCATAAACATCTGCCGTCCACAAGTGAAAAGGTACCAACGAAATCTTAAAGGCCAGGCCTGAAAAGAAAAAAATGAAGCCCAAAGTCGTCAAAGCATTTGGCGAAAACCCCTTTAGCAAATCCTCGAAGTAAATGGATCCTCCGGCAGCATACAAAAGGGAAATACCAAACAGGAGAACTCCAGAAGCCAGTGCCGCCGATAAAACCAACTTGATACCCGCCTCTGCCGAACGCTGACGACTCAATTCATAAGCAGCCAAAGCTGCTACCGGCAAAGAGGCCAGCTCCAGCCCTAGGTAAAACATCAAAAAATCTCCGGCAGAAAGCATGAAATACATGCCCAGCAAAGAAGAAAAAAGCAAAAAGTAAAACTCGAGCATTCGATGATTCCCTACCCAATGGCTGCGAACATAAGCATCTGCCTGCAACAAGACCAACAATACACCAACATTAAGCACGTTCTTCATCAATTGCAATCCAGAATCGGTGCGAAACATCCCCCCAAACAATTGACCTTCGGGCAAAGGCAAAAAGGCCAAAACCGTATGGAGTGCAAACAAAAGCAAAAGCACAACGGGCAAGTGCACCTTTCCTTTACCGCTTTGTGCAATTTCCATCATCAAAATGACCAAAAGCAAAACGGCCAAAGAGATTTCCGAACGCATCAAGAAAAGATTCTGCCAATCCATCTGTATTTGTTTAGTCTTTACCCGAGCCAAAAGGCCCGACGACAATCAAAACCTCAAACTACGGCTCAAAACCTGGCAACAAGCTGGTCCAAGCTGTTCATAATCATCTCCGAAAGCCATCCGGGAAAAAGTCCCATACCCACAATGGGCACCAACAACAAAGCCGCTCCCAAACGCTCTTGCCAGGCAATAGAAGGCAAATCGGCAAAAGCGGGGTTCTTCAAAGGCCCCATCAGCATGATGCCCACAACCCGCAAAATGTAAACAGCCGTAACCACTATAGCTGAAACAGATCCGATAACAGCTATTCGGTAAAAAGAATCTTCGTGCTGAAAAGCTCCGACAAATATCGTCATCTCAGCAACAAAACCACTCAAGCCGGGCAAACCCAAAGAAGCCAGCCCCGCAACCACATACAAGGAAGAAATCACCGGCAAGACCTTCATCAAGCCACCCATCTTGTAAACATCTCGCGTGTGCAGACGCTCGTACAACATCCCGATTAAAGCAAAAAACAGGGCTGTCATCAATCCGTGAGAAAGCATCTGCAACACAGCACCATCAAAAGAGGTCTTATTCATCATTAAAATGGCAAAAAGCACCAAGCCACAGTGGCTCACCGAGGAATAAGCATTGATGTACTTCAAATCCGTCTGACGCAAAGCGCCAAAAGCCCCATACAAAACACTCACTGCCGTCAGGATAATAAAAATCCAACTCATCTCTGCTGCTGCATCCGGCAGCAAATACATAGCTACCCGAAAAGCGCCATATCCACCCAATTTCATCAAAACGCCGGCATGCAGCATAGATACCGCCGTAGGTGCCGAAGCGTGGCCGTCGGGCGACCAGGTGTGAAAAGGAAACAAAGCTCCCAAAACGCCAAAACCGGTGAAAATCAGGGGAAAGAAAAAACGCTGCATGGAAATCGGAAAATCTACCCGTGCCAGAGCCAACAAATTAAAGGTAGGCTGTCCACCCTCGGGAGCAGAATAAAAATACAAGCCCAAAATGCCCACCAGCAAAAGGGCCGAACCGGCCATCAACATCAAAGTTAACTTCATAGCAGCGTATTCACGCGGCCCCGTTCCCCAAATACCAATCAGCAAATACATGGGTATCACAGCCAACTCGTAAAAGAGAAACATGGTGAACAAGTCCAAGGATATAAAAAAGCCAAAGACCCCAGTCCCCAAAACAATAAGTGAAATAAAAAACTCCTTGGAAAGCTCTTCCATGTGCCAGGAAATGAACACCCCGGAAAAAAGCACAATGGCCGTTAGCAAAATCAGCGAAACGGAAATGCCATCTACTCCAATGGCGTAGTGGATGTTCAAGCTCTTAAACCACAACACGTCTTTGGTGAAAAGCATTTCCTCCGCATGCCCCTCCCCTCTCAACTGCAGATACCAAAACGTCAGCACAACGGCCAAAATCAATTCCACGCCTGTGCCTAAAGCAGCCCACACCCGAGCTTGACGCAAGTCTTTTGCAAAAAACAAGACCAAAACCGTTAAAGCCGGAACGACGACTAAAGCTGTGAGGATATCCATAAACCAACAGTTGTTTACAGCCGCACCTCCAAAAAGAAATGCAGCCAATCCTTTATCTGAAAAGAAGCCAAATGGCCAAAGCCAATACGCCTCCTACAAAAATCAAAGCGTAGTGTTGCACCTGCCCCGACTGTATGCCTCGAATAGCCCGAGACAAGCTGACTGTCGTTCTTCCAATCCAATTCATCGTGCCGTCAACCACGCGGCGATCAAAACGGGCAACAGCCGTGCCCAGACCATCTATCAAAAGGCGCTTTGCGACAAAAGCGTAAAGCTCGTCGATGTAGAGCTTGCGCTCAAACAAGCGATACAAAGGCCCCAGAGAACGCGCTATCTGTGTGGGCAATAACCGATAACGACTGTAGAGATAAGCCGCTGCCAAAATACCAATCAAAGCAATACCTATGCTGGCCAAAGCCAGCTTCCACTCCAGATGAGATGCATGCGGTAAGCGGTCGGGAGAAACAAAATTTCCAAAAGGAATAAAGCCGGCCAAAACCGTCAAACCGACCAGGAAAAGCAGGGGGCCTTTCATGTTCCAGCCGCCTTCCTGTGGCGGATGGGCATACGACCTCTCCCGACCCCAAAAGACGGTGAAGTAAAGCCTGAACATGTAAAAAGCCGTCAAACCGGCCACGAAATACGAAATGGCAAAAATCCAGGGATGGGCCTCATGGGCTGCCGCCAAAATTTCGTCCTTGCTGAAAAAACCCGAAAAAGGCGGAATCCCCGAAATGGCCAGACAAGCTATGAGAAATGTCCAGTGCGTCCAGGGCATATGCCTGCGCAAGCTGCCCATCTCCCGCAAGTCGTTGGTGTGCAAAGCGTGAATCACCATCCCGGCTCCCAGGAAAAGCAGGGATTTGAAAAAAGCATGGGTAAGCAAGTGAAACAAAGAAGCCGTATAGCCCAGGCCCTCTGCCCCGCTGTCTCCGGAAACACCCAAGGCCAACATCATGTAGCCAATCTGCGACATGGTCGAATACGCCAACACCCGCTTGATGTCCATCTGCACCATGGCCATCAAGGCTGCCAAAAGAGCGGAAATAGCCCCCACCCAGGCCACCACATCCAAAGCCGCTCCGTAATCGACCAGATAGTAAACGGGAAAGAGACGAGCGACCAGATAAACACCGGCAACCACCATGGTAGCTGCGTGAATTAAGGCCGAAACCGGCGTGGGGCCTTCCATAGCATCGGGCAACCAAATGTGCAAGGGAAACATGGCCGACTTGCCCGCCGCTCCCATAAAAATCAAAATCAAAGCCCAAAACATCAGCGAATGACCGGCAAAGACAGCTCCCCACTCCCTGCCCAACACAGGGCCATCCACTGCGTTCAACAGACTAAAATCAAAAGTGCCGGCATAATAGGACAAGATCAAAATCCCAATCAAAAATCCCAAGTCGGCAAAACGCGTAACAATGAAAGCCTTTTTGGCCGCCGCCACCGCAGAAGGCTTGTCGTAGTAAAAACCAATCAACAAGAAAGAAGAAACACCCACCAGTTCCCAAAAGAAGTAAGTCTGAAAAATGTTGTTGGCCAGTACCAGACCCAACATCGAAAAGGTGAACAAAGACAAATAGGCGTAATAGCGCACAAAACCCCGTTCACCTTTCATATAACCCAGGCTGTACAACTGTACCATCAAAGAAACCAGCGTAACCACTACCAGCATCATCACCGAAAGGGGGTCCAACAAAAGCCCCATCTCAAAAGGCAAATGTTCCGCAAAACGCAACCAGGTCCAACGCCAGGGCTGAATGACTGCATAGGCTTCATGGCCCGTTGCCTCACTAAAATAGACAAAAGCCAAAAGCAAAGACAGCATTGTAGAAACCGACACAAACAACAAACTAACAATACCTGCCGGCTTGGCCTGCATCCGGTTGGCCGAAAAGATGAGAATCAAAAAGCTCAAAAATGGCAAAAGCGGTATCCAAAGAGCGTAGTCGAAAGAGGTCATCGTTCAGCTGGTTTTTAGTATTTGAGCTTATCCACTTCCTCCACATCCACCGAATGCATGAGGCGATACAAATCAATGATGATGGCTATAGCCACCGCGACCTCGGCTGCAGCTACGGCAATGATGAAAATCGCGAAAAAATGCCCCTGCAAATGCTCCGGATGCAAATAGCGGTTGATCGCCACCATGTTAAGTGCCACAGCGTTTAACAGCAAATCCAAAGAAATGAGAATACTGATCAGGTTGCGCCTCGTCAAAAAGCCGTAAATACCTGTGAAAAACAGCACAACCGAGACGGCCATAATTTCCTGAATGCTGATTCCTTCTATCATTGATTCAAAATCTAAGTTTCTTAAACAAAGTCCTTCAGGTTTTGACAAATCACAAACACAAAACTCCTCAGCTACCCGATTTCCTTCTCCGCCCCTTAGCAATCACTATGGCGGCCACCATAGCCGCCAACAGCAAGAAACTAATCACCTCAAAGGGCAACAGATAGCCATTCTTCCCCACACCCAACAGTTGCTCTCCGACAAGCCCCATACTGACCTCCGGCTCCCGCACGTTTTTCGGAAAAGGATATGTGAAAATCACGCGCAAGCTCAGGAAAATGCCAATTAAAGAAGCCGCCAAAGCTGCCAACAACTGACCAGTCGGCGCCAGGCGGAGGCGATGATCAATACCATGAGTCAGCAAAATGGCGAAGATGATAAGCACGGTGATACCTCCGGCATAGACGATGAGCTGTACGGCAGCTAAAAAGTTGTAACCCATCAAAAAATACATGGCTGCCATGCCTGACAAGACAAAAAATAAATAGACCGCTGCCCGCAAAATGCGGCGAGAGCTTACGGAAAGAATCCCGAAAACCACCAAAGCAACGGCGATGAGGTAAAAAAGCAGGCGTTCCATAAAGTTGGTTTTTTCTGCCTTAGCGTTTTGCCCGTCTTTCGGCAAATGATGTCCCGGCAGGTCGGGCCGTTT
>JALSKB010000113.1 GCA_026989035.1 Saprospiraceae bacterium | reverse complement strand
TAGGCTTCAATCTGCCGGAAGCCGGTAGTGCGAGCTTGACGATCATGGATGCCTCGGGCAAAGTGATCCGTTTGATGAAGGTAGAAGGCACGAAGGGTTACAATGAAGTTCGCGTGAGCAAACTGAATGCCACCGGCGTGCTGTACTACAAGTTGGAAACCGCTACGGAAACGGCCACTCGCAAGATGGTCATCATGGAATAAGAACCTTTAAGGCGTGGAGCATCTTGCTTAGCAAGGTGCTCCTGCTTTTTTCTCATTCCATTAAGATAAATCGGTTTTTGGGATGGCCTCTCTTCGATTTTTTCGGAGGGGGGCTTTTTTTATGTACTCATTTTCCCAACCCACTTCGCTTCGGGTATATCCGTGATTTTCATAGATTGAGCTGCGGAAGATGTAGTGTGAGATGGGACTCTAAGTATTCACATTTAAAAATGTGCCAAGCCTATTTGGATTTCGGCCTTCGAAGTGGTTTGATGTGTGTAATCGTAAAGGATTGAGGCGTTGTAAATTTATTTGCTTTTTCTGCCAAAGTCGGCCGGGATTTCGCCCCAGCGCGAGGTATCCCATTTTAGAAGTGGGTTTTTCCATTTGTTTTTGCTTAGCCAATCTTCTGCTCTTTGGATGACCTTAAAGACTTGCTCGGTTTCAGGAGTAGATGCTAAGGTCGTTTTGCAGCGACCTTTTTTGACCCAGTTTAAAGCCAGTGCGGAATCTGTGTAAATGGGAATGTGCTCATTGTCAGTCTTTTGGGCAAGGGCCAAGGCATGTACGATAGCGAGGAATTCTCCGATGTTGTTGGTACCCAGAGGGAATTCTTTGTGGAAAAGTTCTGTATGGTCTGCCAGATGTACAGCCCTGTATTCCATGGGGCCGGGATTTCCACTACAGGCAGCATCTACAGCCCAGCTATTGGGAAGAACTTCCTTTTCTCTGAGCAAACTTTGCTCTTTGGGGTCAATTTTCGGCTTTTCCAGCTTGTTTTTCACTGTGATTTGAGAGGAATCTTCTCCTGCTTCAAAGGCCTTTTGTGCTGCTTCGCGAGACAGAAAAGATTTGAAGGATGCGTGAGGATAGCCCTTGACCTGGGCTTGGCAATCCTGCCAGTTTTCATAAATCCCGGGTTGTATGCCGCGCCAGACGACGTAGTATTTTTTTTTCTTTTTGGTCATTGAGCAAAAATAGAACATTTGCCGAAAGGCAGAAACAAAGTCATGACGGCTTAGCTTTTTTCTTTTTTGAGGGCTTCCAGGGTATCGAGGGTGGACGCTACGGTTGCCCAAGGAGGGGCAATGAGAAAGCCTATGCCGGTTAAGAGTAGCAGCATAAAGAGAATACCGTTTCCCAAAGCTAGGCCCTTGTGTCTTTGAACAAAACGGATGCTATCTCTGTAGCCGAATTGTCTTTCGAGCGTGTAGTCCATATTGCCAAATCCTGCGAAATAAGATTGCACCAGAAAAATGCCTATGGAAGTAAAAGGTGAAAGTGCCGGAATCAGACCTATGAGCAAGAGGATGAAAGTGAGCAGGAGTTCTCGGACTATGTTGCGTAGAGCTATGCGCAAGCCACGGATGAGGTCGCGAAGTAGGTGTGTAGCATGCCAAGTAGGAGATGTTTTTCCACCGGTGAGATGGCGTTCTACTTTTTCAGAAAGCGGGCTCATAAAGGGGCCTGCTAAAATCATGACAAGGTTTTTATAGAGGATGAAACCCAGAGCAGCGAGGAGCAAGCCACTAAATACGGCGGCAATTTTGGCGACTGTGGCAGCACCCCAGGTCCAGGGATAATGGGCAATGAGCCAGGAAGCTGTCGAGCCGGCTACACTCCAGGCGCTCCAGGCTATGATGCCACCCAGAAGGAGGCTGATGAGGGCGGGAATGAAAAAGAAAGGCCACAAGCGCAATTTGTTGACGATGTGCCAGGCCCGGGCATAGTTGCGTATGGCTTGAAGAATCTCTATCAGCATTTTTTTCTATTTGATGATTTTAAAAGGGTTTGGACATGGCGTTGAATTGGCTGCCAAATGCCTGGTGAGCTAACTGGGCCTATTCTCTAAGCTGTCTGCTTGTTGAATATATTCATGGCTAAGAGGTTTGGGAAGCATCTGCCTGCCAAACTTCCTATCTTCCGCTTGTTTGCGAGTGGTAAATACCTCAAACCATTTTGGTTTGGGATGGTTTTAAGGTCATCTGTTTTGGGTTTTTGAATGAAAAAATTGGACGAATAGTTGCCTTTTTTCGATTTGTACGCTCAAGACGAAAGGCTTGGGCACATGTACCCGGAGCGAAAGCTTTGGGAAGGGGCTTTACGTCTTCCCTTATGTCCTACTTATCGGTTGTTTACAGGTATTGAGGGCTGCTTTTTAAGGTTTGGTATATTGTAGGAAAGGGTTATCTTTGTCAGGCTTTGTACAAAGAGAAGTGTCAGTTTGTTTTTTTTAAGGTGATGAAGTACAGGGCCTGTGAGCTTAACACTCGAATGGGTGGAAAGTGGTAGGGGGCTGATAGTTTTGGAGTTCTTGTTTTTAGTTAGGTGTTGAAGCTTTTGCCCCCGGGTAGAGGAATGTGTTCAAAAAGAGGATTTATGATCATCAGGATTCATAAGGAAGGTAGGCGAATTATTTTTTTCACGGCTTTGGCTGCTGTATTATTGAGTTTACTGGCAGATGTGTTTTTCCCGGGCTTGTTGTCGGGTATTGTTACGGTTTTTACCGTCTTGTTTTTGGCCGTGGTGATGTTTTTTAGGAATCCGAGGAGGGAGCTGATGGTGCCGGATGACCGTTGCATTTATGCACCTGCAGATGGCAAAATTGTAGCTATAGAAGAAGTGGATGAGAAGGAATATTTTGGCGAGCGCCGGTTGTTGGTGTCTATTTTCATGTCACCGGCGAATGTACATGTCAACAGAAATCCGGTTAGTGGCCGGGTGAATTACTTCAAATACCATCCGGGGAAGTATCTGGTAGCCTGGCACCCGAAGTCCTCGGAGGAGAATGAGCGAACGACCATTGTCATAGATACGGGGGAGGTAGAGATTTTGTGTCGCCAGATAGCCGGAGCTATGGCAAAGCGCATAGTGAATTATTTAAGTCCCGGAGAAGAAGTGATACAGGGCCAAGATATGGGTTTTATCAAATTTGGTTCCCGCGTAGATTTGATTTTGCCTTTAGATGTCAAACTGGAGGTGGATTTAGGGCAGAAAGTAAAAGGAAACAGAACGATTATTGCTCGTTTGTAAAAAGGAGGAGGCTTAAGCCTCCTCCTTTTTTGTTGCTTCCGGTTTCATTTGGGGAAAGAAAAGAACTTCTTGAATGGAATGTTGATTGGTGAGTAACATGGCGAGGCGATCTATACCGATGCCCAAGCCTGAGGTGGGAGGCATGCCGTACTCCAAGGCGCGCAGGAAGTCTTCATCCAGAGCCATAGCTTCTTCATCGCCGCGGTTGGCCAGCTTGAGTTGTTCTTCAAAGCGCTGGCGTTGGTCGATGGGGTCATTTAGTTCGGTATAAGCGTTGGCAATTTCCTTTCCATTGACGAAGAGCTCAAAGCGCTCTACCAGACCGTCTTTGCTGCGGTGTTTTTTAGCCAGCGGTGTCATTTCAATGGGGTAGTCGGTGATGAAGGTGGGCTGAATGAGGTGCTGCTCCACCTTTTCGCCAAAAATCTCATCGATGAGTTTTCCTTTACCCATGGAGGGGTCTGTTTCGATATGCAGCTTTTTGCAGGTTTGACGCAGGGCTTCTTCATCCATTTGACTGATGTCTATGCCCGTATATTTTTCTATGGCTTCGTACATGGAGAGTTTTTCGTAAGGCCCGGCAAATTGGATGCGTTGATCTCCGACTTGGACTTCGGTGTTTCCGGTAACTTCTTTGCTCACTCGTTCCAGGCATTCTTCTACCATACCCATCATCCAGTTGTAGTCTTTGTAAGCGACGTAAATTTCCATGGAAGTAAATTCCGGATTGTGGGTGCGGTCCATGCCCTCGTTGCGAAACATTTTGCCAAATTCGTAAACCCCTTCAAAGCCCCCTACGATGAGGCGTTTGAGATAGAGTTCGTTGGCGATACGCAAATAAAGGGGTATGTCTAAGGTGTTGTGATGGGTCTTAAAGGGGCGTGCTGCTGCACCGCCGTGTATGGGTTGCAGGATGGGGGTTTCGACTTCAAGCCATCCGTGTTCGTCAAAATAGCGCCGCATGGACTGGATGAGTTTGCTGCGCTTTTTGAAAATTTCACGCACCTCGGGATTGACGATGAGGTCCACGTAGCGCTGCCTGAAGCGAAGCTCAGGATCGGTAAAGGCGTCATAGACTTTGCCTTCTTCGTCTCGTTTGACAACGGGCAGGGGGCGCAGGGACTTGCTCAGGAGTTTGAACTCGGACACGCGGATGCTGGTTTCGCCGGTTTTGGTTTTAAAGGCCCTTCCTTTGACCCCAATGATGTCGCCCAGGTCCAGCAGTTTTTTGAAGAGGACATTGTAGAGGATTTTGTCTTCACCAGGGCAAATTTCATCGCGATTGATGTAGAGCTGTATGCGTCCGGTTTCGTCTTGTAAAACGGCAAAAGAAGCCTTGCCCATAATGCGGCGAGCCATGATGCGTCCGGCCAGGCTGATTTCTTGGAAGTTGTTTTTATCCGGCTCGTATTGCTCCAGAATTTCCTTGGCATGGACATTAACTTCCCAGCCTTCCGGTGGATAGGGATCTATTCCCAGTTCAATGATTTTTTTCAAGTTTTCTCTACGTACGATTTCCTGCTCGCTCAAGGCCATATCGTTTGTTTTGGTCTTTTAATGGCTGCAAAAATACGGATTTCTACTCGTAACGGAATGCCTGAAGCTATGCCAGCGTTTCTAAGGAAGGCCTGCCTATATGGGATATGTGCTTGAGCTCAAGAGGTTTGTATCCAAGTCGGTTTGATTTTGGGTATAGAGCGAATTATGTTGCATCTTTGCAGAGGTCTTAGGTGCCGGAGAGATGTCGGATAGTGGTTTATCGTAAGGCCTTTTGGGTTGGATGAGCAAAATAAAGATGAAAAGCGTTTTATTCGACATAGGCGGTTTATCTTATGAGGCCCATTTAGGCAAGGGGTATGATTTGTCTATTCCGCTTTTGCGGACAGCAGATCAAGTGAATTGCTTTTATGCTCCTCCCTATCGGGCTGAACCGGTGGTAGCAGGAGATTTTATCGGGAGCACGCAATCCGGCGGGCCTGTGAATTTTTTCAACTTGCATTTGAATCCACATGGAAATGGAACGCATACTGAATGCGTAGGGCATATTGCCCGAGAGGCCTTTGCGATTAACGATTGTTTGAAGACCTTTCATTTTACAGCGGAGTTAGTCAGTCTTTATCCTCGTCAGAGAGAAGATGGCGACAGGGTGGTTGAGTTGGAGCAGTTTATGGCTTTATTTGAAGCAAGGCCCTTGCAAACGGAGGCTTTGATTTTGAGAACGCTGCCCAATGATCCCTCTAAGTTGCACCGTTCTTATTCCGGCACCAACCCGCCTTATGTGTCGGAAGAGGCGATGGACTATCTGGTAGATGCGGGCATTCGCCATTTCCTCCTTGATTTACCCTCTGTGGACCGGGAGGAGGATGGCGGGCTTTTGGCTGCGCACAAGGCTTTTTGGCGGTATCCGGATACCGTGATAGCGGGGCGTTTGGATTGCACCATTACCGAGTTGATTTATGTCGATGATGAGGTGCCGGATGGGTTTTATCTGCTTAATCTGCAAATTATCAGCTTGGATTTGGACGCAAGTCCGAGTAAAGTGATGATTTATCCCTGTCGGCAGGTGTTGGCTTAAAGAGCTTTTGTCAATTTGATTTTAACTGTTATCAGGTCTATGTACAGCAAAGAGCAAGAAAAGTACTACTACGATTTGTCTCGTCAGATTTTAAAGGAGGGTGACTTGTCTGCTTGGTTGAGCCATTTGCCGAAAGGCCCTGAGGTAGAGAGCTTGATGAGGGATTTGGAGGATTTGTTGCGTTATCACGAATGGAGGTATTACGTGAAGGATGATCCTGTGGTTAGCGATTACGAGTATGACGTGTTGATGAAGCGTTTGGAGGCTCTGGAGAAGCGTTATCCCGAATATGCTTCGGCGGATTCTCCTACGCAGCGAGTAGGTTCCGATTTGCTTAGTGAATTTCCAAATAGAGAGCATTTATTTCCGCTTTTGTCGTTGGCCAATTCGTATGATCCTGCTGATTTACGAGAATTTGATGCTCAGGTTAAACGGCTGTTAAATTTGTCATCGGGAGAAAAAATCGCCTATAGTGTAGAGCCTAAATTTGATGGCAGCAGCTTGGGTGTAACCTATGAAGGAGATCGTTTCAGTTGGGCGGCGACACGTGGGGATGGTATAGTGGGAGAAGAGATCACAGCCAATGCGAAGGTGATTCGGAGCATTCCTTTGCGAGCGGCTTTTTCTTCCAAGGGGATTTATCGGGCGGAGGTTCGCGGAGAGGTTTTAATTAGGAAGGACGAATTTGTGAAAGTCAATGCCGAGCGGGAAGAGCAGGGAGAGTCTTTGTTCGCCAACCCCAGAAATGCTGCTGCCGGAAGTTTGAGAATGAAAGACCCGCGAGAAGTTGCGCGTCGTCGTTTGGTCTTGATTGCTTATCGCTTGGGCTATGTGGGCAACGAGCGAGGAGAGGAGGTTCCCCTGCCTTTTGATACGCACTCGGAGGCTGTTGCCTGGTTGACTGAGCTGGGATTTCGCACGCCCCAACAACCCGATGAATTAAAGGTTTGCTTAGGTATAGAGGAGGCCATTGCTCATTGTGAAGATTGGGAAAGAAAGCGAGACGCCTATCCTTTTGAAATTGATGGTATGGTGTTGAAAGTGGATCGCTTTGATTGGCAGCAACGTTGTGGTTATACGGCTCATCACCCGCGCTGGGCTATGGCTTTTAAATTTAAGGCGCGTCAGGCTACAACGCGCCTGGTGGATGTTGTGTTTCAGGTGGGGCGTACCGGGGCGATTACGCCGGTTGGTAAGTTGGAACCGGTGAATTTGGCCGGAGCAACCATTTCTTCGGTGTCTCTGCACAATGAAGATTTTATTCGAGAGCGAGATTTGAAAATAGGAGATAAAGTTTTGTTAGAGCGGGCGGGTGATGTAATTCCGTATATTGTTAAAGCTTTGATTGATTTGCGAGACGGGACAGAGCGGCAGATTGTTTTTCCGGAATACTGCCCTGTCAACGACACGGATGAGCCGGTAAAATTGGTGAGAGAAGAAGGTGAAGCCGTTTGGCGTTGCCCGCATTGTGTTTGCGGTCAGCAAACCCTACGCAAGTTGGTTTTCTTTGCTTCTAAAGACGGCATGGACATAGATGGTATGGGCGAGGCTATTGTCAAGCGATTTTTCGATTTGGGTTGGTTGAGCACTTTTGCAGATTTCTACCGTTTGCCGTTTGATGAAATCAAGCGGTTGGAGGGTTTTGGAGAGAAATCTGCCGACAATTTGCGTCGTGCTGTGGAAAAGTCGAAAACCAATCCTTTGTACCGCTTGTTACAAAGTTTGTCCATTCATCATTTAGGGCCTAAAGCTGCCAAATTGCTGGCTGCTCGTGTAAAAGATGTTTTTGAATTGGCCACCTGGGAGGCAGAGCGTTTTCAGGATATTCCTGAGATAGGGCCTATCCTCGCCCGCAAAGTCATGGCATATTTTGCGGAGGAAGAAAATATCAAAGTTTTACGCGAATTGGAAGCTTTGGGCGTTAATGTAAGGCAGACAGCAGAGGATTTACCTGTTTCGGAGCGCCAGGGGCCTTTGGCGGGCAAGACAATTTTATTTACAGGGAGTTTGCAGCAGATGAGCCGAAAGGAGGCCAAATCTTTGGCTGAGCGAGCGGGGGCTCGAGTACTCAGTGGAGTTAGCTCTAAGCTGGATATCTTGGTGGTAGGTGAGAAGCCGGGGTCTAAATTGCGCAAGGCCAAAGAACTGGGTAGTGTGCAAATCTGGAGTGAACAACAATTCTTAGATGAAGTGAATCAAACAACACCATGAGATATTTTTCTTTTTTTGCTTTTGTGCTTTTTGCACAATTTTTTTATGCTCAGGAGGCCGTGGAACTGGAGTTGCACTTTACGAGCTGTCAGAAGCCCCGAGATTCTGTCTTTGTTTACAGCTTCAACGGTTTTTATTTTGAGCAAGAGCTTGCCGGCCCAGTAAAAGGGGATACGGTTATTTTGGCTTTGCCCTGGACGAAACCTCGATTTGCTTATGTCGGCTTTGATAGCAATAACCTGAAGCTCTTTGTCGTCGGTTTGGATAAACGCATACTTATCGAGGGAACTTGTGAGCGCATGCGCAACGCGCGTTTTTTGGAGAAAGACAGTGCCAACTTGAGCTATGAGCACCTCAAAGCGGAAATAAATCGCCTGAAAACAGCCCATGCCAAGACAATTTGGGAATACAACCGGGTACAAGGAGATTCGCTGGCTAAGGAAAGGGTGATACAACGCATGGCTTTGTTGGATGAGCAAAAGTTGTCACTGTTGAAGCGCATGGAGGAGGAACAACCTTATTTTGCGGAAGTAGTGCGCTTAAATACGTATTTGAGTTTTCCCGTTGATACCAAAAATTATCCGGATGAGCGTTTCTTTTTTGCTAAGGAGTATTTTCATTTTGTAGATTGGAGCAAGGAAGATTTAGATTACATGCCCTGGGTTTATGAAGCCTGGAAGGCTTATGCGGAAACCCTGTGTAGCTTTCGATTGCCTGAGGAGGTGCACAAGGCTCTTATTCTCGAGCAGCTAAATAAAATTCCTGCAGCTACCCTGCGTCGGCAGCTGGCCTACGGAGGCTTGTTGTCAGCGCTTCAGCGCAGGCAACATCCGTCTTACTTGTTTTTTGGAGAAGCTTTTTCCAAGGAATATGCAGAGCTTTCTCCTAAGGCTGTTGAGCAGGTGAGAAGTCAGATTCGTCGCCTGAGAGCCAGCATGCCGGGTGCTCAAGCTCCGGATTTTGAAGGGCTTACACCGGAGGGCGACACCTTGCGTTTGAGTGATTTTCGGGGTAAAGTGGTGCTCATAGATTTTTGGGCAAGCTGGTGCGGGCCTTGCCGCAAAGAAAACCCCAATGTAGTACGGGCTTATCAAAAATACAAAGACAAGGGGTTTGATGTGATTGGAGTCAGTTTGGACAGGGATCGCAACCGCTGGTTGGATGCTATTAAAACAGACAGTTTGGCCTGGCATCACGTTTCTGACTTAAAAGGCTGGCGAAGTGCCATTGCCGCTCTATACGGTGTGCGCTCCATTCCCCATGCCGTTTTGTTAGACAGAGAAGGCAAAATTGTGGCTGTAAGATTGCGCGGGCTCCAGTTGGAGCAATACTTAAAACGCCTGTTGGGTGAATAAATGTGAGATTATGGTTTCCGAGGAAGCTATTGAGCAGGCTATAGAACAGGTTGTTTCTGCAACAGAGGAAGTTTTGGTGGCCTTTCGGCAAAAGGAACCCGTTTTATACGCCTATTTGATGTCAGATCAATTTCGATTGCTGACAGCGCAAGAGCAGGAGTTGTTGCTCTTTATGGCTCTGGTCATTTGGTCTTCATGGAGGCAAGCCTGTGAAGAGAAGCCAAATATCGGTGAGGAGCAAATCGGCCTGGCTGAAGAACGAAATTGGACTTTGTGGCAGGCTGCAGGTACAGGACCTTTTCGCCATCGGCTGGATGTGTTTTTTGAAGGGTATGCAGAGGAAGAACTGTTGTCTTATGTCGAAGACTCCCTTTTGCTGGAGGATGGAAAGACCAATGAGCTGGGCGTGACACCCGAAGGAAGGGTGTTGCTGTTGATTAGCTTGAAGACTGTGATAGATGTTTTAACCGGAGGAGAGGCAGCAGAGCTGCCCCTTCCGGACTAAGCGATCACTTGACTTCAAAAGTGATTTTGACATTGACGCGGTATTTATCTACTTTGCCATTGCCTTTGACGGTTACGCTTTGGCTTTGCACGAAGGCGGAACGAATGTTTTTTACGCTCTTGGAAGCCTTTTTAATGGCTTGGCAGGTGGCGTCTTCCCAACTTTTGTCGGAATCAGCTAAAATTTCAATGACTTTTAAGATGGACATGTGCTTAGCTTTTGAGGGTTAGAAGGAAGTTCCGAAGAACATTGCGCTGGCAAGATACGGCTTTTTGGCGTTTCTGTTCTACCCGCTAAGAGTTTTGTTCCGCATGAAAGGTTTGATTTGATAGCACCTTGTTTTAGTAGCAAAGAAAGATTTATGCGTCGTTTTTTCCTTTTTGCTTTTTTGAATGCGTTGCTAGGGGTATCCGGTTGTCATCGTACGATATGGGAACGTTATGGAGAGGGTTTGTCTTTGGAAATTGAAAACAGAGGTGGGGTGCCTGAGGCTTATACTTCTTATTTGAGCAGGGATTATGCCGCTTATGCTCCCGATCCCGAGCATCCGGGCTACACTCCTTTTAAGCGGTTGCGCGTGAATGTACATTTTGTGAACAGCCGTGACAGCAGCATGAATTTTAACGGGCAAGAGGGCATAGAGGAAGGGCGTCGGTTGATACAAAATATGAACACCTTGCTTCACGACAACCGCAAGCCTTATTTGCCGAAAGGCAATACCCTGCCGGCATTGCCTTTGCGCTTTGATCTCCAACTGACTCCCAGGCCTGATGACCCGACAGACAGCACGGGCATTTACTTTCACTACGACGATGAGCTTTATGCCTATATCGCTTACGGCAAAGACAGAAACCGCTCCGATCGCAGGGTCATTGACCGCTATGGCGTGCAATTGGATACGGTCTTGAACATTTTTGTTTTGGGTTTCCATAAAGACAGCCTGCTTTCACCGACGTACAAAAAAACAGCTGTGGGCATCGCCTTGGGCAGAGCTTTGAAAATAAATAGCTGGAAACATCTTGGGGGAGGGTGTTGGGGGTCTGCCAAATTGAGTGTGCATGAATTGGGACATATCTTGGGCTTGAGCCATTCCTGGCGCGGCAACGATGGATGTGATGATACGCCCAATCATCCCAATTGCTGGTCTTGCAGTGAGCCGCCACCTTGCGATAGCCTTTGTTCTAACAATGTGATGGATTACAACACTTATCAAAATTCCTGGACGCCCTGTCAAATAGGCAAAGTGCACTATTATTTTTCCAGCTTGAATGCCCGCCAGCGTCGTTTTTTGGAACCGAACTGGTGCCATTGGGATGAACAAAAGACCCTTATCCTAAGAGATTCAGTACATTGGCAGAGCAGCCGGGATTTGGGTGGAGACGTGGTGGTGGCTTCGGGAGCTGTTCTGTACATCAGCCGGAGCCGCATTTCTATGCCCCCCGGAGGGCGCATAGAGGTTTTTCCGGGGGGGACATTGATTTTGGAAGATTGCTTATTACACAACAGTTGTGGGAAGCAGTGGGACGGCATTTTCGTGGCTAAATCGGGCAAAAAAACGGGAAAAGTAATCCGGCGAGGAGATGTCCGGATTGTCGATGTGGAGCTAAAACGGTAAAGACTGGCAGGAGAAGCGCTTTGAGCTTTGGTGCTTTCACAAAAAAGAGGCCAAGGCTCAATGAGGCCCTGACCCCTGATAAACACCTAAAACCCTACAGCCAATAGGTGTTGGATCTGATTTTTGTTCGGTATTCGGGAGGAAAATATTGTAGAGGACAAACCATGTAGGAGATGCCGCTCTGTTTAGCCGCATCTATAAACTTTTTTGCTTTGAGCTAGCCGTGCATGCACGAATAGGGGAAACTTCATGAGTCCATTAGCGGCTAAAAAAGCTAAACGGGCTATCTTAGAAGGTGTAATGATTTTTCAAGAAAGTTTCGTACTTCGCAGCAGACTGCTGCCGGAGCATTTCGTTGAAATTAGAGAGGGCTATCGGCCATATTTTTTCTACCGTATTCATTTGGAGGAAATCCGGTTTGTTTTCTTGTAGTTGGCGGCAGTATGCTTCTGCTGTGCGTTGATCGGGGAAGCCCATGAGCGTGATGACCGGTTGCTTTCCGAGGAAAGGGATGCGATAGAGCTGTAGCTTCTTGGGTTTTTTTGCATTGGGCAGAGCCTGGTTGTAGCGAGCTACCTGTCCTGCTATTTCGTGAGCATCGGCCCATTTTTCGGACAGGATGATGAGCACGTAGTGTTCTTCGTTGGGTTGGGCTTGGAATGTTGGTGTGGTTTGGGCCGTTCCCCATTTGGCAAAAGCCAAAAAGAAGAAAAAGAGCAGGGATTTGGCAAACAGATAGCGATGTCTGCTATTCATGGATTCTGCCTTTTCTTTTTCAGAGAGCTTTTGCAATTTCCAAGTACTTTGTGTGGTCATGTCAAATGGTTTTACAAAAACGGGGCAGTTGTTGCCCTGTTTTTTCTCTTTGCGTTTTCTATTGTTTTAACTTTCCGGCTGTCCGGTATATTGTTTTTTGCTTGAGGCAAGATGTTCTATGTACTTTAGCTGCTTTGGCTCTTTGTATGCAGAACGCTTACGGTTTTCGATTGTTCTAAATTATGCTCATGGCGAAGTGGTTTGGGAGGCGTCAGCCTCCCGAGCTTTCTATATTTCGCTCGTTTGTGAGTCGTGAATATCTCAAACCGTTTTGGTTTGGGAGTACTTTGATTTGGGAGAGCGGGAAGAATTTGAGGGGGCAGAGGTGTAGTATCATACGCCTCTGCCCCCTTTAGAGGTCAGCCCATTCCTTTGATGGCTGCCAGGTAGCGTTTCATTTCCTCTTTTACGACCGGTGTAAGGAGGAAGAGGCCTATGAGGTTGGGTACGGCCATGGCAAAAATCATGGCATCGGAGAAATCCAGCACGTTGTCTAAGCTGGCAGAGGCCCCGATGACGACAAAGACGCAGAAAATGGTTTTGTAGGTCAGGTCGGCGACTTTACTGCGTCCGAAGAGGTACATCCAGGCTTGGAGGCCGTAATAAGACCAGGAGATCATGGTCGAAAAGGCAAAGAGGATGACGGCAACGGTGAGCACGTAGGGGAACCAAGGCAAGACGGTTTGGAAGGCTTGAGAGGTGAGTTCTACGCCATTGACTCCTGCACTTCCGTAACTGCCGGTAACGATGATGACCAGGGCTGTCATAGTACAGATGACCACGGTATCTATAAAAGGCCCCATTTGAGCTACATAGCCTTCGCTGGCCGGGTAGTTGGTTCGCACGGCAGAGTGTGCTATGGCTGCCGATCCTATGCCGGCTTCGTTGGAGAAGGCAGCCCGTTTAAAGCCCTGGACCAATACACCCACAAAGCCTCCGGCTATGCTCAGGGGTGTAAAGGCTTGGGAGAATATTTTACCGAAAGCAGAAGGGATGTTGTGGTAGTTGACCAGCAGGATGATGATAGCGGCCAGCAGATAGATACCCACCATAAAGGGTACAACTTTTTCGGTGACTTTGCCGATGCGTTTGATGCCGCCGATGATGACCAGGCCTACAAAGATGGCAATGACCAGGCCAAAGAGAAAACCTGCGTTACCGGATTCGGCCTGTATGAGGTTGTTAAATTGTTGGGCTGCCTGGTTAGCTTGAAACATATTACCGCCGCCAAAAGAGCCGCCGATGCACATGATGGCGAAAAAGGCGGCCAAAATTTTTCCCAGGGTGGCGTAATTTTTGGCTTTCAAGCCCTTGCTGAGGTAGTACATAGGCCCGCCGTACACCGTGCCATCGGGGCCTACATCCCTGTATTTGACCCCCAGCGTACACTCCACGAACTTGGAGGACATGCCGAGGAAGCCTGCGACGATCATCCAGAAGGTGGCCCCCGGGCCTCCGATGGAGATGGCTACGGCCACACCCGCGATGTTGCCCAGTCCTACTGTGCCTGACAAAGCGGCTGTGAGCGCCTGGAAATGAGAAACTTCACCTTCGTCTTCGAGTTTGCTGTATTTGCCCTGAACCGTTTGGATGGAGGTGCGAAACCCTCGGATGTTTACAAATTTGAAATAGAGGGTAAAGAAAGTTGCCGCCAGAAGGAGGAAGATAATGACCAGCGGCATGGCCGTACTTTCTTCTTCACCGAAATTGACTGCGTAAAAGACTATGGAAGTAACTTTTTGGGTGTAGGGCTCTATCCATTTGTTGATGCGTTCGTCTAAGCCCGGAGAAGGGGAGAAGTCCTCCCGGGTTTCTTCTTGGGCCTTTTGTACTTGTTCGACTTGTTGAGCAAAGGAAATGAGCGCTGTGCATAGAAACAACAGCAGAAAAAATAGGCGAGATGCTTTCATAAGAAAGTATTGTTTTAAAAAAAGAGGAGGTTTTTGGCCTCCTTGGTGGTTGTTTTCGGGGCGTTAAGATATAGACTTTATGCCTTTCGGCAAATTTTTAATTCTATTTTTGCGTAAAAGCTGCTTACTGCGCATGGAGTGTACAGCCTCGTCTTGTAAGCCGAATATGGAATGAAGCATCAAAGAACAGATGAATTTCTTTTGCGTTTATTGCGCGAGCAACCCGAGCGCGGTATGCGGGCGATTTTTGATGCTCATTATGCCAATTTGTGTAAGGTGGTTTACCTATTGGTTCAGGATGGCACTGCGGCAGAAGACATTGCTCAGGAAGTTTTTGTACAATTGTGGAAGCGCAAAGAGCAGCTGGAGCTTGGCAGCTCGCTTTGGGCTTATTTACGTCGGGCCGGTTATAATCGGGCTTTGAATTGGCTGCGAGATCGGAAGCTGAGAACGGAGCGTGAGCGGACCGGGGCCAAGGAGAATCAGGTGAATCCCATGCAGGCATCCGGAGGGGTTGAACAGGAGGAGCTACGAGCTTCGATTCGTCGGGCTGTGGATGAATTGCCCCCCCGTACGCGTTTGGTGTTTATCTTGAGCCGCTTTGAAGGTTATAGCCGGAAAGAAATAGCTAAAGAGTTGGACATTTCTGTCAAAACTGTGGAAAACCAAATGACAAGGGCACTAAAAATGTTGCGTGAAGCATTAAAAGAGCATTGGCCCACAAAAAAAAAGAACAAAGAGTAGGGGAGAGAGCTGGTTAAGGTGTGTTAGAAGAAAGTGTAGCTGCTTGTGGACTGACAGGGCAAGGAGAGGTTAAAAAGAAGGAAATTAAGGCGTGAAAGAAAAGATTTTAATAGACTTATTGGCGCAAAAGCTGACCGGAGAGCTTTCTGTCGAAGGGGCAGAACACTTGGAGCGTTTGTTGGCTGAAGACAAGGCCCTTGAGGAAGAGGCTAAGCTATTGGAAGAAGCTTGGCGGTTGAGTGGCTTGTATGCAGAGGATGCCTATCAACCTGATGAGCGGGTCGCTTGGGAGGCTTTGCAAAAGCGGTTGAAGTCAGAGAAGCCGAGACCGGCTTTTCGCCGAGTATGGTTGCAGCGTTTGGCAGCAGCAGTTGTCTTGCTTCTTTTAGTGGTGGGCGGGTATCGGTTTTTTGTTTTGCAGGAAGACGCTTTTTTGACGGTAAAGGCCGGGGAAGAGACCAAAACCATCCGTTTGCCGGATGGCAGTACGGTAGATTTGTTTCCGGCCACGGTCTTGCGTTATCCCCGACATTTCGGACGGGAGCGCCGTGTGGATTTGGAGGGAGAGGCCTATTTCCAGGTAGCCAAAGATGCAGCTCATTCTTTTGTGGTGTCGGCTCAGGCTGGTGAGGTACGTGTCTTGGGCACGCGTTTTTTGTACAGCAGCCGTCGTAGCGCTTCTGAAGAGCGGGTGTTGGTCGAAGAAGGCAAAGTGGCTTATCGAGTAGAGGGTACTACTTTGGTGGTGCTTGTTGCCGGGGAGGCAATGACTTATCATTTGGCGAAAGCCGAGTGGGAAAAGAGCAAACTCAACCCCAACTTGTTGTTCTGGCGGACGGGCAGGCTGGTTTTTCGAGGGGTTCCTTTGCGAGAGGTTTTAGACGAATTGGAAGAGCTTTTTCACGTGCGCTTTGATCGCAGTGAAATAGAGTCACTTTTGACTTGTGAGCAAACCCTGGCTTTTAGCAATAAGCCCGATTTGGAGGAAATTCTTCAGGCTTTAAAAAGCCACTTGCATTGGGAAGTAGAACGTCATGGATCGGTTTGGCATTTGCGGGGGGGGCGCTGCGAGTAGAAGGATGCGGTAGCAGAGTTTTTTGTAGTTTTACCTCTGTGATGGCAAAGTTCCCTATTGTTGTTTTTTCTCTTTTTTTGATTTTATCCTGTCGGTTGGTGATGGGGCAAAACCCCTTGGATCAGCGCATTTCGCTGGAAATTCGGCAATGGCCTTTAGAAGAGGCTCTGTATGCTTTGATTGAAGCCGGAGCGCCATTGAGTTTTAGCAACAGCATTATTCCTCAGGAGCATGAGGTTAGCCTTTCGGCAAATGAGATGCGCTTAGAAGATGTTTTGCAGCATCTGTTGGCCGGTACGGATTTGATTTTTGAAGAGCAGGGGAGTATTGTGGTTATCAGGCAGCGCGAACGAATTTCCGAATTTGTCGTGCATGGTTATGTTCGGGATAAAGAAACCGGAGAGCCTTTGGTTGGGGCTGTGGTATATGATTCGATTTTGCAGAGGGGGAGTCAAACCAATGCTTATGGTTTTTACAGTTTGCGTTTGCCGAAAGGAAAGAGGTTCTTGAAAGCTTCTTATTTGGGATACAGTTCTTTTTCGAGTGCATTGGATTTGGAGGGCGATAGCGCATTGGATGTTTATATGGAATCGTCTTTGCTGTTGATGCCCGTGGTGATTCTCGATACTGCTTCTTCGGATTTGCTTTTACAGGAAGTGTGGCATGAGAATTTGTATCGTCCCGATTTGAAGGCTTTACCGGCTTTGGGGGGCGAGCGCGATTTGTTTCGTTTGGTTTATTTGCAGGCCGGGGTACAGACCGGGGCTGATGGTTTTGGCGGGATGTCGGTACATGGGGGCGGGGTAGATCAAAATCTGGTTTTGTTAGACGGTGTACCGGTTTACAACCCTTCGCACATGGTGGGTTTGTTTTCCATATTTGATGATCGGGTTGTTCATTCGGCTCGTTTTTGGAGCAAGGTTTTTCCCGCTCGTTACGGGGATAGGGCCTCTTCTGTTTTGGATGTGCGCACGCGGGAAGGCAACGTCAATAAAGCGCGTTTAAATGCTTATGTGGCTTTAACATCGGCCGGTTTGATGGCTGAGGGGCCTTTGAAAAAGGAGAAGAGTTCTTTTTTCCTGTCCTTCCGTCGTTCTTTATTAGATGTGTATCAGGCTTTTTATCATCCGTCGGGTAAGGGTATTTTACCCAGCCGTAGTCGTTATTATTTTTACGATTTTACAGCTAAAGTCAATACTCGTTTAGGTGCTCGAAATCGGCTTTTTCTCAGTTATTACAGAGGTTTAGACTATTTTCGCAACGAATCTTTTTTAAATGAGGAATCGGCAGATACCCTGGGCAGTCAGTATTTGCGAGATTTGGTTACCTGGGGCAACAACATTGCTGTTTTGCGTTTAAACAGAGAGATTAGTGATCGCTTGTTTTTGAATTTAACGGGCACTTTCAGTCGGTTTTTCTTTGAAGCGAAGAATCAATTTAGTTTTGAGCAGTACATAGGGGGCCATTTGCAGCAGAGCCTGGCATTTTTTGGTGGTTATTCATCGAACAACAGAGACTGGGCCCTCAAGTTGCATGTCGATTTTGCTTTGAATCCCAGGCACTATGTGCGTTATGGTGGTTCTGTTACCTGGCATCGTTTTCAGCCGGCAGCTATTTTTTTTGATCAAAAACTCCAGATAGATACCCTGGATTTTATTTTAAAAGACTTG
>JALSKB010000112.1 GCA_026989035.1 Saprospiraceae bacterium | reverse complement strand
CTTTTGCAGGGAGTTACGGTTTTAGCTGCTGTGGTCGTGGCCATTTATACGGCCTTTCTCTTTGCGCAGGCGAAGGGGCGCGACTTTTGGCAAAGTCCTTCTCTGGCTATACACATGCTGGTACACAGTTTTATGGCAGGGGCTTCGGTCTTTGCTTTGGTTGCTTTGTTGACTGAGCCTTCCGGCAAATGGCTTTCTTATCTGCTCTGGGTGCTGGGTATCAGTCTTGTCGCCAACTTGCTGACCTTGATTTTTGAACTGGCTACGACCCATCCTACCCAGGAGGCAGAGATGACGGCTCATATGATTACGCGGGGCAGGTATAAGAAGACTTTCTGGTGGGGAGTCATTTTCCTGGGCAATTTTGTGCCTCTGCTTCTTTTGTCCGTAGCTTTTATGGAGGGAGGTGCACTTTGGCTGGCCTTGGCCGGCGCCTTAACGCTGATTGGAATCTACTTCACCGAACACATCTGGGTTGAGGCTCCGCAAAGGATTCAATTGACTTAATCTTTTCTGCCTTTCGGCAAATGAAACCCGTTGCTGCATCAAAGGCGGTTTTCCATTTGCCGAAAGGCGGAGAAAAAATAAAAACAAGCATGGGAAAAAATACGCGTAAACATAGCTGGATAGAGCATTTGGCAGAAAAACTGCGCATTCTGCCCAACTTACACCAAGAAGACGAAGCTTTAGAGCGCCTGACACAAGAAGGACAGCTCACCAAATACCCGCCCATAGAAAAGTGGGATGATTGGACCGAATACGAGGCCAAATCCTGGCCCCGTAGAGAGAAAAAGCACTATACCTTGGTGCCGACGACTTGCTTTAACTGCGAATCGGCTTGTGGCCTGACGGCCTATGTGGACAAAGAAACGGGCAGCATTCGCAAATTGGAGGGAAACCCTCATCATCCGGGAAGTCGGGGCCGCAATTGTGCCAAGGGGCCTGCTACCATCAACCAAATCACCGACCCCGACCGCATCCTCTATCCTTTGAAGCGCACGGGTGAACGCGGGGCAGGAGGCTGGGAGAGGGTTTCCTGGGATGAAGCCCTGGACGACATCGCTGCTCGCATTCGCAAAGCTATTCAGGAAGGGCGCAACAATGAAATTGCCTATCACGTAGGACGTCCGGGCCACGAAGGCTACGCCAACCGCGTTTTGCAAGGCTGGGGCGTGGACGGCCACAACAGCCACACCAACATCTGTTCTTCCGGAGCGCGCTTCGGCTACTTCATCTGGTATGGCTATGACAGGCCTTCACCTGACCACGCCCATGCTCGGGCCATTTTGCTCATCAGTGCACACCTGGAAAGCGGGCACTACTTCAATCCGCATGCTCAGCGCATCATTGAAGGAAAAATGAAAGGGGCCAAGCTCATTACCATGGACCCCCGCTTGTCGAATACGGCCAGCATGTCGGATTACTGGTTGCCGACTTACCCGGGCACGGAGGCCGCTGTGCTTTTGGCCATGGCGCGCATCATCTTGCAGGAAGGGCTCTATCACCGCGACTTCCTCGAAAACTGGGTGAATTGGGAAACCTACATGGAAAAGGTGCATCCGAGCAAGGAGGCTACTTTTGAGAACTTCATCCAGGCGATGATTGACGAATATGCCGAGTTTACACCGGAATTTGCAGCACAGGAGAGTGGTGTAGATGCCGATAAAATCCGCGAGGTGGCCCGCATCATCGGAGAAGCCAAAGGGCGTTTTGCTTCCCACAACTGGCGCAGTGCCGGCAGTGGAAACCTGGGGGGATGGGCCGTATCGCGTTGTCTGCACTTCCTGACGGTACTGACCGGCAGTGTGGGTACCAAGGGTGGAACGGCGCCCAACTCCTGGAACAAGTTCAAACCGACTTTCTTCGACGTGCCACCACCCCAGAAGTTCTGGAATGAATTGCACTTCCCTAAAGAGTACCCGCTGGCCTTTTTTGAAATGAGCCAGTTGCTGCCACACTTCCTCCTGGAAAAGCGCGGCCGCCTGGATGTATATTTCACGCGGGTGTTTAATCCCGTTTGGACGTATCCCGACGGCTTCACCTGGATAGAAGCCTTGACCAAAAAAGAGTGTGTGGGCTTGCACGTGGCCCTTACCCCTACCTGGAACGAGACGGCTTATTTCGCCGATTACGTTTTGCCCATGGGGCACTCTGCCGAGCGGCACGACATCAACAGTTATGCGACCCATGCAGGTGTGTGGATAGGCTTCCGCCAGCCGGTCTTGCGCGAAGCGGCCCGCCGCCAGGGCAAGGAAGTGAACTTCACCTATGAAGTTAACCCCGGAGAAGTCTGGGAGGAAGATGAGTTTTGGATTGAGTTGTCCTGGCGCATTGACCCCGATGGCAGCATGGGCATCCGCAAGCACTTTGAATCTCCCTATCGTCCGGGCCAAAAAATTACGGTAGATGAGTACTACCAGTACATTTTTGAGCGCGTACCCGGTTTGCCCGAAGCGGCTAAGAAAGAAGGCTTGACCGAGCTGCAGTACATGCGCAAATACGGTGCTTTTGAAGTGGAAAAAACCACTTACGAAAAGTATCTGACCAAGCTGACTCCCGAACAGCTGGAAGGTTCCGAGACCGACCCCAAGACGGGCGTCATTACCAAAGATGGCAAGGCCATTGGCATTCGCGTTAAGGGAGAAGCTTATGTGGGATTTCCCACGCCTTCGCGCAAAAACGAGTTCTACTCGCAGACCATGGTGGACTGGAAGTGGCCGGAGTTTGCCATTCCGCGTTACATCAAGAGCCACATCCACAAGTCCAAGTTGGATGCTTCAAAGAACGAATACGTTTTGGTGCCGACTTTCCGACTACCCACACTTATACATTCTCGTTCGGGCAATGCCAAGTGGCTCAACGAAATTTCTAACCGCAATCCCGTTTGGATGCATCCGGAGCTAGCCGAAAAAATCGGTGTCAAAACCGGAGATTTGGTCAAATTGCATACCGACATCGGTTACTTTGTAGATAAAGTTTGGGTGACCCAGGGCATGAGACCGGATGTGGTAGCTGTTTCGCACCACATTGGTCGCTGGCGCCGCCCGCAAGACAAAGTAGGCAACCGCTGGGCTACCAATACCGTTCAGATTGAAACGGATGGCCAGGGAGGCTGGCGAATGAAAACGCTGGCGGGTGTGCGTCCTTTTGAGAGCAAGGATGCCGACTCCAAGCGCATCTTCTGGAGCGATGGCGGTGTGCACCAAAACATCACCCATGCGGTGCATCCCGATCCCATTAGTGGTATGCACTGTTGGCATCAACGGGTGCGCATTGAGAAGGCCGGCCCGAATGATAAGTACGGTGATATCTTTGTGGACACCAAGAAGTCGCGGGAAATATATCGCGAATGGCTGGCCATGACCCGGCCCGCTCCCGGTCCCGAGGGCTTGCGTCGTCCCTTGTGGTTCAATCGGCCCTTGAAACCCGCTAAAGAACTGTATTATCTGAAAGAAGACTGAAAACACAGAAAGAGGCGGCCCTGCGGGGCCGCCTTGCAGTTTAGGTATGAAGCAGAGCAAATTTCTCCTCAGGCTGTTCCCCTTTTTGAGCTGGTTACCCATGGTCAATCGGCAAACTCTGCGGGACGATTTGGTCGCAGGCATTACGGGAGCTATCATCGTTATACCCCAAGGGGTTGCCTTTGCGATGATAGCAGGCATGCCGCCTATCTACGGACTTTACACGGCCATGATTCCCCCGATAGTAGCAGCTCTGTTCGGTTCGTCCTGGCATCAGATTGCAGGGCCTACCACGGCCCTGTCCATTGTGGTCTTTAGTTCCATCAGTCAGTATGCCGTGCCCGAGTCCGCCGAGTTTGTTCATTTGGCCTTGAGCCTGACCTTCCTGACCGGTTTGATTCAGTTGGTGCTGGGCCTGGCACGTATGGGCACATTGGTGAATTTCGTTTCCCAGACGGTCATTCTGGCTTTTACGGCCGGTGCTGCCGTTCTGATTGCTACCAAACAACTCAAGCACGTTTTTGGCATTCACTTGCCCTCGGGGCTGTCTTTTTGGGAAATTCTCAAGGGCTTGGCTCTGCACCTTTCCGAGACCAATCTGTACGTCTTTGGCGTGGCCATGCTGACTTTACTCACGGCCATTTTTACAAAAAAGTTTTTACCTCAGGTTCCCAATATGTTGATGGGGATGATTGTGGGGAGCCTGGCCGCTTATTGGATGGGTGGTGAAGCCAAAGGCATTACCGTGGTGGGAGAGATGCCGGCCCATTTACCGCCTTTTCAAGTACCGGATATGTCTTGGAGCGTTTTGAGCCAGCTTGCACCCAATGCCTTTGCTATTGCTTTGCTGGGTTTGATTGCTGATGTGGCCATTGCCCGCTCCATTGCCATGCAGACACGACAGCAACTCGACATCAACCAGGAATTTGTGGGGCAGGGCCTGGCCAATACCGTAGGTAGTTTTTTTTCTTGCTATCCGGCAACAGGCTCTTTTACGCGTTCGGGGGTGAATTTTCAAGCCGGTGCGCGCACGCCCATGTCGGCTATTTTTGCGGCACTACTGTTGATGTTGGCCGTGCTTTTTATCGCTCCGCTGACGGCCTACCTGCCCATTCCCGCTATGGGAGGTATTCTCTTGTTGGTGGCTTACAACCTCATCGATTTCAAGACCCTTAAAATGACTTTGCGCAGCAGCCGATCGGAGGTGGCGGTCTTGCTCATCACTTTTGCAGCTACCTTAACCCTGGATTTGGAGTTTGCCATTTATGTGGGGATCTTCTTTTCTTTGATTTTTTACTTGCAGCGTACTTCCCGCCCCAACATTGCGACCATGGCTCCGGATCCGGATTCTCCCCGGCACAGCTTTATCAACATCATTCGCAAACCCGATTTGAAAGAATGCCCACAGTTGAAAATCATACGCATTGACGGCTCCATCTTCTTTGGGGCGGTGAGCCATGTGCAAAGTTTCTTCAATCTGCTGGACCTGGAACCGGAGAAAAAGCACCTGCTCATCATGGCTGATGGCATCAATTTCATCGATTTGGCCGGTGCAGAGTTGCTGTGGCAGGAGGCTGAGAAACGCAGAGAGCGGGGAGGAGATCTTTGGTTTGCGGGTTTAAAGCAAACAGCTCAGGATGTGCTCATACGCAGTGGTATCAAAGAGCGCATAGGGGAGGATCACTTCTTTTTTTCCAAGAGGGAGGCCGTTCACGAAATTTTTCAAAAACTGGATAAGAACATCTGTGCCGATTGCACGGCCCGGATTTTTCAAGAATGTCAGTAAGGCTGTTCCCGTCGGGAACAACCTTACTGGCTAATCATTTACTCATGCCAAAATAGCTTGGGCATTTTCACAAGATGCTGGCTTCGTAGGAGCAGGTGTACAAAGTGCCGTTTTGGTTGTCAAAAAGCAACTCCAATTCGAGATTTCCGTCTTGATCTATCGTTCCCTCACCTGATACTATAAACGAAGGCGCTTGGTCAAAGGATTGTTCTGGAATTTCCAGAGTGTACTTGTCTGTTACTTTGGCTGTTGCGTTCCAATAGCTGTTATAAACAGACATATAAATGGAGATGAGGATTTTGTCTTCTAAAGTGGCATTGGTAGAAGGCTCTATTTCCATAAAATCTCCGGCGGTGGAAAGGCTGAAATTTGTTATGCAGGTTCCTCCACTTAAGTCATATGCTCCAACAAACTTCTCTCTCCAAGGGATGCAATCTCCACTGTCGATTTCGGCCTGGGGGTTGTAGTTGTCGGATTTGGGGTTGGTGCATCCGCTTATGGGCTCGGGCTCGTCTTTCTTGCAGCTGCTGATGCTGAGGATCAGACCGAACAAAATCAAGAGGCCAAAGCGCAGGCTTGAAGCAAAATTCCGGGCAGTAGTTTTCATTTAAAAGGTGTTTTGGAGGTGAAAAGAATTTTGGGGTTATGACGGGATTTGTCTCCCGCTTTCATGGAGCTATCTCTATTGCCCTAAAAAGCTTACCCTTAAGCTTATGTTAAAATGGTTTATCGCATCGTTTGCACTCCAAACTATACATGCTCATGGCCGAAATGGTTTGAGAGGCGTCAGCCTCCCAAGCTTCTTATTTTTCATTCGTTTACCAGTTGGGGATATTCCCAATCATTTGATTTGGGCATACCGGGGGATAGGACCAAAATAGCGAGGCAAAACACTTAGGGATGGTTAGGCATGGATTTGAAATCCGCCTCAAGAACGAAGGGGAGCGTGCACATTTGCTTTTAGTACCCACGACTGGACTCGAACCAGCACGTCCTTAACGGACACAAGGCCCTCAACCTTGCGCGTCTACCAATTCCGCCACGTGGGTGGGTAGAGCTTTAAAATAGCGAGGCAAAGATACGTTCTTTTTTGAAAAAGGAAAAGCGTTTTGGGACGAAATTTTGAGTAGATTTTTATTGGTGAAGAAGGTGGAGGCATACTTTTGGGCTTTTCTTTTAAGTAAGAGGGTGGTACTAAAAAACCCTTTCCCTATGTAATAGATACCGTTTACTAAAACCTTGAAAAAAAAGTTTTTCCAATGCAAAAAAAGGATAATATTTGCAGTGCGCAAAATGAAAACGCTTCCATAGCGAGAGTTTCCCAAACCGATTTACGTTATTTGAATTTAGATTCATCGCGAAATAGTTCGGACAGTATGAGCTGACCGGAGCCTTTTCATATATTTTTGTCGTTTTCCATCTCGGGCATTTGTGTTTGGGTAAAAGGGAGGCAAAGGGAGAGGCAAAGGAAGTTTGCTGCTGTCAAAGATGCTTAGTGATGAGGCTTTCGGCTTTGCTTGACGATGTAAAGTACTGTGAGAAACGCGTCCCCAAATCCCGTGAAGATTACTTTATCGCAAGCAGTATGCCACCCCTCACACTATGTAATACGCACTATGACACTTCCCCCCCACCTGCTTTTCAGACAGCCCGTTTTCGGGTGTGCATGCAGGCTAAGATAAAGTGCAATGAGAGGCCCTGCTCAAGTTTTCTTGAGTGGGGCTTTTGTCTTTTAGGGCTTGTTGGCGAGTTGTTGCTTGAGGAAGTTGATAGCAGCTATGTCCATGGCATCCACTTGGCGTTCATCGGCAGCAAAGGCGGATACCCAGTCGGTGAGGTGTACCAGATAGATGCTGCGTTCCACAGCGCTGTAGCCTTTGGCGTGTAACTCGATGAAGGTTGAAGCAGCTCGGGTGATGATTTCTTTGCTGATTTCCATGCGCAGGCTGATGCGGGGGTGTTCGTCTTGGGTATTGCGCAGATAGACTACGGCCACTTGGGGGTATTGACCGCTCCAACCTACCAGTTCGTTGTGGTTCATTTCCGGAAAGACGTGGTGGCAGGAGAGCATGTTGGCGTTTTCGGCCAGCTGTTGGCGGAAGCGCAGGGCCACGGGTTCGAGCAGGTCGGCTGCGTAAATGATGGGCAATTTGTTGCTGATGAAGCCGGCGATGCGTTCTGCTTTTTGGCGGATAGTTTGTTGTTCTTCTTCGAGCAAATCGGCGGCGGCAGCCATCTGATGGATGAGTTTTCCATCTGTGATGCCGTAGTGGTGTAGGACTTGCAATTGCATGAGCAGAGACCAGCCGAGCGCAGCCCTGGGAGCCGGCTGGCCTTCGGGTAGAGGGAGAAAAGGCAAATGGTGTTGCTCTGCTATTTCGCGCAAGCGCCCTCCGGAAGAGATGACAAGGGTTTGTGCCTTGCGGCAAATCATTTCCTCCAAAGAAGCTATGGTTTCCTCCGTATTGCCCGAGTAGGAGGAGGCTATGGCCAGGGTGTTTTTCCTCACCCATGCCGGCAGGCTGTAGCCCTTGCCTGTTTGCATGGGGATGTTGCGTTGACTGCGGGAAAAGGTTTCGACAAAATCGGCTCCTATGGCTGAACCGCCCATGCCGGCTACGTAGATGTTTTGCAAGTTGTTTACAGGTGGTAGGGTCTTAGCTTGTTCTTGGCTGTGTTGAATGGCCTGGTGGATTTGTCGGGGAAAATCGGCTATGAGTTCTTTCATGTTTTGTAGGCTCGGTTTTTTATCTGTGATGCCAGACATAGCTCTCCTAGCATAAGGGAGGGCAAAGGTAGTTTATTTTGCCAGCTCGAACAACCTGCCGTTGACGATAGCGTATTGCACTTCCCCTCCTTTAACGAGCAGCAAAGAGGGGTTGCCATTGAGGTGCAGTTCGTTGTTCGCCTTTTTGGTATCGGCGGGATGCAGTTTCAAGGGCTGTTGAGCTGCGATTTCTTTGGGTGGCATGCGTTGGAGTCGCACATCGGTATAGCCTTGGGCCAGCATGTTCCGATAGTTGTCGCTGCGTTGCAATTCTTTCAGATCGAAAAAGATACGCGGGTACATTTTTCCTGCTTGGAGCAACATATCGGAGGCATCGAGCTCTTCATAGCCGGAAAAAGTGGAGAGGTCGCCCAAGTCGGTTAGGCGCCCTTCGTAATAGACGAGTCTTGCACCGTTGTAGAGCCTTTCTATTTGCCGAAAGGCCAGGTCGATGAGGTAAGTTTGGCCGTCTTTTTGCCAGCTGGCTTCCCGAATGATGAGGTCGTGCAGCAGGCGTTTGTTTTCGGGTATGAGGAAGTAATCCTCTTTGGTATATTGGGCATAACTTTCACTGCGTATGGCTTCAAAGGCAGAGAGCAGGAGAAGGTAGTGATAGCGCCTCAATTCTTGTTTTTCGGGGTCGTTGGGCAGACCTCCGCTTTCGATGAGGATGGTGCTGGTGCCCCATTTTTGCATGTTGTCGCCAAAGGCCCGGGCTTCAAATTCATCGTCGTAGCGCCCTATGCGCCCGGGGAGATACTGTTCAATGAGCTGGTCCAGGTTGGCGATGAGTTGTATGGAGCGCAGGCGCACTTCGTTGATGTCTTTTTCCGTATTGTAGGCGGGAGCCAGGAAGGAAAAGGAGGCTGTTTGACCACTGCGGCCGGCGGAGTAATAGCGGCTTTGGTCGTGCAGATTAAAACCCCAATCGGCTTGCAGAGAATCTCGAATTTGTTTGAGCAAGCGGGCCTCGGGAGTCTGTTGTCTGACGGCATCGCGGTTGAGGTCTATATCCAGGGCATTGCGTCTTTGGAAGCGTTCGGCTCCATCGGGGTTGAGCATGGGGATGAAATAGAGGCTGAGGTCTTTGAGCAAGAGTTGGCGCCATTCGTCCAGAGGCCCTCCGGCATCGGCCAGGAAGTTGAAAACATCCATCATGGCCATGGTCGCTGTAGGTTCGTCGCCGTGCATTTGAGACCAAAGCAAGACTTTTACGGGCCCTGTTCCGGCTCGCACCAGGTAGATGTCGCGGCCTTCGACGGATTGTCCTGCTACACTGACTTCAAAGCCGGGTTTGTTGCGCAGGGCTTTTATCAGCGGGACAATTTCTTCGTGTTTAAAGCGGCGGTCTTTGATACTCGTTTCCAAATAAGCCGGATAAGTTGCCAGAATTTTTGGGGCTGTGATTTCAAGGGTTTGGGCTTTCGCCAAATGCAATCCGAAGAAGATGTAGAGCGGGATGAGGTATTTCATGGCCGGAGGTTTGGTTTGGTTAGTCAATTGTTGGTTGTTCCGCCCGAGCGTTGAAGGAAACCAGTTTGCTCCAAAGGATTTTTCCTTTTTTATCGCAAAACCGATTTGAAAACTCCATGGTGAATTGGTTTATTTTTTTGGCATAACTAAGAAAGAAATCTTCGTTTTTTTCTTTGGCTTTGTGTACCGGAGGAGCAATGAAAGGCAAACAGCTGGGCGAGTCCGGGCTGTATTAGCCTGGAGGTGCTCAGGCAAAAGTACGAAAAAAGCGGTAGATTTTGCGAAGGGTTTGGTTTTATTTCCCTTCCAGTTGGTTTACGTAGGACAGGCTGCCGAGCCGAAATTTCCAAGGCAATTTTGTGTGTTTTTCCCATTGCCACTCGAGTCGGCAGAAGAGCGGCCATTGGTCGGGAGAATAAAAAAGAGTGCCGGGCAGTTGGATTGGGGCAAAGCCATTTGGCCAAGGACTTTTAGCCGCCGGTTTAAGGGTATGTAGGCCTACTGCATTTGCAGAAGCGAAAAAGAATGTCAGGGGAGGAGGGTGGGGTAAAGAATGTTGAGCTTGCAACTCCTGTATGCCGAATAAGAGACAAGACACCCAAAAGAAGGTCGGCAAAGTTTTTTTTATGTCCATTTGTTTTAGGTTTGCAAGACTCCGACATTAAAGCGTTTCACGGGTGCGTGGTTGGCTGCTTCAATGCCTAGAGACAGAATTTGTCGGGTATTGCGCGGGTCGATGATTTCGTCCACCCACAAGCGGGAAGCTGCGTAATAGGGAGAGGTTTGTTCTTCGTAGCGTTGGCTGATGCGGTTGTACAGCTCTTGTTGTTCCTTCTCATCGGGTTCTTTTCCCCGGGCTTTCATGGATTTAACCTGGATTTGCATCAGCACTTTGGCGGCTTGTTGCCCGCCCATGACGGCTATTTTTGCTGTAGGCCAGGCGAGGATGAGGCGTGGGTCGTAGGCTTTGCCGCACATGGCGTAGTTGCCGGCTCCGTAAGAGCTGCCGGAGATGATGCTGAATTTGGGCACGGTCGAGTTGGCCACGGCATTGACCATTTTAGCCCCGTCTTTGATGATGCCGCCGTGTTCTGAGCGGGAGCCGACCATGAAGCCTGTAACATCGTGGAAGAAAACCAGGGGAATGCGCTTTTGGTTGCAGACCATGATGAAGCGGGCGGCTTTGTCGGCAGAATCGGAATAGATGACTCCGCCGAATTGCATTTCGCCTTTTTTATTGCGTACCACCATGCGGTTGTTGGCAACAATGCCTACCGACCAACCGTTGATGCGGGCATAGGCGCAGACAATGGTTTTGCCGTATTCTTTTTTGTATTCGGTCAGGCCGGGTGCATCGACGATGGCTTCCAACACCGGTCGTATGTCGAAGGGTTTGTTGCGTTCTATAGGGAAGAGTTTGAGCAGTTCTTCTTCGCTGCGTTTGGGGGCTTGGGCTTCTATACGGTCGAAGCCGGTTTCTTCTGCTTTCGCCAAATGAGACATCAACTCGCGTATGGTGTGCAGGCATTCGGCATCGTCTTTGCATTTGTAGTCGGTGATACCTGAAATTTCACTGGTGGTGGTGGCTCCGCCCAGCTCTTCTTTGTCCACTACTTCACCTATGGCGGCCCGAACCAGGTATGGCCCGGCCAGAAAAATGGAACCGCTGCCTTCGACAATCAGTGCTTCATCGGACATGATGGGCAGATAAGCCCCACCGGCTACGCAGCTGCCCATCACCGCTGCAATTTGCGGAATGCCCATGGAAGACATGCGGGCATTGTTGCGAAAGATGCGGCCAAAGTGTTCTTTGTCGGGAAAGATTTCGTCTTGCATGGGCAAAAACACCCCGGCGCTGTCCACCAGGTAGATGATGGGCAGGCGGTTTTCCATGGCGATTTCCTGGGCCCGTAGGTTTTTCTTTCCCGTGATGGGAAACCAGGCACCGGCTTTTACGGTGGTATCGTTGGCGACAATGACGCATTGTCGCCCGCTGACATAGCCTATACCGGTAACGACGCCCCCGGCAGGGCAACCGCCGTATTCTTTGTACATCTCATAGCCTGCAAAGGTGCCAAACTCGAAAAAGGGGGTGTCGGGGTCCAACAGAGCTTCAATGCGCTCGCGGGCAGTCATTTTCCCCTGCTTGTGCAGTTTTTCGATTTTCTTTTTGCCACCACCAAGCCATATTTTTTCCTGACGGTGCTTTAAGCGGGAAATGGCGAGCTGGAATGCGTCCAGATTGGCGTTTTGCTCGATTTCTTTTTTGCTGCTCATGGCATTTTGTTTCTGCTGGGCTTAGAGCAGTGGATTCTCCACGACCGAATTTCGCTTTTGGCAAATGCTTTGGTGGGTATCGGCTGTACTGTCAATAGGCAGCTGAGCTCGGGCATTTTCTCTTTTGGCCGTTTGCGAGCATTCAAATGTCCTAAGCCACTTGGGTTTGGGTACAAAGAGGCGGGAAAGATACGAAAGAGTTTTCAGTTTGCCGAAAGGCAAAACGTGAGGCCTCCGGGTTTCAAAAGAGATCAAACTGATAAAAATACTCCTCGGCGGGATGCCCGTCGCGGGCGTAATAACCGCGTAGGATGACGCTGCCCTCTGTTTCCAAGAATATTTTTACAGCTTGCTCTGCTGCCCGAACACGGGTTTTGTTGATGTGGGTGATGACGTAGCCCGGCTCCAGATGGGCTGCGGCTGCAGGACTGTCCTGGCGTACGGAAACCACATAAGCTCCGCGAACTTTAAGCCTGAGCACTTCTTCCTCCTTCAGGTCGCGCAGTTCCAACCCACTGCGCCGTACGGCCTGAAGGTATTGGGGTGGCTGAGGCGTTTGTTCGCCGAATCGATTTTTTAAGATGACGGTAGTGCGCTGCTTTTGTCCTTCTCTGTAGTATTCCAGATCAATGACATCTCCGGGTCTTTGGCGAGCGACCAACTCTTGCAGTTCGGGTATGCTGTTGATCGATTTTCCAGCTATGGAAACGATGACATCTCCTTCTTTAAGGCCGGCTTCTTCTGCTGCCGAGTTTTCCGATACTGAAGTGATTAGGACGCCGGATAAGCCGGGCAAGTCCAGTTCTTTAGCCGTTTCGGGCAAGACTTCGCTGATGGAAACGCCCAAAATTCCGCGTTGTACGCTGCCATATTCTCTGAGGTCGTAAATGACTTTGCGCACCAAATTGGAGGGAATGGCAAAGGAGTAACCCTCGTATTGACCGGAGCGGGTGAGGATTGCCGTGTTGATGCCTACCAACTCACCGGCAGCATTGACTAAGGCTCCGCCACTGTTGCCCGGATTGACCGCTGCATCTGTTTGAATGAACGATTCTACGCTATAGCTGCCGTCGAGGATATCGATGTTTCGAGCTTTGGCACTGACAATGCCAAGGGTTACCGTTGAAGACAGGTTGAAGGGGTTTCCCACAGCCAAAACCCAATCGCCCACTTGCAGGGAATCCGAATTGGCAAAATGCAAATACGGCAGGCTGTCGGCTTTTACTTTGAGCAGGGCCAGATCCGTGTTTTTGTCGTATCCGATGACTTGGGCATCAAAGTGCCGCTTGTCATTCAAGGCAATTTCTATGCGGTCGGCACCTTCTATAACGTGGTAGTTGGTGGCGATGTAACCATCCTGGGAAATGAGTACACCTGAGCCTTTGCCCGTTTCTTCTTCTGTCTTTTTGCCGTGAAACCAGCCGGTACTGGTGTAGAGAAAGGTTTTGATGTGAACCACTGCAGGTCGGCTTTGGGCTGCGGCCAGTCGAAAGCTTTCATTTCCACTGGAATGGGGGCTCGTTCTGCTCTCTTCGGCTTCGGGATAGGGTTTGATGGGAAGCGGAGGCAGGGTCTCTCGTCTGCTCTTTTCCCAAATGGCAGATGGATTGTTACTGGGTCTGTTGGTGTTAAAAAAGCTGTGCTCTTCAAAGAAGAAGCGATATAAAATGATGGCCAGTAAAGCGCTTAGCAAAGAGGGGAGTAATTTCTTAATCAGGTTCATGGGTTCGATCTTGCGGATTTCTTGGTTTGGGTTTGAGTATATAACGGCCTTTTGCCGTTTGCTGTTGAGTGTTTTTTGATTTTGTTTGCTCCTGCTTGGATATAGGAAATTGGCATGGTATCTTCTCTTGAAAGGCTCTGTGCAAGCCTGCTTGTCGTTTTTTGTGGGTTTAAATCCTTTTCGTTTGGATAGATCTCTCTTATCTTTGCATTTTATGGCAACTCAAAAGACGACATCAGACAAGGATCGCAAGCGCGATCACATCGAGCTGACAGCACGGGCACAGCTGGCTGCAGCAACTTTAGACAGGCGTTTTTACTTTGAGCCTCTTTTGGCGGCTCATCCCGAGGAGCCCCCTTTTCAACAGTCTTTCCTCTTTTTAGGTAAGCAGATGCGTGCTCCGCTCTGGGTGTCTAGTATGACCGGCGGGACCGAACAAGCAGGCCGCATCAACAGAAATTTGGCGAAAGCCTGCCGAAAGTTCGGTCTGGGTATGGGCCTGGGCTCTTGTCGCGTTTTGTTGGAGAATGATGAACGTTTTGAAGATTTTAACTTGAGGCCCATTCTCGGCGACGAACTGCCTTTTTTTGCCAACATAGGCATTGCACAATTGGAGGAATTGCTGGAGCAAAAAGCAGTGGACAAGCTGCCGGCTCTGTGCGAACGCCTGCAGGCAGATGGCCTCATCGTCCATGTCAACCCCTTGCAGGAATGGATGCAACCGGAGGGGGACAGGTTTCGCAGACCTCCCCTGGAGTCGATAGAAGAACTGTTAAGCAACTTGCCTCTGCCCCTTGTCGTCAAAGAAGTCGGGCAGGGCTTTGGGCCGCAAAGCCTGAGAGCTTTGCTTAGCCTCCCTCTGGCTGCTATAGAATTTGGCGCTGCAGGTGGCACCAATTTTGCTTTGCTGGAATTGTTGCGCAGTGAAGAAGAAAAAGAGGCCTTTGAGCCGCTGACCCGTGTAGGGCATTCGGCAGAAGAAATGTTGAATTGGGTTAGAGATCTACTGGCCGACCCCTCTTTGCAACCCGCTTGCGACAGCTTAATCATCTCGGGGGGTGTCAAAAATTTCTTGGATGGATATTACCTCTTGGAGCGCTCTCCTTTGCCTGCTGTATATGCCCAGGCTTCTGCTTTTTTGCAAAGGGCTTTGGTGAGCTATGAAGCTTTGGAAACTTATATCGAACAACAATTGCAAGGATATTATTTGGCGAAAGCTATGTTGAAAGTGAGAGGAAATGAGTGATCAGAGTAAAAAGCACATCAGCGGATTTTCCAAGCTTTCTAAAATGGGGAAATTGAGATGGGTCGTCGAAAACTTTTTTCGAGAGCCCGAGGCTGTTTTGCACGAGCTGAGGAGTTATTGGCATGAGGATGAAAAGCAGCAGGAAGTTTTGGACTCCCTCAGCGAAAACACACTGAGCAACTTTCCGTTGCCCTTTGGGGTGGCACCCAATTTTCTCATCAACGGCAGGTCCTATGCCGTGCCCATGGTCATCGAGGAAAGCTCTGTGGTGGCTGCTGCTTCAGCTGCTGCCAAATACTGGCTTACGCGTGGTGGTTTTCATTCAACAGTGCTTTCTACGCGAAAGGAAGGGCAGATCCATTTTTTGTGGGCAGGAGACTTCCAGAAATGGGTCAAACTTTTTCCGCGCTTGAAGAGTTTTTTGCTTGAAAAGACAGCCCCCCTTACGGCTAGCATGCGGGCTAGAGGAGGAGGAGTGTTAGATATGCGGCTGTTGGATTTTTCGGAAGAGGAACGCCATTACCGCCAGCTCAGCGTGCAGTTTGAAACCTGCGATAGCATGGGAGCCAACTTCATCAACACCGTGTTGGAAGAAATGGCTCAGGCTTTATCGGCTTTCGCCAAACGAGAACCCGAGCTCAGAACAGGGGATTTTCAAGTCGTTATGGCTATTTTGTCTAACTATACCCCGGAATGTCTGGTTAGGTCGGAGGTGTTTTGTTCTATAGATGAATTGGGTCCTGTGAAAAACGGCGATTCCCCTCAGGTGCTGGCTGAAAAATTTTGTACAGCTGTGCGCATGGCTCGGATTGATCCTTATCGGGCTGTCACGCACAACAAGGGGATTTTTAACGGCATAGATGCGGTGGTTTTGGCTACGGGCAACGACTTTCGGGCTGTAGAGGCTTGCGGCCATGCCTATGCTGCCCGCGACGGGCATTATCGCAGCCTCAGTTCTTGTGTAATTGAGAACAACACTTTTCGTTTTAGTCTGGAAATACCCCTGGCTTTGGGGACAGTAGGAGGCTTGACCAAGCTGCATCCACTGGCCAGGCGTTCGCTTGAGATGCTCGGTTATCCTTCTGCAACAGAGCTGATGGAAATAGTGGCTGCCGTAGGACTGGCGCAAAATTTCGCTGCCGTGCGTTCTTTGGTAACAACCGGTATCCAATACGGTCATATGCGCATGCACTTGACCAACATCTTGCTGCAACTGGGCGCTACCGAGCGGCAAAAGGAAGCCGCCTTCGCGTACTTCTCAGATAAAGTGGTTTCTTATGCCGCTGTGAGAACTTTTTTAGAGGACCAAAGCCAATGAGCATCGTGTTTTTACCAGAAGATTTACCGGAAAAACTGGAGTTTGATAAAGTCCTCGCCTTGCTGTCGGAGCGTTGCCGGGGAGTCCAGGGCAAAGCTGCTGCCTTGGCTTTAATGCCACAAAGGGATTTCAGGCTCATTGAGGATGAGCTGCGACGGGTTGCTGAAAGAAAAACTAGTGTAGAAGCGGGAGATGCCTTTGTTCTGCAAGACTATGCCGATTTGTCGGAACCTCTGCGTATGCTGGAAATCAGCGGCTACGTCTTGTCTATAGAAGAACTGTCGGGCATTTATGGCAACTTGAAGTTGACCAAAGAGCTTTTCGATTGGTTTACCGAAGAGCGCAGAGCGCAATACCCTGCTATGGCTTTTTTGCTGGAAGGCGTGGCCTGGGTAGAAGCCTTGCCCCAAGCCATTGAGGGCGTTTTGGACGAAGAAGGCAAAGTGCGTTCCGATGCATCTGTGGATTTACAACGCATCCGAAAAGCCATGTTTTCGAGAAAGCGGGCCTTGGACCGCGTCTTTGCACAGCTCATTGAAAAATACAGAGAGAAAGGCTGGCTCAGTGAAAGCGTGGAGAGCTTTCGAAACGGTCGTCGTGTACTGAGCGTGCCGGCTGAGTACAAGCGAAAAATCAAGGGCATTATCCACGATGAATCGGCTACGGGAAAGACGGTCTTTATCGAACCCGAGGAGGTCATTCCCTTGAACAACGACCTCTTCGATTTGCAGGCCGAAGAAAAAAGAGAAATTTATCGCATTTTTAAAGAGCTGAGCAGTCGCCTGGCACCTTATACCGATCAAATTCGCCGTTACAACGATTTGCTGGTGATCTTTGACTTGTTGCAAGCTAAGGCAGATTTAGCTCTGGAAATGAAAGCTTCCATGCCGCGCCTGGCCAAGGAGCCGCGCCTGGGCATTCAAATGGGCTATCACCCCCTGCTCTTGCTCAAAAACAAGGCCCAGGGTCGGGTAACCGTTCCCTTTGATTTGCAGCTTTTTGGGCAAAACCGCATCCTGGTGCTCAGCGGCCCCAATGCGGGAGGAAAGAGTGTGGCTATGAAGGCCGTGGGGCTATTACAGTTGATGTTGCAGGCAGGCATGCTGGTCCCTGTGGATGAGATTTCGGAAATGGGTGTTTTTTGTAAATTTTTTGCTGATATAGGTGATCAACAGTCTTTGGAAGACGATCTGAGCACTTATAGTTCCCGCTTGCAAAACATGAAACACTTCCTCGAAGCAGCCGATGCGTGTACCTTGTTGCTCATCGATGAGTTCGGATCGGGAACGGACCCCAAAATAGGAGGTGCCATAGCTGAAGCCATCTTGCGGGAGTTTCACCGAAAAAAAGTCTTTGCCGTCATTACAACGCACTACTCAAATCTCAAGGTCTTTGCTTTTAACACCCCGGGGGTTGTCAACGGGAGTATGCTGTTTGACAAGGAAAAACTGGCTCCGACTTATCTGTTGAAAGTGGGGCGCCCCGGGAGCTCCTACGCCTTTGAAATCGCACGCAAAAGCGGCCTTCCTGAGCCTGTGCTCAAATATGCGCGCAAGCGCACGGGTAGAAACGAGCGCGCTTTGGATGAAATCCTCATCGAACTCCAGCGCGAGCGTTCCGAGCTGGAAGAAAAGCTCAAAGAGTTGGCCCGGCAGGAGCGACAATTGCAGCGCCTGATGTCTTCTTATGAGGAGCTTTTGGGCGATGTACAAAGCGATCGCGAACGCCTGCGCTTGTTGAAACAACAACGAGAACTGGAGCGC
>JALSKB010000111.1 GCA_026989035.1 Saprospiraceae bacterium | reverse complement strand
GGCAAAGAAGAAAACCACTTGTTTCAGGAACTTTATACCCAAACCATTTCGGTTTGGGTATACAATATTTTGCTTGGGCTTTCTGTGGAATGAGATAGCAACATTATTGGTATGATAAAATAGTTTTATATGTTAAAATCAAATCAATTTGGCTATATTTGCCGAAAGGCAAATGAGAAGACCTTTTTTACTTTAACTCAAGCAAATGGGTATGATGAGAATATGGAGTGTTTTGTTCTTTTTCATGCTTTCTGAACTTCATGTATTGTCACAAGATTTAGCTGTTGAAAACAAAAAAAAATCGGATCTTACTGCAGAAGAAATTGTTGCCCGTTATTTGGAGAATATAGGCGGTGAAGATCATTGGTTGAAAATACAGTCTATAACTTTTGTCGGATCTATTCAGCAAGGTGAGATGAATTTTGTCGCTACGATTTATTACATGCCTCCCCATCGAAATAAGATTGTAGCTGATGCTATGGGAAAGTCGTTTATAGATTGTACCGATGGAGATCAAGCTTGGTTTTTCAACCCTTTTATGGGGATGGAAAAACCGCAAAGGAAGAGCCGGCAACAAATGAAAATGGCGTATAACGAATTTGAAAACCCCTTTATACGTTACAAGGAAAAAGGCTCGAAAGTAGAACTCCTGGGCGTACAAGAAGTGCGGGGTACACTGACTTATGAGGTTCGGCTTGAAGAAGCCGACGGGCAAGAGTATTTCTATTTTTTTGATACGGAATACTTGGTTCCGATTATGATGAAAACGTTTGTAGATTTGGAAGAGCCCGGAGAACAAAGCATGGAAACTTACTTCAGTGATTATGAAGAGGTGGGGGCTGTGGTCATTCCCCATACCATTGAGCATCGTTTGAATGACCTTACTTTTATGCAAATGACGGCGGATACCATCATTTTGAACGACCCTGCTGTTACTGCCGAGCTTTTTGCCTTTCCGGAAGAAAAAGCCAAAAAGGAGTGAGGGGGCTTCTATGGCATGCCTTTTCTCACAACGGTTTATGGTGTGTGGATTTCAGCTATAAGTGGGATGTCCGGAGCTTGGTCGTTGAATCCATATTCGGCATTTGATTCTCCCAACAGTGAAGGGCTTAGTCATGCAGTTGATCCGGTTCAGCTGATGGAGATAGAGGTGAAACTTTGGTCTTTTCTTCTTTTTTTGGCTATTATTCAAATATTCCGTTCTTTTGTGGAACCAAACGAATCGGAGGTGAGAAACGTTTTGTGTAAGGAAGAGAGAGCCCGTTTGACTTTTTCCGGATTCGGTTCGTTTTACTTGGAAAACACGCTTTTTAACAGACCCAAACCGATGGAGGTGAAACGGCCTCAAAAGAGGAACAGCACAGATGAAGTTATTTAATTTTTTCACTCAGGAACTGGCTATAGATTTGGGTACGGCCAACACCCTGATCATAGAAGACGGCAAGGTCGTTGTGGATGAACCCTCCATCATTGCGATGGACCGCAGAACAGGAGAAGTTATTGCCGTGGGTACCAAAGCCATGCAAATGCACGGCAAAACCCATGAAAACATCAAAACCATACGTCCGCTTCGCGATGGTGTCATTGCCGATTTCCAGGCTGCAGAAAGTATGATCGAAGGCCTGATTCGCATGGTGGGGATTAAACGACGCTTTTTTTCCAACCTTCGGATGGTCATTTGTATCCCCTCCGGCATTACCGAAGTGGAAAAGCGCGCCGTTTTTGATTCGGCCGATCATGTAGATTCCAAAGAAACTTACCTGATCCACGAGCCTATGGCAGCAGCGTTGGGTATAGGGCTGGATGTAGAGGAAGCTACCGGCAATATGATCATTGATATAGGTGGTGGTACCACCGAAATTGCCGTTATTGCCCTTTCCGGCATCGTTTGTGATCAATCTATACGCACTGCCGGAGATGAATTTTCTTTAGATATCATTAGCCACCTCAAAAGGGAACACAACGTTCAAATCGGGGAAAGAACGGCAGAGCAGATTAAAATCCAAGTGGGATCAGCGCTGCCCAAATTGGAAACTCCTCCGGAAGATTTTGCCGTTAGCGGCAGGGATCTAATGACGGGAGTGCCCAAACGCGTCATGATTTCGTATTCGGAAGTAGCTCATGCCTTGGATAAATCTATCATGAAAATAGAAGAGGCGGTTATGCGAGCTTTGGATAGCACTCCTCCCGAACTTTCTTCTGACATTTACGAACGAGGCGTTTACCTCACCGGCGGTGGAGCTCTTTTGCGTGGATTGGATAAACGACTGGCTCAGAAAACCAAGTTGAATGTGCATGTGGCAGAAGATCCCCTGCGGGCTGTGGTGCGGGGTACCGGTATTGCCTTGAAAAATGTGGATCGATTTTCCTTTTTGATTGACCGCAAGAGCATTTGATGAGGCAGGACTCACAAAGCATGTCCTATGGCTCGCTTTTTTTCAAGCATGTTGCGCAGTGGCAGCGTACCGCTTTTTCTCATTCTGGAAGTGGTTTGCGTTTCTCTTATCGTTCGTTTTAACAGCTCACAACACGAAATAGCTAAGTATTCTTTAGGGCGTATTCAAGGAAAGCTAAACAAGTGGCGTACGGAGGTTAGTTTACAGTTGAGCCTACAAAATCGCTTAGACAGTATGGCCGCTGTTCAAGCTCGTTTGTTGGAGTCTTACCTTTCGGCAAATGATAATCATCTATTGCTGCAAGTAGATTCTTTTAGAGCACCGAGAGATTCCTTTCACCTGATTCCTGCTTTGGTAGTTAATAACTCCATTACGCATCGAAACAATTACATGACTATAGATAAAGGCCGTTTAGACGGTTTAAAAGAAGATTTGGGCGTTGTCGTTCCGGAAGGCCCAATCGGTATTGTTATAAAAGTTAGTGATCACTACGCTTTGGTCATGTCTTTACTTCATCAGCAAACTCGGGTAAGCGTACAATTGAAAAACAGGGGTTATTTTGGGAGTTTAGTGTGGAAAGATTTGCGAAATCCTCGGAAAATGTATTTGGAAGACATTCCCCGCCATGCTCGCGTAGCTGTGGGGGATACCGTAGAAACCAGTGGTTTTTCCGACATTTTCCCTGCCGGTATGGCCTTGGGTAAAGTAGATTCTTTTTGGATTTCACCGGCCAGTGACTTTTATGAAATGGAAGTTTCTATTTGGCCGGATATAGCTTCCTTGCGGCACGTTTACGTGGTAGAAAAACTAAATACAGAGGAAAAGCGGTTTTTGGAAGAAAGTGTAAATCATGAGTAGAGAGGTCTTTCAGTACGGGTTGTGGTTTTTGCTATTTTGGCTTATGCAAGTGCTTTTGTTCCGGGAGATAGAGCTGCGTTCGGGCTGGTTATATGTGCAGTGGTTTATTTACCCCTTGTTTGTATTGTGGTTGCCTGTTAGGACTCCCGGCCCTGTTGTTATTTTATTGAGTTTTTTGTTGGGGTTGTTGGTGGATGTTTTTTATCACTCTCCGGGTGTACATGCATCGGCTCTTACAGGTATGGGCTTTTTGAGAAGCTTCGTTTTGTCTCAGTTGGAGCCCCGAGAAGGTTATCAGGTACAGGGAAGCCCGACTGCTGCACAATACGGCTTAGGTTGGTTTATTCGTTATAGTGGCATTCTGATGTTTTTGCACATTTTGTTTTACAATATCAGTGATTTTTTTACCTTGTATTATTGGAAGGATATTTTGCTGCACACTTTGTGGAGCTTTGGAGCTTCTATGGGTCTCATTTTAATTTTTAGCATGATTTTTAGCCCCAGAATGTAGGTGCTATGCGGGACGCTTTGGAAAACAGGAGTTTTTATTTAAAAGCCTTTTTCATTTTAGGGGCCTTGTTGTTGTTGTGGCAAGCGATATCCCTGCAATTGCTCGACAACAGCTTTCAGCGCCGAGCAGAAGCTACGGTGATGGATCGCCAGGTTTTTTATCCGTCAAGGGGGTTGATGTACGACCGCAACGGTAAGTTGCTCACTTATAACAAACCGGTTTATGATATTTGGGCGGTGTACAATTTGATTGACCCCAATATGGATACGGCGCTGTTCTGTCAGTTGTTGAAGATTGATAAGAAAGAATTTAAAAAGAGGCTAAATAAAAATTGGCGCAGCAAGCGCTATTCTAAGCACAAACCTTTTGTGTTTTTATCTACCGTTTCTCCTAGCGATTATGCGCGCTTCCAAGAGCATTTGTATCGCTTTCCCGGTTTTTTTGCCCGCAGGCGTAGCGTACGCGCACACCCTTACCCGGTAGGAGCGCATGTTTTGGGGTATATTCGAGAAGTTAATGAAAAGGACATTGAGAAAAATAAAGACATCTATGAAGTGGGCGATTATATAGGAGCGACGGGTTTGGAGCGTTTTTACGAACAAGAATTGCGTGGTCTAAAAGGCGTGCAGTATTTGCTAAAGGACAACCTGGGAAATCTGATTGGTCGCTATAAAGGAGGAGCTTTGGATTCTGCGGCGGTAGCAGGTTTTAATCTCATTACCAGTTTGGATGTGGATTTACAGGCCTATGCAGAGAAGTTGCTGGCAGGAAAACGAGGAGCTGTGGTGGCCATAGAACCTCAGACCGGTGAAGTTTTGACCCTGGTCAGTTCTCCCTCTTACGATCCCAACTTCATGACCATTAATCGCGAACGGGGGAGAGTCGCTCGGGCTTTGGCTTCCGATCCCGAACAACCCTTTTTTAATCGAGCTATTATGGCCGAGTATCCTCCCGGCTCTGTTTTCAAAACGGTAGTGGGTTTGATAGCTTTACAGGAGGACGTCGTTGATCCCGAAGCTTATTTTTATTGTCCAGGGTATTACTCCTACAATACATTTACCTGGGGATGTCGTCAACATCCTCCTGTTTACAATTTGGCAAAAGCCATACAGTACTCCTGCAATGCGTATTTTTTTCAAACTTTTAGGAGTATTGTTGATAAATACGGTTTTGACCACCCCCAACGCGGTTTGGATACTTTCAGTTATTACCTGAGTCGCTTTGGCTTGGGTCATCCGCTGGGCATAGATCTTCCGGGAGAGCAAGGTGGAAATATTCCCGTTTCGGCTTATTACGACAAACTCTATCCCAAAGAAAAAGGGGGGTGGCGTTCTCCTACGATTATTTCTTTGGGCATCGGGCAGGGAGAAAATTTGTTGACCAGTTTGCAGATGGCTAATTTGGCGGCTATCATAGCCAACCGTGGTTCTTACTACACACCTCATTTGGCGAAAGCCTTGGAAAAGGATGGAAAACGCGTACCCGTGCAAGCAGGTATAGCGCATCAAACCGGGGTCGATAGCCGTTGGTTTCCCTATGTGATTCAAGGTATGAGAGACGTGGTAGCAGCAGGCACGGGTAGAAGAGCTTTTCTACCTGATGTTTCCATTGCCGGTAAAACGGGAACCGTACAAAATCCTCATGGCCCGGATCATGCCACCTTTATGGCTTTTGCCCCGGTGGAAAAACCTCGCATAGCCCTTTCCGTTTATGTGGAAAATGGGGGGCATTCCGGTTTTGCTGCAGCCATCGCCGGTTTGTTGATAGAAAAATACCTGAAAGGAGACATTGCCCCCGAACGGAAGTACATGGAACAATACGTGCTCAACACTAAACTACCTTAAGCGATGCGAGTTAGTGCCATTGTCGCTGTTGCAGAAAACGGAGTTATAGGCAGGGGAAGCGAAATTCCCTGGCGTTTACCGGCCGATTTAAAGTACTTTAAGCGACGCACATCCTGGCATCACATCGTGATGGGGCGTAAAAGCTATGAAGCCATCGGGCGCCCTTTGCCTCAACGCGTTAATTGTGTCATCAGCAGGAACAAAGAATATCCCGTTTCTGCGGGTTGTCTGCTCTTTGAGCGTGTGGAAGCCGCTTTGCATTACGCCCATCAACAAGGAGAAACGGAAACTTTTATCATCGGTGGTGGTGAAATCTATCGCCAAAGTCAGCCCTTTTGGGACAGGCTTTACTATACTCGGGTGCATGCAGAAGTGCAGGGAGATGTTTTTTTCCCTCCCTTGGATTGGTCTGCATGGCGTTTGACTTTTGCCGAAAGGCATCGAGCCGATGAGCGAAACGAGTACGATTACTCTTTTGAGTGCTACGAAAGGCGTTGAAAGGAAGATTTGGAGGAGGTTTTTGGGCTTTCGCCAAATGATGTGCTGTACATTTTGAGCGATTTTTTCCTTGATTATCAGGGAGTTACGCACGAAGCCGGAAAAAAAAGTTGGAAAAAACTTGCTTGGTGTTGCAAAATAGCCTTACCTTTGCGCGGCATTTGACGAGCCTGTTGAGCCTGGATGGATTGAGTAGGGTTATGAGAAGAATTAGGCGGGCTTTCATGGCAAACACATCAAGTCTAAACCAGTCCGTTTAAACGGGCATTAAACACCAGCGTAGTGGATACTTTGAGTTTTAAAACACGGTCAATTAAGAAGGAGGAAGTACAGCGAAAGTGGTACATCATTGATGCAGAAGGGGAGGTTGTCGGGCGTTTGTGCTCTCGCATAGCTCATGTGTTGCGGGGTAAGCACAAGCCATCCTATACACCCCATGTGGATTGCGGAGATTTTGTCATCGTCATCAATGCCGATAAGGTGCGCTTTACGGGGCAAAAGACTGACAAGAAAGAGTATTTGCGCTATACGGGCTACCCCGGAGGGCAGCGCAAAACGACTCCCCGCGAATTGTTGGCCAAAAAGCCGGAAGCTATCATTGAAAATGCCGTGCGGGGCATGTTGCCCAAGAATCGACTGGGGCGCCAAATGTTTAAGAAGTTGTTTGTCTATGTCGGTGAAGAGCATCCGCATCAAGCTCAAAAGCCCGAGGCGTTTAACTTTTGATCTAACCTTTTGAAACATAAAGACAACTATGGATAGGATCCACGTAATTGGAAGGAGAAAGGCTGCTGTTGCTCGTTTGTACATGGACAAAGGAGAGGGCAACATCTTAATTAACGGCCGCCCCTACCAGGAGTATTTTAACCAGGCCCATGTGCGTCAGAACATTTTGGCGCCCTTTACCGTCTTGGAGCTGGACAACAAGCTGTTTGACATCAAGGTCAATGTTAAGGGCGGAGGCTTTAAAGGGCAGGCAGAAGCGGTTCGCTTGGCCATTGCTCGGGCTTTGACCCAGGTGAATGAGGAATATCGTTCCACCTTGAAGTCGCACAAGTTTTTGACACGGGATGCTCGTGTGGTAGAGCGCAAGAAATACGGCAAGCCGAAAGCCCGTAAGAGCTTCCAGTTCTCCAAGCGTTGATGTGCCTGAATTTTGTTTGACTAACCTAACAACTAAGCATAGCTATGCAAGTTCCAAGCTATAAAGAACTCCTGGAGGCCGGTGTACATTTCGGTCACCTGAAAAAAAAGTGGAACCCGAAAATGGCTCCCTACATTTTTGTAGAGCGCAAGGGTATTCACATTATTGATTTGAACAAGACCCGAGAGTGCCTTCAAGAAGCCGGCCAAATGGCCAAAAACCTGGCTAAATCGGGAAGAAAAATCCTTTTTGTTGCAACCAAAAAGCAAGCCCGCGATATCGTGTCTTCTGCTGCCCGCTCTGTGGGAATGCCCTACGTAACGGATCGCTGGCTGGGTGGTATGCTGACCAATTTCAGCACCATTCACCGCTCCATTAAGAAAATGCGAACCATTGATGAGATGCTGCAGGAAGGCTCTGCTTTGAGTATGACCAAAAAGGAGCGTCTTAAACTGAGTAGGGAACGTGCGAAACTCGAGAAAGTTTTGGGTGGTATTGCCAATATGACACGCCTTCCGGCGGCTTTGTTTATTGTGGATATCGTCCATGAACACATTGCCTTGAATGAAGCGGATAAATTGGGCTTGACCACCCTTGCTATGGTCGATACCAATGCTGATCCCAATCGGGTAGATTATCCGATTCCCTCTAATGACGATGCGACGAAATCCATTCAAACAGTCGTCAGTTTCATAGCAAACGCCATTAAAGAGGGCTTGGATGAACGCGAAAAGCGCAAGGCAGAGAAAGAAGTGGAGTCCGGAGCTCCGGCAGAGTAAGTCAATGAAAACTTAATCAAACAGAAAAAAAACAAATGAGCACAATAACCGCTGCTGATGTAAAGAAACTGCGTGAAATGACCGGCGCAGGTATGATGGACTGCAAAAAGGCTTTAGCCGAGGCCAATGGTGATTTCGATGAAGCCATTGCTATTCTTCGCAAGAAAGGACAGAAATTGTCTGCAAAACGGGCCGGTCGTGAAGCTAAAGAAGGTGTGGTTTTAGCTAAAGTGAGTGAAGACAAATCTCGAGGTGTTGTCGTCAAATTGAGCTGTGAGACAGATTTTGTGGCCAAAACCGATTCTTTTATCGCTTTGGCAGATCGCCTGGCCAATTTGGCTCTGGAAAAATTCCCTGCAAGTTTGGAAGAACTCCTGGCCTTGCCCTTTGAGGATGGTTTGAGTGTGGCAGAAAAAATAACGGAGCAAGTTGGGGTTATAGGTGAAAAAGTGGAATTGACAGATTATCAACGCTTGGAGGCTCCCATGGTTACGCCTTACATTCACATGGGTAATAAGGCGGCCGTTTTGGTGGGACTGAGCTTAGCCGATGAAAACTATTTTGAACCCGGGCGCGGCGTGGCCATGCAAGTAGCTGCTATGCGGCCTATTGCTATTGATGAAAGCAGTGTTGATCAGGCCGTTTTGGATAGAGAACTGGAAATTGGCATGGAGCAAGCCCGTCAGGAAGGTAAGCCGGAGGCCATTCTGGAGAAAATTGCTCGCGGCAAATTGAATAAGTTTCTCAAAGAAAATACCCTTTTGAACCAAGAGTTTGTACGGGGTGAGGGAAAGCAAACGGTTGGTGCTTACCTGAAAAGCTTACATCCCGAATTGACTGTAACCGACTTTAAACACGTTGAACTGGGTTAAAAGGGAAGAGCGAATGCCTGAGCATTCGCTCTTTTTTTTGCCATAGCCAAGATGTCGCTTCCTCATGAGTCAGGTAAAATTTAAGCGCATACTTCTCAAGTTGAGTGGAGAGAGCTTGATGGGAGACAAGGGGTTTGGAATTGCTCCGGATATGCTGAAGCATTATGCCGAGCAGATAAAAAGTGTTGTGCAACTCGGGGTGGAAGTGGCCGTGGTGATAGGTGGTGGCAACATCTTTCGCGGTTTGCAAGCCGCACATTCCGGCATCGAGCGCGTGCAGGGCGATTACATGGGGATGTTGGCTACGGTGATCAACGGCATGGCCTTGCAGAGTGCTTTGGAACAAGTTGGCGTTTACACCCGTTTGATATCGGCTATTGAAATGAAACAGATTGCCGAACCTTATATCCGGAGAAGAGCCATTCGCCACTTGGAAAAAGGGCGGGTAGTTATCTTTTCCGCAGGAACGGGCAGTCCTTATTTTACTACGGATAGCGCAGCTGCTTTGAGAGCCAGTGAAATCAATGCCGATGTCATTTTAAAGGGAACGCGAGTTGACGGCATTTACTCGGCTGATCCGGAAAAAGACCCGGATGCCAAAAAGTTCGATCATTTGAGTTTTGGCAAGGTCATTAGCTTAGGGCTTAACGTCATGGATATGACAGCCTTTACGCTCTGTAAGGAGAATAACATTCCCATCATAGTCTTCGACGTTTCCGATAAATCCAATTTGATGAAAATCGTTCAGGGCGAGCAGGTAGGTACCTTGGTTAGAGATTGACTGGTAAAGAATTGCCTGATCATTCATAGCGAAGCGCTTCGATGGGGTCCAGGCGAGATGCTTTTAAAGCCGGGTAGAGCCCGGATAAAATCCCCACGATAAAAGCCAGCGTTACGGCCAGCAAAATCCAGCCCCAAGGGATGAGGAATACGCCATGGAGTAAAGCAGCTACAGCCCACCCTATGAGGATTCCCAGAACAATTCCCAATAGGCCTCCCATTTGGCAGAGTAAGACGGCTTCGGTCAGAAATTGAATGCGAATGGCTTTTTTGCTGGCACCCAAGGCTTTCCGGATACCGATTTCGCGAGTTCGTTCTGTTACGGAAACCAGCATGATGTTCATCAATCCTATAGCTGCTCCTAAAAGCGTAATTAAGCCAATGGCTATGGCCGATAGGCGGAATTTTACGGTATCTTCTTTGATGGTAGCCAATAAACTGTCGCTTTTTCGGATTTCAAAGTCGTTTTCTTGAGTTGCTTTGAGTTTTCTGATTTTTCTAAATAGCCCGGTTGCCTCAGCTATGGCTTCCTCCATGTTTTCCGGGCTTTTTACTTTTCCGAGTATGTTATAATTGGCCTTTGTGGAGCCGTAAAAGCGTTTGCCGGTTAGCAGGGGAATAAAGACTTGCAAATCTTCATTTCTATTCATGCTTGAACCTCGGCTCTCCAATATGCCGATGACTTTGTATTTTTGATTGCCTATGGAGATGTTTTGACCTAAGGCCTTTTGTGCTTTCCCCTCAAAAAGCTGAGTTAGGAGATCTTTGCCTATAAGTGCTTTGAAGGCACCCTCCTGCACTTCCTGCGAGGTGAAATTTCTTCCGAATTCCAGTTTTCTGTCACCTACAACCAGGTAGTATTGATCTATGGCGGTGATGGGTACGTTGGGGTTGGTTTTTTTCTGTTTGTAGCCGATGATGGCGTTGTTGGAGCAGGGAAATGTTAGGCTGATTGTAGCTTTGCCTTGGTATTTTTTTTGAAACTGTATGGCTTGATCAAAGGTGATGGCTTGGCCTCTTTTTACTTGAACTCCTCTTCTGCGACCGTGCAAATTTTGCCACTTGGGACGAATGGAAAACGTATTGGCTCCCAAACTGGAGAGGTTATCACTCAAAGAATAAATGGCAGTATCCATAGCTGTGAGTATGCCGACCAAAGCCATGATGCCAAAAGAGATAATCAACAAAGTGAGGATAGATCGAAGGGTATTGCTGCGTATGGATCGCCAGGCTATGCGTATGTCTTCGAGCAATTGTTGCATGAGAAAGCTCTATTGGTAGGTAAGCAAAAATAGCTAAACGGCTCAACCCTTTTCAAAGAACTTAGATGAAAGCCGCCTTTTGACGGATGAACACAGGGGCTTTATCCAAAATTTTTCCGAATGAGCTGCATAAACACTTTTGCAATGCCGGGAGAGGCTGCTACAATTTCTTCTCCAAAGAGGTAATTGTTGCCACCGGAAAAATCACAGACAAGCGCTCCGGCTTCTTGGGCAATAAGGCTTCCTGCCGCTACATCCCAAGGGCTTAAGCTGTATTCAAAGAAGGCATCAAATCGACCTGCTGCGGTATAGGCTAAATCCGTAGCGGCAGAACCCAAGCGGCGTATTCCCCTCGTTCTTTTCATGAGCTCTTTGAGCATGTTGCAATAAGCTTCTATGCGCTCGTAATCGTGATAGGGGAAACCCGTTGCAATAAGGGTCTGGTTTAGCGATTTAACCTCTCTGACTTGAATGGGTTGATCGTTTAAGTATGCGCCTCCTCCTTTCCAAGCTGAAAAAGTTTCATCTCGATTAATTTCATGTACTACACCCAGTACGATTTCATCTTTGTGTTCTAGGGCTATGCTGATGGCAAAACAAGGTATTTGGTGGAGGAAGTTGGTGGTGCCGTCTAAAGGGTCAACGATCCATCGCGTAGCTGTTTTTACTTGTGAAACTTCACTTTCTTCTGCTAAGAAAGAGGGGTTTGAAACCAGCTTGGCAAGCCTTTCCAATAAAAGTGCTTCTGCTTCTCTGTCGATACGGGAGACTAAGAGGTTGTGCCCTTTTTCAAAAATTTCTTTTTCTTTAATTTTTCCATAAGCACTTCGGATAAAAATGGCGACCTCTTGTGTCGTCTGAACAACTTCTGTTTTTAATTCTTCTAATGCTCTTTTCATGTTTTCTGTTTTGAGGTTTGCGGTATCCACTGGGCACGTAGATATTTGATTTTTCGGCCTTCGGCCAGATGCATTTTTTCGTAATAGGTTTGGATGTTCAGCTCTGGAAAAGGCAAGTCCTTTTTGTAGATATCGCTGTCTGCGTAGAGCATATGGATGTCAGAAGCATTTTGCCAGGTTTCCAAAGAAAATTCATAGAGGCCGGGATCATCTGTTTTGAGGTGGATAAGTCCTTTCGGGCGAAGAATTTTTCGATAAATGTCTAGAAAGAAATCGGAGCTAAGCCTTCTGTTGGCCTTGCTTTTTCGAGGGAAAGGGTCGGGGAAAGTAATCCAGATTTCATCTATTTCTGCCGGAGCAAAGAAGTGATGGAGGTATTCTATGCGAGTTCTGAGGAAAGCGACATGGTGGAGGTCTTCATCCAAAGCGGTTCTGGCGCCTTTCCAAAGGCGAGCGCCTTTGATGTCCACGCCAATGAAGTGGCGATTGGGATAGCGCCGAGCCAGTTCCAAGGTGTACTCTCCTCTTCCGCATGCCAATTCCAGGGTGATGGGTTTTTCTGTCCGGAAGTGCAGTTTATTCCATTGGCCCTTTCTGTTTACTTCTTCTTCGCCCAAGTGAGTCAGGCTTGGTTTTTTTGCATGGAAGTTTTCATAGACGTTGGGAAACGTCAGCATTTCTGCAAACTTTTGGAGTTTGTTGCGTTTGCTCATGGGCGGAATATTTATCCTTTTTCAGGAGCTGTTTGCTGAAAGAGGTTATAGGCTGCAACGATGGGCATTCGCCGACCCATACCAAAAGCTTTGGGGGAGACCCGCAATACCGGAGCTGTTTGATGGCGTTTGAACTCGTTGAGATTGACCATGCGCAATACTTTGTTTACAAGTTGCGGTTCAAAGCCGTCTTTGACAATTTGGGCAGCGCCCTGCCTCTTTTCTATGTAGCGATATAAGATGGCATCGAGCAGTGCATAGGGTGGCAGGCTATCCGTGTCTTTTTGGTCGGGCCGCAATTCTGCAGAAGGGGGTTTGTCTATGATGTGTTGTGGGATGATTTCTTTTTCAGCGTTGATGTGTTTAGCTAATTCAAAAACCTCTGTTTTATATACGTCTCCGATAACCGACAAGCCCCCTGCCAAATCGCCATAGAGTGTGCCGTAGCCTACAGCCATTTCACTTTTGTTGGTAGTGTTGAGTAAGATGTATCCAAACTTGTTGGAGAAGGCCATGAGTAAAATGCCTCGGATGCGAGCCTGTAGGTTTTCTTCAGTTACATCAAATTTTAAATCGGAGAACCAAGGCTTTAACATTTGCCGAAAGGTAGAAAAAATACTGTTTATTTCTATTTGTTGGGTTTGTATCCCAAGGTTTTTAGCTAATTGGAGGGCGTCTGTTATAGAGTGTTCGGAAGAAAATTCGGAAGGCATGAGTAAGCCGAGTACCTTATCGTGGCCCAGTGCTTCACAAGCCAAGTATGCCGTAAGTGCAGAGTCAAGCCCTCCGGAAAGGCCGAGTATGGCCTTTTGGAAGCCCAGTTTGCGAAAATAATCCCGTATGCCAAGAATCAAGGCTTGTTTAATGAGCTCGAGTTTGTTGCGTTCTTGCAGCTTGTCTTTTACTGCGTCTTTTGCAGCAGGATGGGGCCATTCAAAAACCGATAAGTTTTCTTCAAAGAAGGGCATTTCGCAGGCGACCCTGCCATTCGGATTTACAAAAAGGGACCCGCCATCAAAAATCAATTCGGTTTGCGCGCCTATGTGATTGACGTAAAAGAAGGGGATTTGGTACCTGCGGGCATTGCTGCGGAGAATGTGTAATCGCTCGTCGCTTTGTTGATAGCTGAAGGGGGAAGCCGAGATGTTGATGACGAAATCGGGTTTTTGAGCTTGCATTTCGTCTAAGGGGCAAATAGTGTAAAGGGGGTTTTCATTGCCAATATTCCAGATGTCTTCGCAAATGGTTAGGGCAATGCGTTGTCCTTTATACTCGACGACCTGGTGTTTTGTTGCCGGTTCAAAATAGCGGTATTCGTCGAAGACATCGTAGGTCGGTAGTAGGGTTTTGTGTTGGACGTGCTGTATTTTTTCGTCGGCTAGAAAGTAAGCCGAATTGTAGAGGTCTTTGCCTTCCGGTACCGGATTGCGAGAGGGCGCACCTACAACGATGGCTATATCTCGTGCGGCTTGCGCCAAATGCCGAACACTTTCTTCACAGCGTCGGATAAAGTCTTCAAATTCTAGGAAATCTCTGGGCGGGTATCCACAGACTGCCAGTTCTGCAAAGCAAACGATATCGGCTCCCAGGGCCCGTGCTTTTTCCACGGCGCTCAGCATTTTTTGCAAATTTTCATCAAAAGCGCCAATGCGGTAATTGAGTTGTGCCAGAGCAATTTTCATAAGTGGGGCAAAGATAGGGAAAAGGCTTGCGATGGGAGTTATGGAGGTATGAGCTTTGTATAAAAAGCGCTTGAGCAGTAGAACCGCTCAAGCGCTTAACTTTTTATCGTATCGCTACTTTGTCAAGAAGCCTTGTGGTCTATTGCCTGATTTTCACGGCATCGTCCAGGATGTGCAGCACTTCGGCTAGGTAAAGGTCTTTTCGGACGGATTTTAACCAGCGTTGGTTGCGTTCTTTTTTCGCCTCGTCCTTTTTAATTTCTTCTGCATCTGCAGAAGGGTTTTGTATTTGAGTAACTACAGTTTTGTCAAACAGTTTGTCAAAAGCTTTGGATTCGGCTTCCCATTCTTCTTGGTCTTTTTGGTAATCTTCCAATTTGAGCTTGATCAAGGAGAGATCGTTTCGGATTTTGAGTTTAGCTGCGTAGTCCACAATGGCCTGAAAGGAAGAATCGCTTTCTATGCGCTCAAGGCTGCGGGCTTTGACCTGGGGTAAAACCTTGCCGGCTTTCCAGGTGTTTTGGGCCTTATAGGGGACGGGAGCGATTTTGGTCCATTCCATGGCGTACTCGTAACTGGGTTCACCCAATTCCAGGAAAGCGTATTGGTCCGGCAGTATGATGTCTGAGTTTACTCCGCGCAATTGGGTAGAACCACCGTTAATTCGGTAGAACTTTTGAATACTTACTTTGATTTCTCCCAAAGGCTTTACTTCATCGTGCCCACTGACAGCCCTGTCTAAGTTGAAGAATCGTTGTACGGTACCTTTTCCAAAGGTGCGCTTACTGCCTACGATGATGGCTCGGTCGTAATCTTGCATGGCAGCGGCCAAAATTTCCGAGGCCGAAGCACTAAATTCATTGACCATGACGACCAGGGGACCATCCCATAGTACCTCGGGGTCTGTATCGGGGAGTTGCGTGGCATCTTTATTGCGGGCTTTAATTTGCACGATGGGCCCTTTTTCTATAAAAAGGCCCGACATATCTACGGCATCGCGCAGAGAGCCTCCGCCATTGTTCCGCAAATCGAGTACAATGGCATCAACGCCATCGGCTTTGAGTTTCCGAATTTCCTCGGCTACATCCTTGGCACAAGATCGGCCATTGGCGTGTTGAAAGTCGGCGTAAAAGCGGGGCAATAAGATGTAACCTGTTTTTAAACCTTGAGGTGAGGTAAGGATGAGTGATTTGGCAAAGCCCTCTTCAAAAATTACGACATCGCGTATGATGGATATGGTTTTGATGGTGCCATCTACTTTTTTGACGGTCAGGCGTACTTCCGTGCCTTTTTTTCCTCTAATGAGCTGAACCACATCGTCTATGCTCATAGCGCGTACGTCCACCGGTTCTTCATCTCCTTGGGCGACTTTGAGAATGAGGTCGTTTTCTTCCAGCTCGCCCTGTTTCCAGGCAGGCCCTCCTACGACGATGCTGACGACTTTGGTGTAATCCCCGTCTGTTTGTAGGCGTGCACCTATGCCTTCAAGCCGGCCCGACATGGAGATGTTGAAATTTTCCTTTTCTATGGGTTCAAAATAGGCGGTATGCGGGTCGAACAGATTGGCGACGGCATTGAGGTAAATTTCGATGTAATCGGAGCGTTTGCGCCTTTCCAGGCGAGTGTACCAATCGTCGTAGAGTTTGAGCACATCCTCCCGTGCCCGGGCTTCCAGTTCTTCAAATGTTTTATCCAGCAAGGTGGAGTCTTTTCCCTCTTTTTGTTGTTCGAGTTTATCGGACAGGCGTATGAGAGTTTCGTATTTCATGGCCCGGCGCCATTGATCGCGTAGGGCTTCATCGTTTGGCGCAAAATCTCTTTTGTCGCCTTCCAGCTCATAGGTTTCGGTAATGGTGAAATCAAAAGGTTTAGCCAGGATTTCCCGATAATACGTTTGCGTTTTTTTTAATCCGCTTTTCAGTAGTTCGATAGATTTGTTAAAGAACTCGAAGTTTCCGGCTAAGAGTTGATCGTCTATTTGATAGATGTAAGGTTCCAGTTGCTTGATGTCTTTTTGAGTCAGCCAGCGTTTGGCCCCGTCCAGTCTTTGCAGGTAAAAGGTATATAGGGATTCGGAAAACTGATCATCTATATCCTTGGGAGCATAGTGCAACTGTTCCAAGCCGCCCACAATGGTTCTGGCCAAAATAGCTTCTTTGTCTTCCTGGCTAAAGCGAGGCTTCAGAAAAGCAAACAAAGCCACTGCGGTAAGAACAGAAAGGCCTATGTTCAGCGTAATTTTTCCTGCTTTCATCATACTGCAATTTTTTATGTGGTTATGTAACGCAATAGTTGGAGCTTATGTTTTTGACCCTAAGCCCTGAGCCGGTTTGGTGCTTTTGTCCAAACCTCCGAGTACCTTTGCGTTTTCTTATGCCTCAAACCGAAAAGGGCTTGGGCCTGTCAAAATAGTTCGGAAGGCCCAAGTCCATTCGTTTATGTGTAGGTGCCACAAATCGGATTGAGACGAGTCTTTAGCAACAGCCTCCTCCGTCGTAAAACCAAGTCGAAGGCGTGATGTAGAGGTCTTTGCGCCCCAGTTTTTCCAGTGCTGTGGCTGTTTTGTCGCAAATAGCCAGGGGCTGGTTGGGAAGCAAAACGTGTCCTTTACCGTCATCAAAATGGGTTTCCGTACCGTAGTAGATAGCTGTTTTGCCCGTAAAGATACAAGGTCCGTCTTTGGGCATGGGGTCTTTGATGGCGCAAATTTCCACACTTTCAATAAATATGGGTGCAGAGACGTCGTAATGCGGAGCAGCTAAAACCCGATAAGGGCGACGTGCGCGAACCTCTATCGTGCCAAACCCGATATCGGTAATCATCTTCAGATAATCGGATAGGGGCAAAGCGCCACTGAGGCAGAGGGCCCGGAGTTTTTCGTCTTTGCGGAGGTGTTCGGGTATCTCGCTTTCGCAAATGGGGTCGGAGAGTACCAAGCGACCGTGTGGTCGCAAAACGCGATATATTTCGGATAAAGCCGTTTTTAAATCCTCCAGCTCGAAAATGTTGAACAAACAATTTTGAGCTGCTACATCTACGGATTTGTCTTCGACCGGCAATTGCAAGGCGTCTCCCTTGCGCAAACTGACAAAATCGGCAGAGAACCAGGCATTGGTTTTTTCGGCTTCCGCCAAATTCTTTTCGCATACTTCCAGCATTTCCACAACCGGGTCAATACCGATTACGCTGTTCGGTTTGCGGGTAAACCAGGCGAATTGCAAGAGCTCCATGCCTCCTCCGACTCCTACGTATAAAACCCGTGGATGATGTGCCAAATCTCGAGGGTGTACGGTACTTCCGCAGCCGTAATTCATCTCCAACATTTTGGGCGGAATGTTCAGCTCGGGCAATTGCCAAATGGGGCTGGTGGTGCAGCACAGGCCTACGTCTGGCTTCAGGGCGGCTTCTTGATAAACCTTGCGGGTGGTATCCAAATAGTTGCTCATGAATTTTTGTGGTTTTGTTTTTGTGAAAAATTTGCCGAAAGGCAACAAAAAATCCCATACCCTACAAAGAGGTGTCTCGTTTTTAAATGTTAAAGGTACACTGTTGTTGTCTATCTGTCCGTTAAATGAATGCCAAACGTCTTAGACAAGACGCCAAGGCTGATTTCTCTTTACGGGATTAACTTGTTTTTTTTAGAAAAATTCTTGCTATGATCAAAAGAACTCTACTCTTTTTTTCCGTCTTTTTCTTTTTGGGATGGACCACATCCTCTGCTCAGCGTA
>JALSKB010000110.1 GCA_026989035.1 Saprospiraceae bacterium | reverse complement strand
TCCCAGAGAATGGGTCGAAATGCCAGGTCTTCAGCGGAAGGCCTCAATTTGTTTTTGCGAAAGCGGTCTTCTTCTTCGGCATAAGCAGCTACTTTAAGCCACTGCCACATGGTAAAAATCAACAACTCAAAAGACTTTTCAATGCTGTTTTCGTATCTTTTCAAAGCAAAGGGCAAGTTCATGTCCTCATTCATCCGCAAAGCATAGAGCATTTGCATAACTTTGATACGGACACTTCTTCTACTCAGCATAAGGTAAGTTGGTCTATTTTCAAATGGGGCAGCTCGTCATAGGCTTCCACAAACTTTTGCAGACGCAAAGAAACAATTTTTTTGGTTTAGACCAACCCCAAGGGGCTAAAAAAAACTGCCCCGTATCTTTCGATAACGGGACAGCCCACACACTATGAGAACACCCAATTCTTTCATCAAAACAGATGGGTGGAAGGTAGGGAGGGAAAGGTTCCCGGAGTGCCCCCCGCACTCGCATGACCTTTACGTCCTCCCTTCCACCGCTTTTTAGACGTAGGAAAGAAAAAAAAGACACTCAAGCCCGAGGACAAATTTGAATAGGCCTGATGTTGTCTATGAGAACATTGCCCTGGCGGGTGGCATTCTCCTCGCGATAGAAGGCTTCCAAGATGAGGTATTTGACTTCTTTTTTTGGCAACAAATTGAGGGTAAATGTTTTCCAATCTTCATTTTCTATGAACTCCGTCTCCCACAGCAGTTCCCTTTTCTCACAAAAATTCGAGCCACCCCAAACGCGCAATTTGATGGGTTTGTTATAGCCTGCATAAGTATAGGAATGGGCCAAATCCAGTACGAGGCGATAGCAGGATTTGGCTTTAAGCGGACGGGAAAGACGCTGGCCAATGGCTTCCCTGCTACCATCCGAACGCGTAATAAGCCCTACATAAGTCTCTCCTTCCGATGGCTCCGTTTCCACGCCCCAAAAACCGGGCAAAATATCCGGAGTCGTGCCGGGATTACAAGGATGCCAATCCGTAGGTGTGGTCGCATCTTGCGGCTGATCCTCAAAAGAAGGGTTCTTCAAATAGATAGCAAGAGATTGCTCTTTTGAAAACTCGACAAAACTCCGGGTGGTAAAAAGCAGTAAAAAGGCAAAAAAAAGTAAGCTGTAGTCTCTCATAAGAACAGGTATTGATGCAGTGCAAAACAGCAACGTTCAAAAATAGAGATAATTGCTCATTCCACCGAACAAATCCATATAGTGGAATTGAGCCTTTCCCGTTTTTTTTATCTTTGCGCCCATGAATACATTCCTGGAAGAGCTGCAATGGCGAGGCATGCTGCAAGACATGACTCCCAACTTAAAGGAACACCTTGCCGGTGGAAAGCGCAAAGCCTATATAGGTTTCGACCCTACAGCCCCCTCCCTCACCATAGGCAACTACGTGCCTATCATGCTATTGACACTGTTTCAACGGGCAGGACACCAACCCGTGGTACTCATGGGAGGTGCTACAGGCCGCATTGGCGACCCTTCCGGCAAAGATGCGGAACGCCAGCTCAAAAGCTATGAAGAACTCGACCGCAATACCCGCTTTCAGGAAGTTCAAATGAAAAAATTGCTGAACTTCGAAGAAGGCGACAACAGAGCTCTGCTCGTCAATAACCTGGATTTTTATCGGGAAATGAACGTCTTGGACTTCCTGCGCGACGTGGGAAAAACCCTCACCGTCAATTACATGATGAGCAAAGAAAGCGTGCAAACGCGCTTGAAAACGGGACTTTCCTTTACCGAATTCAGCTATCAGCTCTTACAGGGCTATGATTTCCTCAAGCTTTACCAGGAGCACGGAGTTACCATCCAAATGGGCGGCTCCGATCAATGGGGCAACATCACCACCGGAACCGAGTTCATTCGCAAAAAAATTGGCGGTGAAGCCTACGCCCTCACCGCTCCCTTACTGACCAAAGCCGACGGAAAAAAGTTTGGAAAATCAGAAAGCGGCAACATCTGGCTGGACCCTCAACGCACCAGCCCCTACCAATTCTACCAATTCTGGATCAATGCCGATGACCGCGACCTGCCCAAATACCTGCGCTATTTCTCCCTCAAAGATCGTCGGGAAATAGAAGAACTCGAAAAAGAGCATGCCAACAACCCCCGAACTTTAAAAGCCATCCTGGCAGAAGAGCTCACCACCCGCATCCACGGAAAGCAGGCCTACGAAGCCGTGCAAAAAGTATCGGCCTTGCTCTTCAATCACCGCCTCCAACGAGAGGAATTACTCCAAATGCCCGAAGACATCCTCCAACAAGTCGCTCGAGAAATACCACAATACAAAATCCCTACCGAATCCTTGCATACCGGCATACCTCTCGATGAACTCCTCACCCAAACAGGTATCCTCTCTTCCAAAAGTGAAGTCAGGCGAAATCTCCAAGCACTCTCCATCAACAAACAAAAATTTTCTTCCCACCAAGAACCCATCACCAATCAACACCTCCTCCACCAGCGTTACCTCTTGATTGAAAAGGGCAAAAAGAACAAGTTTGTCATTCTCGCTGAATAGAAATACAAAAGCTCTTTTTTACAAGTAGAACCAAGCGCTCCGAGCAATCCTGCCATCCAGCCGACAAAGTTTAACACTTTTCCTCTGTTTCTTTAGGGGCCTACTTGCATTGTAGTGTCAAAAGAGTAAAAAAGAACTCGTTTTGGCTCGTTCAGACACGCATAGACAACAAAGCCTCAAAATAAATCATCAATTTTGCCGGAAGGCAAAAAAATCTTCTGCCGTTTTTAGAGCACCTCCTTTAAAGCCATCAAGCACAAAGGATTAATTCCAAATAAAATAATGTTTAATTAAAAAATACAAAATTTTATTTTTTGAGCGTTTTTGTTTTTTAAGAGCGACAAAATTTTATTTGGTTTTTTTCGTTCTGAAAAAGAAGTAAAACGTATCTTTGCGGCCTTGAAAAAAACGAAACTCCAAAAACTGATGAATACCCCTTTTCACACCAAAAAAACTCCCATGAGAACTTTGCTTTTTGCCCTCGTTTTTTTGTTCAGCCTGCCTCTTTTTGCTCAGCAAGAACGTGCGGGATTTACCCTCTCTGCTGCTGCAGGTCTCCTACCCACCTACTTGAAAGATCAGGCCAATCAGGAACTCTGGCCGGTAGCTATTTCCGCCGGTTATCGCTTCAAAGGAATGCTGTCTTTAAATGTGTATGGCGCTTATACCATAGCTACCTCCGGCATAGAAACGCTGGCCGACGAAACACAAGTGCGCTACCGCAACAACACTTCTGTGCTGGGTCTCAAAGCAGCTCTGCACACCACCCGTTTTAAACGCATGGACGTTTATGGCGGCAGCATGCTGGCCCTGTACAGTTCTACCATCCGCCAACTCAATCTCGATGGTTCAAGCATGGATTTGCCCAAAAACGACCAACCTTCCGCCACCAAGCCCTATCCCTATGGCCAAACAGACAACAAAATCCTGGTTACGGCCTTTGTGGGGGCCTCTTTCTATGCCAACAAACAATTGAGCTTCTTCGCCGAAGCCGGATGGGGCATCTCTATGCTCCAAGCAGGCTTCCGCTTTACCCTCTAAGCGCCCTTTTTTCTCTGAGGAAAAACCTGATAGGGTTTTACAGTCTCGCATCAGAGCCGGCATGCTAAGCTGCATACCGGCTCTTTTGCTTTTGAGTCCGCACCATACTAAAAACCAGCCGCAAAACGTATATCTTGTGCGTTATCTCTTTAAAGTTTGTGCTAAAGCCCCAATGGCGAGGCAGATAAAAAAACATCTTGCCCAAAACAATTTCTTCTCCGACGGGTGCAAATCAGACCGTCCCTATTCCTAAGGCCTGAAGAATATATCATGGAGCTGCCGCCTAACCATCGCACAATGAGCATCAAAAAGAATACCCATCCTCTGCAAAAAATCTTATCCCTGGCCTTTTTCTGCTGCTTTAGCACAGTGCTATGGGGGCAACTCTCCCTGGAAGTAACCATCACCGGCGGAACAGCCGAAACCACATGTACTGACCTCTTTAGCTCACCCGACCCCATGTGGAGCGTATCTATCGAAGGTGGAAATTGGGTGGACTATCCCCAAAGCGGGCCCTGTTTTACAGCCTTACCCAACCTGCAATATCAACAAGGAGGATACACCTGTATTCAAGACTTACCCGCCACCATCAACATCTGCTTTCGAGCTTTCGAAAACGACGGCATCTTGCCCTGCCAGGTAACCCCCGATTGCGAAGAAGTCATTTGCCAGGATTTTCCGCTGCCACTGTCCGGCAGTGGCAGCTATACCCTCAGCCTACCACCAGGCCTCTCCTCTTCCGGAGAAGTTCAGTTCGACATCAACATCACCGGCACCTTCCTCAATCCGTTGAACGACGACATTTGCCAAGCCGTCGATTTGGGGATGCTGGAAAACGACCAAAGCCTGGGCGACCCATCGACCAATGTTTTTCACAACTTCTGCGCCACAGCCATCAACGAACCCGACCCGGGCCTCAACGGCGCTTATTGGAGCAATAATTTTGGTGTTTGGTTCACCTTCACCACCGGAGCCGAACCTCTCAACTACGTCGAACTCACTACCCTGAGCGACCCCCAAAACATGGGAGACGGCATCAACCTCCAAATAGCCATTTACGAACCCACGGGTGACTGCAGCGAACCCATGCAACTCCTGGCCGAATCCTATGACGACACCGATTGGAATGAAAGTCTCATCGTGCATTGCCTACAACCCAACACCACCTACTACATCCTCGTGGACGGCACCGACCTCAGCCCCGATGAACGCGAAGGATACTTCGGCCTGGGTTTACAAAGTACCTATGTGCAGGAAGCCCCCGACGAGGCCTGTGACGCAGAGAATCTCGGCCCTGTACCGGAAGGCGGCAGTGTAGGCACTTCCGACTGGCGTTCCAATTACTGCGCCACCAGCATCAACGACCCCTACATCGCCAATTTCTGGCCTCAAAAAACTGTCTGGTTCACCTTTACCCCCCCACCCTCAGGCCACGTTCTCATCCAAACAACCAGCGACAGTCCCCCTCCCTCAGGCCTGGACGAAATCGGCTCTCAAATCTCCGTGTATTGGTCCACCACCAACAACTGCAACGGTATCTTCATCTACGAAAATTCGGCCTATGACCCCAATGACGGCAAAGACGAAAGTCTGGAACTGCACTGCCTGAATGAAAACTTCACCTATTGGGTCTTAGTTGATGGCGACGGTGATGTGGACGGGCGTTTTACCATCTCCATCACCGATCTGGGCGACGAAAGCAGCTATTTTCAGCAAGACATCACCATCTGTGCAGATGAAACTTTTGAGGCGGGCTTCAGCACCTATGACAGCACAGGCACCTACTTCGACACCCTCACCTTGGCCTCCGGCTGCGACAGCATCATCGAGACCAACCTCACTGTATTGGAGCCCGTACACGTCAGCTATGAATTGTTGCAAATCGCCGACGGCCTGAACCTGGGCAACGGACAGGCTTCAGCCACAGCTACCGGTGGAACGGGCAATTTCACCTTCAGCTGGAGCAATGGTGAAACAGGCACTCTAGCCAACGACCTCACAGGAGGAGAAACCATCTGCCTGATCGCAGAAGACGATATCGGCTGTTCTGACGACACCTGCTTTTTCATGCCCTATCACGCCCAAATCCTACCGCAAATCACCACCGACAGTGCGAGTTGCTACGGCAATACCGACGGGCAGATCACCTTCTCCGTATCGGGGGGTATAGCTCCTTATACTTTTAACTGGACTTTTGTGCAGGGTGGTAATACAGGCAGTGGAAACATCGATAACGACGGGCAAGTGCAGCAGCTGTCCGATTTGCTGGCAGGCGACTACCAAATACAAGTCTCCGACGGCTGGAACGACACCACTTTCCTGGTCAGCGTTCTTGAACCACCTCTATTGGAAATCCAAGTACTGGAGATTTCCGACCCTCTGTGTTACCAGGAATGCAGCGGCATCATCTCCGTCATGCCACAGGGAGGTACTCCCCCTTATAGCTTTAATTGGAACGGCGCATCGGGAGGGAGCCAGCTCACAGAGCTTTGTGCAGACCACTATGCTCTTTCTCTCACCGACAGCAAAGGTTGCCTGGCTACGGCCTCTTTTGACCTGAACGACCCACCGGAATTCAGTGCACAAATCATTCTGATCCAGCCCATCAATTGTTTCGAAGGCAGTGATGGCAGCCTCTTGGTAACTACCTCTGAAGGAGACCCTCAAACCGTGCTTTGGAACAATACAGCTCAAACAACTCAGGTTGAAAATTTGCCGGAAGGCAACTACAGCGTTACCGTCACCAATGCCAATGGCTGCCCGGCTACGGCTTCTTTTTTCCTCGATGCCCCCGATGAAGCCCTGAGCGTAAACCTCAATCTCCTCCAACCGATAAGCTGCTATGGCGAGGAAGATGCCGTGTTGCAAGCCCTCGTCAGCGGCCCGGGCAGCAGCTTGCAATACACTTGGTCCGTACCTGTGGGAAACACCGCCCTACTCGAAGGACTGGGTACCGGAATCTACGCCGTCACCGTGGAAAACGAAACCGGCTGTACGGCAGAAGATCAGATAGAAATCACACAACCTCAACCCATCCAGGCTGAGTGGGAAACGCAGGATGTCAACTGCCCCGATGGCTTGGAAAGCGGCTCCATCTCTTTGCTCTATGTAGAAGGAGGTACAGAGCCCTATCTCTTCAGCATCAACGGGCAAGCCTTCAGCGATCAAACGCAATTTACGCATTTGCCGCAAGGCCTTTACGAACTACAGGTGCAGGATGCACAAGGCTGCACCGAAAGTTACAACCTACAAGTCAACGCACCAATCTTACCCACTCTCGAGCTTGGAGGCGACAGGAAAATCAGTTTGGGCGAAGAGCTCACTATCACAGCTCAAACCAACCTGGACGAGCTACTTTACAACTGGCAAACCGGTTTACCCTACAATTGCAACAATCCCGACTGCAGCGAAATATCCTTACAAGCCCTCAACTCCGGCCAGCTGGCCTTAATTGTTACCGACACCAGCACCCTCTGTACTGCCGAAGACGTGATTTTCATTGAAGTGGACAAAAGCCGGCACGTTTACATCCCCAACGCCTTCTCACCCAACGGCGACGGCCTGAACGACCGACTGCAAATTTTTGGAGGATCCGATGTCTTGCAAATCGATTATCTGCGCATCTACGACCGTTTCGGAGGTTTAATTTTTGAAGCACGCAATTTCCAACCCGGAACGCCCTTAGCGGCTTGGGACGGTTATTGGCGCAGTCGGCCGGCTCCGGTAGGCGTTTATGTCTATGCGGCTCAAATCACTTTCATAGATGGCGCCACAGAAACCTTTAGCGGCGACATCACCTTGATTCGATGAAAGCAAAAAGACCGATACCATTGTCCGTCTTTGCCTTCTTTTGCTTTTCTTTGTCGCTGTGAAAGTCGAATATTTCATCGCAAGTCGCGTAGCCGCTTCGGGCCAGCAATCCTTTTCTCGCGTTATCATACGCCTGGCCGTAATTGCCATTGCTCTTTGCACGGCAGTCATGATTCTCGCTACAGCTCTAATCACCGGATTCAAACATCAAATCAGCGAAAAAATATTCGGCTTCTGGGGGCACATTCACATCACCTCCAACGACATCAACGGCACCATGTTGGAACAGGTACCCATAAGCACAAAACAGGATTTTTACCCCAAACTGCAAAATTTAAAGAAGAAAGATTTGCCCTCCTCGCCAGAGTACCCGGGTTCTCTTTTGCCTTTCGGCAAATGGAAAACCTCTGAGGAAAATCTCATTCGCCACATTCAGGTATTCGCCCTAAAACCCGGCATCATCAAAACCAAAAACGAGCTGGAAGGCATCGTACTCAAAGGTGTTGGCAGAGATTTTGACTGGGCTTTCATGCAACAATACCTCAAGGAAGGCCAGCGCCTCACCTTGCCCGATTCGGCAGCTTCTCCGGACATCCTCATCTCTCGCCAAACAGCTCAGCGTCTGGGATTAAAAACGGGAGACAAATTGATCGTGCACTTTGTACAAAAGGGCAAACAGCTGCGCCGAGCATTCCGCGTCAAAGGCATTTTTAAAACCGGTTTGGAAGAATACGACAAGCAATTTGCCTTAGTCGATATTCGAAAAATCCAACAACTCCAAGGCTGGGCTCCCGATCAGGTAGGTGGCTTTGAAATCTTCGTCAACGACCTAAGTCAATTGGAGGCCATCGCTGATTTCATCTACAGAAAATGGCTACCCCCCGATTTGTACGCCGAAACCATACAGGAAAAATTTCCGCAAATTTTTGAATGGCTTAGCTTACAAGACATCAACGAAGTCGTCATCCTCAGCCTAATGCTCACCGTGGGTATCATCAACATGATTACCGCTTTGCTCATCCTCATTCTCGAACGCACGCGCATGATTGGCATCCTCAAAGCCATGGGAAGCACCGACTGGAGCATCCGCAAGGTGTTTCTCTACTATGCAGCGCACATTATTACAAAAGGCCTTTTTTGGGGAAACCTCATCGGCGTGGGACTTGGCTGGCTACAGCAAAAATTTGGATTTGTCAAGCTCTCCGAAGAAAGTTATTACCTCGCCACAGCTCCCATAGAATTTCACCTCAGTGCTCTGCTGGGTATCAATCTCCTCAGCCTGATTGTAACCCTGCTCTTCCTTATTATCCCCTCCTATCTCATTACGCGTATCAGCCCCGTACAAGCCATCAGATTCGATTAATCCCCCGTTAAGTCCCTCCCCGCACTCCTCAGAGGCCTCTGCCCCGCTTGCAAACCCCCGATAAAAGTGAGATTCCGCCAAGAAAGGAAAAGCAAACACGGCTTGCACCGAGGTACAGCCCATTTTTTTTCTCTATACCCAAACCGAAATGGTTTGGGACATTTACAACTCACAAACCAGCGAAAGATAGGGAGTTTGGGAGGCTGACGCCTCCCAAATCACTTCGCCATGAGTATATATTTATTTAGGCTAAATAAAAACAATATCTTTGCGCCAGTGACATAAAACAAATACCCCTAATGAAAAAGCACTGGCAGATCCTCTTTTTCCTGCTATACAGCAAGTTGGTTTAGTGCAAAGGCTCAACTCCCGACAGACAGCAGTTTTCAAAGCATTTCCCCTTTTCCGTCCTCTGGTTTATCTATTGGCGCTTATGCTCAACTGGATTACAACCAGCCCATCAGCAAGAAGCGGGCTAATGCGGGGAAGATGGACATCCACCGCTTAGTTACCACCTTGAGTTATCGCTACAACGCTCGTCTGCAATTCATGTCCGAGATAGAGGTTGAGCACGCATCGGAAATTTTCATTGAACAAGGCTGGCTTTCCTGGAAATTTTCCGAAGCCCTTCGGCTCAAAACCGGTCTGATCTTGATTCCCATGGGCATCATCAACGAATTTCACGAACCACCCACCTATCAGGGTGTGAACGTCCTTTGGTAGACACCTACATCGTTCCTTCCACCTGGCGTGACATGGGAGCGGGCTTTACAGGACGCTTTCCGGGGGCCTCGCTGAGTTATCAAATCTACGTACTAAACGGTTTTCGTTCTTATCGCGAAGGCCAAGGTTTGCTGCGCGGGAAAGACGGGCTCCGCAAAGGGCGTCAAAAGGGCATTGAATCCATAGTGCACACGCCCAACGTCAGTGGGAAAATCAGTTGGTACGGCTTACCCGGCTTAGAGTGGAGTGCCTCAGTATATGCCGGAAAGACGCAATCCGATCTGTTTGATCATCTGGACAAGAGCGACCAGACAGCTGTAAGCCGGGCCGACAGCTCTACGGTTTTTATTCTCATGGGAGGCACAGCTCTCCGCTATCGAAAGGAGCCTTGGAAATTTCAAGCTCAATTCATTCAAGTACAGCTAAAAGGCACGGAGGCATATAATGCCTTCACGGGCAAAGCCTTAGGCTCTGCCATGCAGGGCTACTACCTGGAAGCAGCCTTGGAGTTGTTTCGGGAGGCTTCTACGAGAAGAGCTTGGGTGCCTTTCATCCGATATGAATTTTACGACACCAACAGTCAAATGGACGGCAAGGCCCAGCCTAATCCCGCCTATAGGCGGCAAGCCTGGTTTTTCGGTACGGCTTGGAAGTTTAACGCAGGCACAGCCCTGAAGCTGGATTACAGATTGAGCAGATCTGATGCCGATGCTCACTGGTCTCAAATGCTCAATGCCGGCGTCGGTATTTGGTTTTAACCGATAATCCATTTTACCATGAACAAGAAAGGATATCTTCTGTTTTTATCCAGCCTCATCCTTTTCAGCTGGCCTCACGAAAAGCGCCTTCAACGCCTTTTGCACAAACTCTGGCCCGACAGGCAAATCCAATGGATTCAGATAAGCCATCAGGCTTTTCGAGACAAATCAGGGAAAAAAGCAAATGCGCCTTCGGATTTAAACGGTACGCCCGACCGACTTTATCGGCTCACAGAGGCAGATAGTTTGCTGGGTTGGTTGCTCATTCGCCAAACTGCAGCCTGCCACCTCGGCAGCTGCTTTGAAGGCAAACAAAGAAAAAACAAAAATTATTAAAATTTCACCTATGCCATAGTTTTTGATCCGGATTACCACATCTTGCGCATAAGCATTCTGGAAATGGAATCCGATTACGGCTATCAGATAGCATCCAAACCCTGGCTTCGACAAATGGAAGGCAAAAGCGCTTGTCAACTTCAATACGGCAAAACACCCGATGCTATCAGTGAGGCTACGGTATCAGCCAAATCGCTGGTAGAGGACTTAAAAAACATCTGTTATTTGCTTTCTGAATAGAAGCTTCTCCAAAGCCAAATAGCCCGGCCAGCCAAAGAAGACGAACGACTGAAACACGGGAAGTGTAAAGCTGCCGGCTATTCTTCTTCCTCCCTCAACGCTTTGAGATCTCTATTCACGGCTATGCTCGCATTGAGCTCATAGCCGATAAGCAGAACAAAAGAGTTAATCTGAATCCAAAGCATGACGACAATGATGGTACCTATGGAGCCATAAAGCTTGTTGTAGGTGTTAAATTGATCCACATAGAAGGAGAAGGCCAGAGAGCTAAGTAAAGAAAGCAAGGTGGCCAAGGTAGCTCCCGGGGAAAAGAAAGAAAAGCGCTGACGCACAGACGGGCCATAGCGGTAAATAAGTGCTATTCCACCATAGAAAAACAAGACGACAGTAATATAACGAAGCAATTGCAAAGCCATAGTAGAAAAACTGTCGAGTTTGACATATTGCGCTAACCAAACCACTAGGGTATGCCCCAAAATAGCCAGAACAATAGAAGCTATCAACAATAAACCCATCAGAAAAGTCAATCCAAGAGCAATCAGCTCTTTCTGCCATACAGGACGCCGAATGTAGGTAACATCATAGGATTTTTCAAAGCTGCGCAAAAGGGTGCGCATCCCATTGGAGGCAAAATACAGCGTCAAAAAAAAGCCCAAAGAAAAAAGCCCCGCCCGCGGCCTGGTAGTCAGATCTTGAATGGTTTCGACCAACATTTCACCTGCAGATCCGGGCATGACGAGATGAATTTCCCGGGTCAATACTTCCATATAATTTTCACCACCCGGAATAAAGCTCAACACATAAGTGCGCACATAGGGCACAAGAGCGAATAAAGTTATAATGGACGGAAACAGAGAGAGAAAAAAACTAAAAGCCATGGCATTGGCCCGCATAATCAAGGCCTGCCTCTTCAATTCATTTCGGATAAAGACTAAGATGTCGTAAATAGGCACCCCGGCAAAACCCGGCAGAGAATGGGTTTGTAGCCAATGAACGCCTGCTCTGACGGGAGGTAAAGCCCAAAAAGCTTCAACCCATTGTTGCCAATTAAACGGTGCTTTCATGCCCATGATCTTCAGTGTCCTCAAAATGGGGTTGCAACACTTCCAGCAATTTTGGAGGAGCCTGTACGGTTTTTCCCGTGGCGAGTTCGACAAAAGCCAAACTGACCTTTCCGGAATTGATCAAAAGGCCTTCCTCATTGTACAATTCTACATAAAAGCGAATGCGTTTATCGGGTAACTTGAGCAATTTAGTACGGATAGTAATCAGTTCATCGTAATAAGCAGGCCTCAAATAACGAATCTCCAGAGAAGCTACCGGCATCATCACACCCAACTCATCCTCCATTTCTCTATAGCTCATGCCCAAAGAGCGCAACATTTCCACACGACCGATCTCATAGTATTTGGGGTATTGCCCGTAGTACAAGTATCCCATCTTATCGGTCTCGCTATAACGCACGCGCTTCTTAAAGTCAAATTGATACATAGCACTCCTTTTTCTACCTAATCTATACCCAGACCGAAATGGTTTGGGACATTTACGACTCGCAAGCGAGCGTAAAGATAGGGAGTTTGGGAGGCTGACGCCTCTCAAATCACTTCGCTCCGGGTATATCCCAGACCGAAATGGTTTGGGACATTTACGACTCGCAAACGGGCCAAAGATAGAGAGTTTGGGAGACTGGTGCATCCCAAACCACTTCGCCATGAGTGTACTTGGTTCACCTGCGTTCAATCGGACAACTCATGCAATGTGTTCCTCCTCTTCCTCGGGAGAGTTCGGAAGAAGGCAAGGTGATGATAGTATTCTCCAGTTCTTGTGGACTAAGCTTGCCCGATTCGAGTTGTTTGAGAAAATCAACTGCCTCCAAAATTTGATAACCAAATTTCAACAAAGCAGCTTCCGTCACAGGATTGCGATCATAAGCCAAAGCTACCCCCGGCTTAACAGCCAGCAAATTGCCCGCATCGGTCCATTGCTCCCGCTCTTGATAAGGGCTCTCCCCGCCGCCAACAGGAATAAACTGCATGTGGGGATTGATTTCATTGAGAAAAAAATCCCGTATGCTAGGGTAGTATCTCAAGGTACCATTACTGCGATAAATCTCTACATTAGAGCCTAAACCATCCATCACAATTGGTTTATACCCTATGATGTGGTTGGAGTGAATCTGAGTAAAGAGGGTATCGATATGCATGAAAGAACGATTGACAGGAATATTGATACGCACAATATTCTTCACCACCTTTCTATCAAACAGCATTTTTTTGACTAATTCAATGGCATGGGCCGTAGTTCTTTCACTACATCCAACCAACAAATAATCCTCATTGATGATCATCAGGTCGCCGCCTTCCATAGAAACGCGTTCACCTTTACGAGAAGGCGGAAAGCGATCTACATCATTGAGGTTAATCAATTTTCCGTCTTCCTTAATTTTTTGAAAGAGCGGATTAGACCAAAAAATAAACCGCGTTAGAAAATTTTCTCGGGCACGAGCTTCTTTAGCTGCTTTCGCAATCAGAACGTGATCGTTGATGGTTACGGCAATATCCCGAGTAAAAATGAAGTTGGGGATGGGGTCAAAGAAGTAACGATCTTCTTTGGGGCAATAACCCGAAACCAATACCCGAGCCAATTCGTCGGCAGGCATTTGCCGAAAGGCATCCCCACTGTTTTTCGGCAATTCCTCGTAATCTATAATTTTGTCAATCACCCATTCTCTATGCTCATCATCGGATATCAAGGCTGTCTCCAGCAAATCCACGGTATCCAAGACGTTGTCTTCTCCAACAAAAGCTTCCAACACCTTTCGGTAAATGGTGTACTCTTGTTGCATCAAAGGCAAATAGACAATGTCATCAAAAAGCAACTCTTCTGCCCGCCTGGGAGAAATCCGCATAATGCCCTCATCCGGAGCGTGAATGATAAGCCTGCGCAAAGCTCCTATTTCTGAAGAAACGCAAATGTTTTGAGGCATATTAATTTTTTTACTTCACAATCAAGTTATACCCAAACCGTTTCGGTTTGGGCTATTTACAACTCGCAAACGAGCGAAAGGTAGGGAGTTTGGGCCTCCCAAACCACTTCGCCATGGGTATAACGCACTCCTAACGACAAATGACTTCATCTATCAGGGGTTCTTTCAAGGCCTCATTCAAGAGGTTCTTAATTTTTTCCCTGCCCATACTCAGTTCCTGCCGCAAAACGGCAGAAGAGATGCTGATGTACAATTTCCCTCGAACAAAGAGCACAGAATCCGTATAGCGATTTATAGATTCCCCCATCAATTCCACCCACAGACGCTGAATGCGTCGCTGCAACACTTCATTGCGCAAACGCCTGCGCTCGTTCAACCAAGTGCGGATAACGTCACCAAGCTTTTTTTCACTTTGCTTCTTCATAGGCTATAGGCGTATATGCACATCACAATTTTTGCACACTCCCGGGTTCAATGCAATAGTGCACAGGGGATTCTATCCCACTTTCAGCAAACAAAATACGTAAAGCTTCACTTTCCGTATGCGTAATGAAAATTTGGCCAAAAGGTTCTTTTGAAAGCAGTTGCAAAAGGTTCAAAACCCGAGAAGCATCCAGCTTATCAAACAAATCATCCAAAAGCAACAGGGGCTTCACCTTTTTTTTCTCAAACAACAAGCGATATTGCGCCAACTTCAAAGCTAAAACAAAAGATTTAATCTGTCCTTGAGAACCAAATTTTCTCAAAGGCTTCCTCGAAAGAGAAAACAACAAATCATCGCGATGAACGCCCATACTCGTTCGCTGTAAAAGGCGATCCCTATCGAGTTGCTCTCGCAACAGCTCCGCCATGCCGGCTTGCTCCAAAGAAGAGCGATAAACACAAGAGACTTCTTCTTTTCCTCCTGTAATCAGGCTATGATAGTATAAGAAGTGGGGCAAAAACTCCTCCACAAATTCTCTCCTCTTATGAAAAATTAAATCGCCTAAAGGGGCAATCTGGCTATTATACCCCTGAATGAGTGTTGCATCAAAGCGCTTTTGCTCTGCAAATTGCTTTAAAGCATAATTCCGCTGTTTGACCAACTTGTTGTACTTCATCAACTCGTAAAGGTAAGTGTGGTCTATCTGCGAGAGACTGAGATCCAGGAACCTACGCCTTACCTCTCCGCCCTCCATCACCAAAAGATGATCCTCAGGCGCTATGAACACAAGAGGAATGCAACCTACGTGATCCGCCAGGCGCGTGTAAGGAACTCCGTTCAAAGAAATTTCCTTTCGTTTACCCGGAATCACCTTGGCCACGACTTCCAGTTTTTCTTCCGCCTTTACTGAAAAATCCTCCTTGCCAAAATCCCCCTCCAAACGAAAAAAGTCTTTGCCGTGCAAAACCAGTTGCCTGTCTTGTAAGCCTCGGCAACTTTTGGTCAAGCATAAATAACAAATAGCCTCCAGCACATTGGTTTTCCCCATTCCATTAGAGCCACTCAAGCAATTGAAGCCTCTGCCAAAAGCGAACTCCTTTTGCAGATAATTCTTAAACTGAATGAGCTTCAAACGCTGAAGGAACATAAGCCTTTTATTTCCTTTATACCCAAACCAAAATGGTTTTGGATATCTCAAATCCGCAAACGAGCGAAACAGAAGAAGCTTAGGGCGCTGAAACACCCCAAACCGTTTCGTCTTAAGTACTCCTCAATCCATAGAGCAACAAGTCAATCACTGCATCTTCTTTGGGAAGAGTAGCCCGAGCGTCCAACCTATGCAACCAAAGCAAAGAACTTAACAAGGTGTTAAGCACCAACAGTGGATCAAAAGATCTAAAATGCCCCTCTTGCATAGCCTGACTCAACAGGGTACAAAAATTTTCTTCATAAACTTTACGCATCCCAATGAACCTCTTCAATGAAACAGGAGGTAAATGCCTCCATTCATCATTAAAAACCGTTATAGATGTGGGATGTTTCAAGGCTATGCGAATGTGTTGACGCAACAAGTATTCCACTTTAGCCGCTGCCGTCAACTCCAGAGCCAAGCATTCCTGCATCAATGCTCCATAACGCTCCGCATTTTCAAAACAAATTTTTTCCAGCAAATTTTCCTTACTGCGAATATGGCTGTACAAGCTCGAAGGACGCAATTCCAAGCGGTCTGCCAAATCACGCATAGAGGCCGCTGCATAGCCTTTTTCCTGAAACAAACGGGCCGCTTCAATGTATATTTTCTCTTTTGTCAACATAAATCCATCAATCATCAAAACTCAAAACGACCTTCTCACTAAGAGGAACACACTGGCAACTCAATACATACCCGCCCTCAACCTGATCTTCCTCCAAAGCATAATTCATACGCATGTGAACTTCCCCCTCTAATACTTTCGCCTTACAAGTACTACACACACCACCCTTACAAGAATACGGCATATCAATTTGATTGGCCAATCCCGCATCTACAATGTTGTCTTCAGTGCCATCCCATTCAAAGCGAAAAATCTCATCGTCAATAATAACCTCTATAAGAGCACGAGCAACAGCCCTTTGCTCCACCGTTGACGACTGCTTCGCTGATGCAGCAGCCCCCTCTACCGTAAACAATTCCTTATGCCATTTGCCGGAAGGCACGGAAAATTCTTCCAAAACAGCTTCCACCTCTTCAATCATTCCCAAAGGCCCGCAAAGATAAAAGTCGTCAACCTCCTCAGGATTAATCAAAGTGCTAAAAAAGACACGACACTTCTCTTTGTTAATCCTCCCGTAAAACAATTCACTACCAGGATGTTCAGCACTCATCACATAGTACAATGAAAAACGATCGGAATAGCAATTCTTTAACCCCGCCAGCTCTTCTCGAAAGATGATGTGCTCACTCGTTCGATTCCCGTAAAAGAGAACAAAACGACTCTTTGACTCGCGGTACAAACCCTCTTTCAACATGGCTATAACAGGAGTTATTCCGCTGCCTGCAGCAAAAAAAACGTAAAAACCCTCGCTCTGCTCATCCACATCAAAGACAAAATCTCCTTGAGGAGGCATTACGTCTAACCTCACCTCCCCCGATGCAAAGCCTTTCGGCAAACGACGATTTACAAAGGTGGAAAACCTGCCTCCCGGAACCTCCTTGACCGCAACCCGCCAACGCCCCTCATAGGGAGCCGAACAAAGAGAATAGGAACGACGCACCTCCTCTCCATCTATCTCCGCGCGCAAAGTCAAATATTGACCCGCCCGATAAGCAAAAACATCGCAAAGAGAAACCGGCACCTCAAACTCCAATGAAACGCAATCCGGCGTCTCCTGCCTGATTTCCCTCAACAGCAAAGAATAAAACTGATGCTCCATATAATTCACTCATTACTTTCCCTCCCAAACCAAATGGAATGGGTAAAAACAGTCAACTCCCCACTGCCTGATAGGCAACCCTAAAAAACAATAACTGCCTCCCAAGCCCCTCAACACAAGTACACGAACGTTCGTTCGCGCAAAGATAGCTTTTTTGCGCCCAAACCCAAAGCAAGAATTAGCCAGCAAAGACCAAAATTACAGCCATCCCCATCAAAAAATATCAGGATGCCCGCTTTGCACTGCCGCTGCAAACCAAACCGAACATATCTACAGCCTTCTCCAGCGAAAAAAAGCTTGAAAAAAAGTTTTTGAAAACCAGAAAAGCCCTATCTTTGCGTGCATTTTCTAAAAAAGAGACCACGACATGGCACATCACAAGTCAGCAAAAAAGAGAATACGCCAGGATCAAAAGAAGCGCGTAGCAAACCACTACTACAAAAAGACCACGCGTACAGCTATCAAAAAGCTGCGCAGCATCACTGATCCCGCCGATGCAGAAAAATTTTTGCCCAAGGTACTGAGCATGATTGATCGCCTCACAGGCCGAAATACCTGGCACAAAAATAAGGCTGCCAACCTCAAAAGCAAATTGATGCGACACGTGAATAAGCTAAAGGCTTCGGCAAAAGGCTAAAAACCGGCAACCTTAACTAAAGAGGGGGATTGCAAACAATATACAATCCCCCTTTCTATGTCCCAATATAAGGAGATAAGAAGGAAAAACCCGCAAATTCGCAAAATGGGAAAAGATCCCTGCCCGCAGCATGACACCTAAGCATTTCAGCACAGCATAGAAGGTCAGCTACCATAGCTGCCTTTCGGCAAATAAGA
>JALSKB010000109.1 GCA_026989035.1 Saprospiraceae bacterium | reverse complement strand
AGTGTTTCATGACCACATAGCCGGATACTTCGGGAGGATGTTGCCGAGAGAAAATTAAAATGAGAGGCTTGTGTTTGGGCTTAGAGCCCTGATTGATGTGCAAGACGTAGAGCGGCCGTCCTTGTAGGCTTTCGCCAAAAGTTTCCCAACGCACAGCCGGGTGGATATTCATGCGGCTGCACCATGCTGCTACGTGGCTGCTGTTTTGTATGGCTTGCCCGGCCAACCAAAGGTAGTTGGTGTCTAGCGATAGCTGTAGGGTAACATAAGTGCTGTCCTCGCCCCAACTGAAGCGACTGGAGTCAAGAGCTTGCCAAAACTCACCGTTGTAGCTGACCTTAGGCCAATAGCGGTGTTTGGTTTCTCGATAGCGCAATTGCAAATAAATGGAGGTGTCTCGGCTTGCTCTGAGGCGAAAGGCATACCAGGGGCTTTGGTTGATGGGGGTGTTCTCCGGCAAAATGAGTGCTTGAAAGCTGCCGCTGCTGTCGTCGTAGTAAAAGTCGTTGAGTCGGGCTCCGTCAAAGAGGTTGTCGGCTTCTATACCGTTTGGCGTGCGGTAAACCTTCTTTTCCTGGTAGGCTATGGGGCGCGTATGGGTGTCCACGGGTTCGGGGAAATCGAGATTTTGTGCTTGGCGATGGAGGCTGCAGGCGGAGAGAAAGAGTAGAGCCAGGCAGGAGACCAAAAGGCATTTTTTCATAAACTGAATGGATTGTTCCGGTTTTGAATGTTCTGTCCGATGCCCAAAGGTACGACTTTGTGTTTTTGTTCAGCAAAAATGCTTTATTTTGCCGGGCATCAAAACCACTCATTTATGCCCGCTCAAACTGTTTTGCTTACCGGTGCAACCGGCTTTTTAGGGTCTTACCTGTTAAAGGAGCTTTTGGCAGCCGATTATGCAGATGTGCGTGCCCTGCGCCGCCCCAATAGCAAGATGGATTTGTTGAATGGGGTGGCGGGGAAGGTACATTGGTATGAAGGCGATATCGCCGACATCGATTTTTTGGCGGAAGCCATGCAAGGTGTAGAAGCAGTGTTTCATGTGGCGGCTTTGGTGTCCTTTTTGCCCAAAGACAAAAAGCGCTTGTACGAGGTAAATGTAAAGGGTACGGCTAAGGTCGTGAATGCAGCGCTGGCTGCGGGGGTGAAAGACTTTATCCACGTGAGTTCTACGGCAGCGCTGGGCAGAAGTGAGCAGGGGCGACCCATCACTGAAGACACAGCATGGGATGAGGCTCCGTACAACACCAATTATGCACACAGCAAGTATCTGGCAGAGCTGGAAGTCTGGCGTGGGCAGGAAGAGGGCTTGCAAGTAGCTGTGGTCAATCCGGCTGTTATCGTTGGAGCCGGCAGACCGGAGGAGGGTACCATGCGCTTTTTTTCCCGCGTGAAAAGGGGCATGTCTTTTTACCCGCCCGGGACTACCGGCTTTGTGGATGTGCGCGATGTGGCGCGTTTTATGCGACTCATCTACGAAGGGGGCAGGCGTGGAGAACGCTTTATCCTCAGTGCTGAAAACCTGACGTACAAAAAATTTTTTGACCTCATTGCCGATGCTTTGGGCGTAAGCCCGCCTTCTCGTTTGGTAACGCCCTTTTTGAAAGAATTGGCCTGGCGCCTGGAAGGCTTGCGGGCTAAGCTGCTCTTTAGAGAGCCTTTCCTTACCCGCGAGACAGCTAATACGGCCATGAGCACCTGGTTGTACGACAACAGCCGTTCTTTAACGGTAAAGGGTTTTCGCTATACTCCTATAAGAGAAAGCATAGCGGAAACAGCTCGACATTTTCTCAAAAGTGAAAGAAAAAACTGAACTTTGCGCCCAACTGCACACAAAGTTGAAGTAAGGCTGCATATCATCTCTGCTTTGTAGGTAGAACGGATGAATCGCCTTTCGGCAAATCCCCCCACATTCCTTTACCAACTTAAATTTTGTTTTATGAGACGAAAAACGTTGTACTTATCGCAAACCAATTTGAGCGTTACCGGCCGTTCCAAATTCTTATTCCTCAGCCGTTTCTTGGTTTTGGTATCGGCCTTTTTCTTCCTCTCCTCTTTGCAGGCGCAGGTTACTACGGCATCGCTAAAGGGGCGTGTTACCGACCAAAACGGCCAACCTTTGATAGGCGCCACCGTCGTAGCTGTTCACACGCCTTCGGGCTCACAGTACGGGACCACCACACGCGATGATGGCGGCTATGACCTGCCCAACTTGCGCGTCGGTGGGCCTTATGAAATCACGGCCAGCTATGTGGGGTATAAGACCCAAACCTTTACGGGCATTTCACTCAAACTGGCTCAAAAACTGGAGCTTAACTTTCAATTGCCCAGTGAAGCCGTTCAATTGGAGACCGCTACCGTAACGGCTCAAAGCGACCCCATCCTCAACAACGAACGAACGGGGGCTTCGACCAACATCGATGAAGAGGTCTTGAAAAACCTGCCTTCCATTTCCCGCTCTGCTGCCGATTATTATCGACTGACGCCCTCTTCCGACGGAAATTCCTTTGGCGGGCGCAACGACAAGATGAACAACTTTACCCTCGATGGCTCCATCTTCAACAACCCCTTCGGCCTGGATGCCGCCACGCCGGGTAGCCAGGCTTCTGCCCAACCGGTTTCTTTGGATGCCATCGATCAAATTCAGGTCAACATCGCACCTTACGACGTTACCCAGGCGGGCTTTACCGGAGCCGCTATCAATGCCGTAACCAAATCGGGTACCAATGAATTTAAAGGTACGGTCTTTTCTTTTTACAGGAATCAAGACCTCACCGGCTCCAAAGTGAGCGGGGAAAAAATCTTTGTTCCGGATTTAACTCACCTCCAGGCCGGCTTTAGCCTGGGTGGCCCCATCGTCAAAGACAAGCTGTTTTTCTTCGTCAATGCCGAGATAGAGCGTCGGGCTGATTTGGGCTCGAACTTCCTGGCAGCCAGGCCGGGCTTGGAGGGCGAGCGGGTATCTCGCGTGGAGGCCTCCGACCTGGAATTGGTCTCCCGGGTGTTGCGCGACAGCTTCGGTTATGAAACCGGCCCTTATGAAAATTACCAACATCGCACCGACAACCAAAAGGGTATCATCAAACTGGACTGGAACATCAACCAAAACCACACCCTGACGGCGACGTACAACTTCCTGGATGCCACCAAAGAAAAACCGGCCCACCCGGAAGCCATAGGTCGTCGCGGACCTGATGCCATTACCCTGCAGTTCTTCAACTCGGGTTATGCCATTCGCAACTTGTTGCACTCGGGCATCGTAGAGGTGAAATCCATCTTTGGAAACAAGATGTCCAATAACCTGCAAGTGGGTTATACCGCTTTTCGCGATTCGCGCCGCCCCTTCTCAGATCCCTTCCCCGTCATCAACATCAACAAAGACGGCGTGCGCTACATCGTGGCGGGGCATGAGCCTTTTTCCATCCACAACCGCTTGAATCAAGACGTCTATCAGCTTACCGACAACTTCAACATCTATTTCGGTAGCCACACCTTTACGATAGGAACTTCTTTCGAAAAATTCGAGTTCGACAATTCCTTCAACCTGGGGGTTTACGATCCCTTTGGTTTTGTCGGAGGAACTTTTGGTCCGGGTTTTGAAAGCGTGCAGGCCTTTGTCGATTCGGTCAACTCCGGTTATATCGGCCAAGCCGTAGCTTATGCCCAATCCGTTTACGAGCAAAACGGAGGTGATGAAGGCGCATTGGGCGAGGGCTGGGCTTTGGCAGAAACCAATGTCGGGCAATGGGCCTTTTATGTCCAGGACGAGTGGGATGTTTCGGACAAGCTCACACTTACTGCAGGGCTTCGTATCGATAAACCGCTTTATTTCGATACGCAAGAAAAAATCCGGGAAAACATCGAACGCCAGTGTTGTTACGATCCCGATGTGGATTATTTTGAACCGGACGGCACAGTCATTCGCTTTGATCATACCCAGCTGCCTTCCGGCAAACCACTCTTCTCGCCCCGGCTGGGCTTTAACTATGACCTCAAAGGCGACAACAGCTCGCGCCTGCGCGGAGGTACCGGTCTGTTTACAGGGCGTTTCCCCTTTGTCTGGCTGGGCAATCAGGTGGCCAACCCGAATTTCTGGTTCTATTGCATTACCCACCCCAACTTCCGCTGGCCTCAGGTATGGCGCTCCAACCTGGGCTGGGATGCCGATCTGAATGGTTGGATTGTCTCTACCGATGTGGTCTATACCAAAGACATCTACGCCATGATGGTGCGCAATTACGGCATCAAGCCGCCCAGTGGCCAACTGCAAGGCGTGGACAACCGCCCCATTTACACCGCTGCAGATCGCAATGCACAATATGGCAATGACGCCTATGTCTTTACCAACACCAACATCGGCTATACCTTCAATGTGAGCGTCCAATTGCAACGTCGCTGGAGCAACGGCTTGTTTACCAGCCTGGCTTACAGCTACCTCGATGCCAAAGATGCCAGCTCTATCCCCGCCGAAATTTCCAGCGATGCCTTCGCGAGAAATCCGGCTCTAAACCACGTAAACGAAGCCGTTCTGGCTCCTTCCCGCTACGGAAACAAACACCGCATTGTAGGATCCGCCTACAAGACCTTCTCGTATGCCGAAGGGAAAATGTCCACTTCCGTAGCGCTGTATATGGAATATACCCAGGGTGGCCGCTTTAGCTATACCTATTCGGGCGATATCAATGGCGACGGCTCGGGCCTGAACGATCTGATCTATATTCCTACGGAGGACGAACTCAACCAAATGACCTTTTCCGGCTCGCCGGAAGAGCAGGAAGCCCAGCGTCGGGCTTTCTCCGAGTACATCGCTCAAGACGAGTACCTCAGTGCCCATCGCGGAGAGTATGCCGAGAAGTATGCCATCCTCAGCCCCTGGTACTCCACCTGGGACATGCGCATCCTGCAAAACTTCAAACTGGCAAGCACGAATCTGCAGCTGAGCATGGACATCTTGAACGTGGGCAACCTCATCAATTCCAATTGGGGCGTTCGCCGGTACCCGACCAACACCCAGCCCGTGGGTGTCTCTGTGGACGGTAGCGGTAACCCCACCTACAGCTTTGACCCCGCTCAAAAAAGCACCTTCACCGACGACTTTAGCCTGCTTTCCCGCTGGCAAATCCAGTTCGGTGTGCGCCTGAGCTTCTAAATCGGCTTTCGAGCGGAGCTGCTGCATGCAGCAGCTCCGCTTACAAAGCTTCGATCACTTTCCGCAACTTCTCTCTGACAACTGAAGCCGTCTCTCCCAGCTGATCGTTAGCTATGGCTTGCATGGATGCTACGGGATCCACAGCTGATACCTCTACTACGCCTTCACTTTTCTCTTGCAAAATCAGGTTGCAGGGCAGCATCAAGCCGATTTTGTCTTCGGCCTGTACGGCTTTGTAGGCGAATTGCGGATTACAAGCTCCCAGAATTTTGTAGGCCGGTAGCTCGGCACCTACCTTTTTGCGTAGCGTGCCACTCAGGTCTATTTCGGTAAGAACTCCGAAGCCTTCTTCCTTTAAGGCTGCCGTTACACGCTCTTCCGCCTCTTTCATGGAGAGCTTATCCAGTGTCTTTGAAAAGTAATACGTCATGGTGATAGGGTTGATGTGTTTTCTCGGCTCGCTTGTCTCCCGTGGTCTAAAGGAAAAGGCCATGGCCTGCAGCAAAAAGAATACTCATTTCCCACGGGCATGCTGTAAGGCCAATCAAGTCGGGGTGTAGCTGTGTTGGCTTTATGAAAACACCGAAGCGAAGAGTAAGGTTTGCCGCAAGGCATGCAACAGCGTACATTCGTAAGAAAAAGGCCCGTTCCCTCTGTGTTCAAAACGTTTATGACTTTTTAGCCGAATCGGTTTGTTCTTCGAGCAGAGAAACTCCCAACCCAATTCGTGACGGGTATAAATCAGGGAGTAGAAAAAGAAGGTGTGCTTTTCAGCAGCGGAGTTTGTTTTTGTTTACTTTTGCCGTGAAAAGGGAAGAGGGGTTTTTTGCCTTTCGGCAAATGAGAAGAAAAAGAAATTTTGGCCTGCCGGGCCCCAAAATGCGAAACCTAACCAAATACACCAATATCATGAAATGGCGCAAAGAAAAAGACAGTCTGGGATACGTAGAAGTTCCCGCCGACAAGTACTGGGGTGCACAAACCCAGCGCTCTTTCCAAAATTTCAAAATCGGTGGCGATAAAATGCCCATCGAAATCATCAGGGCCTTTGCCATCTTAAAAAAAGCCGCTGCCCGCACCAATGAGGCTTGTGGAGTTTTACCCAAGGAAAAGGCTGACCTCATAGCCAGTGTTTGCGATGAAATTTTAGAGGGAAAGCTCGACGATCAATTCCCCCTGGTGGTCTGGCAAACCGGCTCGGGCACGCAGTCCAACATGAACGTCAATGAGGTCATTGCCAACAGGGGGCACGTGCTGCGCGGTGGCGCTCTGACCGATGAAAAAAAATTCCTTCACCCCAACGACGACGTCAACAAATCACAGTCTTCCAACGACACCTTTCCCACGGCTATGCACATTGCCGCTTACCGGATGCTGGAGGAAAATACCATCCCCGGCCTGGAGCAGCTGCGCGATACCTTGAAAGAAAAGTCAGAGGCTTATTTTCGGCTCGTCAAAATTGGCCGCACCCATTTTATGGATGCCACTCCCTTGACTTTGGGTCAGGAATTTTCAGGTTATGTCGCTCAGCTCGATCACGGCTTGCGGGCCATTCGCAATAGCCTGCCCCATTTGTCCGAACTGGCCCTGGGTGGTACGGCTGTGGGTACCGGTTTAAACACCCCCGAGGGCTATGCCGAAAAAGTGGCTGCCAAAATAGCCGAATTCACGGGCCTGCCCTTTGTTACGGCGGAAAACAAATTTGAGGCCCTGGCTGCTCACGACGCTCTGGTAGAAGCCCATGGCGCACTCAAAACGGTGGCCTGCTCCCTGATGAAAATCGGCAACGACATCCGCATGCTGTCTTCAGGCCCGCGCTGCGGCATCGGAGAAATCAAAATTCCGGCTAACGAGCCGGGCTCTTCCATCATGCCCGGCAAGGTCAATCCCACCCAGGCCGAAGCCCTCACCATGGTGGCAGCTCAGGTCATGGGCAATGACGTGGCCATCAATACCGGTGGCATGACGGGGCATTTTGAACTGAACGTCTTCAAACCCATGATGATTTTTAACTTCCTCCATTCGGCTCGCCTCATTGGAGATGCCTGCCGCAGCTTTGACGAAAAATGCGCTACAGGCATAGAACCCAATGAAAAACGCATCAAAGAACACCTCAACAACTCGCTCATGCTCGTAACCGCGCTGAACACCCACATCGGTTACGACAAAGCTGCCGAAATCGCGAAAAAGGCCTATGCCGAAGACAAAACCCTCAAAGAGGCTGCCTTGGAGTTGGGCTATCTCACCGCCGAAGAATTCGACCGTTGGGTGCGGCCTGAAGATATGGTTGGACTTTGAGTGCCTTGTCAAAAAATACCCATTTCTTTAAGCTCTGTAAAACATACCCTGACCGCCATGAAGAAAATTCCTTTTCAGGCTTTTGCTCAACGCCACAACGGCCCTTCTCCCGAGGAAACCCGAGACATGCTGCAAGTTGTGGGCGCCGCCTCGCTTGAACAACTCATCGATCAAATCATTCCCGTTTCCATTCGTCTTAAACGGGAATTAGACCTGCCGGAAGCACTGTCAGAACAAGACTACCTCAGCCACCTGCAGGCCCTGGCAAATAAAAACCAAGTCTTTAAATCTCACATCGGTCAAGGCTACTACGAAGCCCATTTGCCGGCTGTCATTCGGCGCAACATCCTCGAAAATCCGGGCTGGTACACCCAGTACACGCCCTATCAGGCAGAAATCTCTCAGGGACGTCTGGAAGCCTTGATGATTTATCAAACCGTTGTGAGCGACCTGAGCGGCCTGCCTCTGGCCAATGCTTCTTTGCTCGATGAGGGTACCGCTGCCGCCGAGGCCATGCTCATGTTTTATCACGTCAAAAACAAGCGCGTGAAAGGGGAGCCGATACGGCGTTTTTTTGTAGATGCTGGAGTCTTCACTCAAACCCTGGAGGTCTTGCGCATGCGGGCCGAACCTCAGGGCATTGAGCTGGTCGTAGGCGAATGGAAAAGCTTTGAACCCGACGAAAACTTTTTCGGCGCTTTGTTGCAGTACCCCAAAGCCTCGGGAGCGGTTGAGGATTACCGCGCTTTCGCGAAAAAATTGGAAGAAAAGGGCATTGCTTTGGCTGTCGCTGCCGACCTCCTGGCCTTGACACTACTGGAGGCTCCCGGCCATTGGGGAGCAGAAGTGGTCGTGGGCAGCACCCAGCGCTTTGGCTTACCCATGTTTTTCGGAGGACCTCATGCCGGCTATTTTGCCTGCAAGGAAAACTATAAAAGGCAGATGCCCGGCCGCATCATCGGGCTGACCGTGGATGCACAGGGAAACGAAGCCTATCGCATGGCCTTGCAAACGCGAGAGCAACACATCCGCAGAGAAAAGGCTACGTCCAACATCTGCACGGCCCAGGCCCTGCTGGCCATCCTCTCCGGCATGTATGCAGTCTGGCACGGGCCGGAAGGACTTAAAGCCATAGCGCAACACATTCACCAATTGACGAGTAGCCTGGCCGCAGGCTTGCAAACCCTGGGATACCAACAGGAAAATGAATTCTTCTTCGATACGCTTTGTTTGCCCATGGATGGGGAGCAGCAGCAGAACCTGCGTCGTTTGGCGGAAGCCAAAGAGATCAACCTCTTCTATGCCGAAGGCTACACCTGTATCAGCCTGAATGAGACGGATAGAACAAGCGATGTTCAGGCGCTGTTGGAAGTTTTTGCAGAAGCTGTACAAAAAGAGGCGCCCTCTTTGACTCAAGTAGAAGACAAATTGCCTGCTGCTCTTCTGCGCCAGACGGAGTACCTGACGCATGCTGTTTTTCACCAATACCGCAGTGAAACGGAAATGATGCGTTACATCAAACGCCTGGAACAAAGGGACTTGTCTTTGATGCAGTCCATGATTCCCTTGGGCAGTTGCACGATGAAGCTGAATGCTGCGGCGGAATTGCTGCCCATCACCTGGCCTCACTGGGCCAACATGCACCCCTTCGCTCCGGAAGAACAAACTGAGGGCTACCGCCTTTTGATCGATGCTTTGGCCGATTATCTGGTGGAAATCACCGGTCTGGCAGCTTGCTCTTTTCAGCCCAATTCGGGCGCTCAAGGCGAATTTGCAGGTTTACTCACCATCAGGGCCTATCACATGGATAGGGGTGAAGCCAAGCGTAAAGTGGTGCTCATACCCTCTTCTGCCCACGGCACCAATCCCGCCAGTGCTGTCATGGCCGGCATGAAGGTGGTCGTGGTAGCCTGCAATGAGACCGGTGATATCGATGTGAACGACTTGAGGGAAAAGGCAAGCACTCATGCAGAGGAATTGGCCGCTCTGATGGTTACTTATCCTTCTACACACGGCATTTTTGAACAAGCTATACGCGAAATATGTGAAATCGTTCATGAACATGGCGGATTGGTCTATATGGACGGAGCCAATATGAACGCTCAAGTGGGCTATACCAGCCCGGGAATGATCGGTGCCGATGTTTGCCATTTGAACCTGCACAAGACTTTTGCCATTCCGCACGGCGGAGGTGGCCCCGGTGTGGGGCCTATCTGCGTAAACGAAAAACTCAAACCCTACCTGCCCGGGCATCCTTATCGAAAAGTAGGCGGAGAGAAGGCCATTCATTCGGTTTCTTCTGCACCCTATGGCAGTGCAGGCATCTTGCCGATTTCCTACGGCTACATCCGCATGATGGGGCTTGAGGGCTTAAAGCGCGCAACGGCCTATGCCATGTTGAATGCCAATTACTTGCGTACCCGTTTGGCGGAAGCCTATGAAATTCTGTATGCAGGAGAGCACGGGCGTTGTGCCCACGAGTTTATTCTCAACCTGCATCCTTTTAAATCTTTGGTCTCGGCAGAGGATGTGGCTAAGCGCTTGATGGATTACGGTTTTCACGCACCTACAGTATCCTTTCCCGTGCACGATACCTTCATGATTGAACCCACGGAGAGCGAGAGCAAACGCGAGTTGGACCGTTTTGTAGAAGCCCTGCTCAAAATACGCGAAGAAATAGACGAAATAGCCAGAGGCGAGGCTGATGCGGAAGACAATGTGCTGCGCAATGCGCCTTGCACCGTACAAATGGCTTCGGCGGATGAGTGGCCTCACACTTATTCGCGAGAAAAGGCCGCCTGGCCGGCAGCTTATTTGAGGGAGGGACACAAGTTTTGGCCTCCCGTAGCACGAGTGGACAATGCCTATGGCGATCGACATTTGGTCTGTGTATGCCCGCCCATAGAGCATTACGTCTGATTTTTGTTTAGTTGATGCGGCGAAAAAACGTTTGTCTTACAAACCATTGACTTTATGATTGTCATTACCGGTGCAGCGGGTTTTATAGCTTCTCGTCTTGCCGCGCGCTTGAACGAACTGGGAGAAGAGGATTTGCTTTTGGTAGATGATTTTTCCCGACGGGATAAAGAAGCCAATTACCGAAAGCTGAAGTACAGGGCTTTGGTCGATCGGGAAGCTTACTTGAAAAAGCTTGAAGCTTTTATCCGGCCGGATGTGGTGTTTCACTTGGGTGCCCGCACGGATACTACGGAAAAAGACGAAGCCATCTTTGCCCATTTGAATGTGGGATACTCCAAGCGCATCTGGCAGTACTGTGTTGAACAGCAAATTCCTTTGATTTACGCCTCCAGTGCAGCTACTTACGGTCTGGGAGAGCACGGTTATCGGGATGAGAACGAGTTGGCTGAAGTACTCCAACCCTTAAACCCCTATGGCCGTTCTAAGAACGATTTTGACAAATGGGCTTTGAGACAAGAGAAAGCTCCTCCGTCTTGGGTAGGAGTTAAGTTTTTCAACGTCTATGGCCCCAACGAATACCACAAAGGCCGCATGGCTTCGGTGGTCTTTCATGCCTTTCGGCAAATTCAACAAACGGGGGGTATGAAGCTCTTTCGTTCGCACAGGGAAGATGTCCGAGACGGGCAGCAAAAGCGCGATTTCATTTATGTCGAAGATGTGGTGGACGTTCTGCTTTTTTTGGCTCAAGCCCGCCAACTTGAATCGGGTTTGTACAATCTGGGTACGGGCATTGCCCGTTCTTTTTGGGATTTGGCTACAGCGGTTTTTCGGGCGCTGGACAAGCCGGCCAACATCAGCTTTATCGACACGCCGGAAGACATTCGAAATACTTATCAGTACTACACACGGGCAGAAATGGACAAGCTCAGGGCTGCCGGCTATGAGCGGGAATTCACTTCTCTGGAAGAGGGCATACGGGATTACGTTCAACGCTTTTTGTTGGCACAACAGCAACTCTAAGGACAGAACGCCCCCTCATTTCTCTATGCCGTATTCTTCCATTTTTCGGTAAAGGGTCGAAAGCCCGATACCCAGCAATTGAGCTGTTTTTGTCTTGTTCCCTTTGGTGTAGGCCAGAACTTTCCTGATGTGCTCCTTTTCCACCTGGTTGATGCTGAGCGGGTTTTCGGCTGTGGTGTGGTCCTCGTAGAAAAAATCAAAGGGCAGGGTGTCTTTGGTTAGGGTGTCGCCCTCGCAAAGGATGACGGCGCGTTCGATGATGTTTTTCAGCTCGCGTACATTTCCCTTCCAAGAATGTCGGGCTAGCAGCTGTAAAAAAGTTTTGTCCAGCTTGCTGACCTTGCGGTTCATGCGTGCAGCAGCTTCGCCCAGAAAGTACTCGGCAAGCAGGGGAATGTCTTCGCTCCGGTCGCGCAAGGCAGGAAGCTTTAGGGTGAAAACGGAAAGGCGGTAGTAGAGGTCGCTGCGAAAATTTCCCCGCTCAACCTCTTTGAGCAAATCGCGGTTGGTGGCCGCTATTACCCGCACATCCACTTCGGTTTCTTTCGTGCCACCGATTTTGATGAAACTCCCGGTTTCAAGTACCCTCAACAACTTGGCTTGAAGGTTGAGATCCATCTCTCCCATTTCGTCCAAAAAAATCGTACCGGTATGAGCTTCCTCAAAAAGACCTGTTTTTTCTTTTTGTGCACCGGTGAAAGCACCGGGCATATACCCAAACAACTCACTTTCCAACAATTCTTTTCCGAGTGTGCTGCAGTTGATAGCGACAAAGGGCTTGTTGGCTCGTTTGCTCTCGTAGTGAATGGCCTGTGCAAAGACTTCTTTGCCCGTTCCGGTTTCACCGGTCAGTAAGACGGTGGCGTCGGTTTGTGCTACTTTGCGGGCCAGGTGAATCAATTCCTTCATTTGCCTTGAGCGCCCTACAATTTGGCGAAAGCTAAAGCGCTGTCCGGCACATTCCTCCAACTCGCGAACTTTAAATTGTAGCTTCGCCTTTTCCGTGGCCTTGGCCAGAAGCGGAATAATCTTGTGGTTGTCGTCGCCTTTGCTGATGTAGTCAAAAGCTCCGTTCTTGATGGCTCGCACTCCGTCCTCTATTTTGCCGAAAGCGGTTAAGAGGATGACTTCGCAAAGGGGTTGGAGGTTTTTGATCTCGGGCACCAAATCCACTCCGTAGCCATCCGGCAACTTGACGTCGCAAATAACAGTGTGAATGACATCTTCCTTTTTCAACAACTTGAGTCCTTTGGCAGCGGTTTCGGCTTGCAAAACTTCATAGCCTTCTAAGGCAATCACCCGTGCCAGCAAGGTGCGGATGTCTTTTTCGTCATCTATGATTAAAACGCGGCCCTTGTTCATCTTTTGTCTTGTGTTGCAAAAATCCGAAAGCGGCAACAGGTCGTTTGCCGTTTGTTGTTTCCCCTTGTGAAGTGCTCGCCTGTTAACCGCCGACCAGAAAATGCCTGTACTGAGCGCTTTGGCGCTTCATACTGCCGGCTTCAATGGGCAAAAGTAAGTATTTTGTATCGATTTTTTCTTTTCTGCAAAGAAAGATGAGGTGTTGCACATTTTTCTTTATTTTGAGAAAGCGAAGTGTGGTGTGAAACCTTTCGGTAAAATTCTTTTGGCTTTGAGGGGGGCTTTACTCAAATAAGGTAAGCTTTTACCTCTTTTGGAGATACATGTATGAACCCTTTTTTATTTACTCAGCTTGAAAGTGGTTGAGCAAGCATCAAGGCTCCGGACTGTTTGATTGTACAAAGGTTCAGCTTGAACCAGACCACTTTGATCATGAGTTGTTAATCCCACTGCCATGTTGTATTCCCGTTTTCATTTTTTGTTTTTTGCTTTGAGTTTGATTTTGGCTTTTTCCTGCCATCCGGATCCCCCTTGTGAGGAAGGTTATGTCGTGCCTTCTTCTTCCGACACTTCGCCGCCGCAGGTGGAGTGGTGGGTAACCGATTTTGTGATGACTCCCTCGGGCCCCATCAGTAGCCTGACGATTTACGGCGATGGGGAAGAAGTGCATGTTAGCCCCGAAAGTGAAGTGAGCGTGCAGTTGGTTGCTCGGGATGAGGAAAGTGGCATAACTGTTGTTAGCCTGCAAGGAGGTTTTAGCTGGTCTTGTATGCAATCTGCGGGCTCTCTTTTAATCGTTGACGGCATCATTCCGGAACAGACTCAGCACTTTAACGTCTCGTCCTGTGCTTGTGTTCCTGTGGAGGGAGAAACAACTGTTGAGTTGATCCAGCCGGATTGTGGGACAAATGTTTTTAACGGTGCCGGTTATGGCCTTTCAGGCTCTGCGACCAACGGAGCTGGCTTGACAACCACGGCTGAACTCACGGTGATTGTAGATCCCTAATTTAGGCGATGTACACCGTTTTGACGTTGACGAATTCGAGCAGGCCGTGACGCGACAGCTCTCTGCCGTAGCCGCTCTTCTTGATGCCTCCAAAGGGCAACCTGGGGTCGGATTTGACGAAAGCATTGACGAAGCAGTTGCCTGCCTCCAGCTGTAGCGCAATGCGTTCACCTCGTTGAACATCGGTTGTGAAGACTCCGGCCCCCAGGCCAAATTCGGAGCGGTTAGCCAGTTGAACGGCTTCCGCTTCGTCTTTGGCTTTGACTACAGCGGCTACAGGGCCGAAAAGCTCTTCCTTGAAAGCCGGCATGTCGGGTTTTACATCGACCAGTACGGTAGGGGGATAGTAAGCTCCGGGGCCTTTCGGCAAATGCCCGCCCAGCAAGGCTTTGGCACCCAGGGCTATGCTGTCTTGCACTTGTCGATGCAGTTGTTCGCGCAAGTCCATGCGCGCCAAGGGGCCCAGGGTGGTGTCGGGCTTCAGGGGATCACCCATACGGGCGGCACTCATGGTTTGGATGAACAACTGCAAGAAGGCCTCATAGACCTCTTCCAGCACGATGAAGCGCTTGGCGCCAATGCAGCTCTGCCCGGCGTTGAGCAGACGTCCGGCAGAGCAGGTGTTTGCCGCAAGGCTGAGATCGGCATCCTCTAAAATGATGTACGGATCACTGCCTCCCAGCTCCAAAACGCTCTTTTTGATGTGTTTTCCGGCAGCGGCAGCCACGGCACTGCCTGCGGGTTCGCTCCCTGTCAGGCTGACGGCGGCGATTTCGGGGCGGGCTATTAGGGCTTCGACCTCTTCGCCACGGATATTGAGGTTGGTAAACAGACCTTCCGGCAAATCGGCCTGGAGAAACAATTCTTCTATGGCCCGGGCACAGCCCTGTACGTTGCTGGCGTGTTTGAGCAGGGCGCCATTGCCCGCCATGAGGGCCGGCACGGCAAAGCGAAAGACTTGCCAAAAGGGAAAATTCCACGGCATAACACCCAAAACAAGCCCCAAGGGTTGGTAGCAGACGTAACTTTTGCGTGCATCGGTTTGTACCTCCCGAGGCGTTAGCATGGCTTCGGCCTCCTCGGCATAATACCGGCACAGCCAGGCGCATTTGCCGACTTCGCCTATGGCTTCGTGTAGGCTTTTGCCCATCTCCAGGCTGATGATGCGCCCATAGCGCTCTTTGCCGGCATCCAGCAAGAGAGCGGCCTTTTGCATAACAGCAGCGCGGCGTGCTATGCTGTTTTCTCGCCAGCTTAGCCAGCTCTTGCGGGCTTTCGCCAAATGGCGGGACACCTCTTCAGGTTTATGACGCGGGTATTTCGCCAGCACTTCCCCCGTAGCGGGGTTTGTTGAAACAGCTGTGTCGATTCCCATCTTTGCTTATACTTTGACGGCCGAAGGCCTCATGCTTCGCTTCCATTCAATCAGGCCCAAGACGCAAAGCGCCAGGAAAATGCCGTAAAGCACCGAAGTGAAATACAGCTCTTTGAGGTAGTAGATGTTGATGGCCACCAAATCCACCACAATCCAAATGATCCAGTTCTCCAGCTTTTTGCGGGCCAATAAGTATTGAGCAACTAAGCTGGCTACTGTGGTGAAGGCGTCGAAATAGGCAAAATCGGCATCCGTTCGGGTGTCCATCAGGTAGCCCCAGATTCCCGTGCCCACTACGATAAGCCCGGTCCACAGCACGATGTCTAAATGGCTTAAATGCGTAACCGGAAGCCCACCACTGTCTTCTTCTTCCGTGGATTTGGCCTTTTTTGTCCAGTACCACCAGCCGTACACATTTAAAAGGACGTAAATGATGTTCAAAATGAAGTCGGAATACAGGCGGGATACGAAGAAAATATAGACGTAAATTCCCGTCATCACGATGCCTGCAGGCCAGGCCCAGATGTTTTGCCGTGTCAGCAGGTAAACGTTGACGATGCCAAAGAACACGGCCACCAATTCGATGATTTGAAAGGCATCCATGGGGTAAAGATAGGTAAAAATCAGTATTGAGCTTGACTTTTGAAGTCCCGTTGCCTTGCGAACTTCCTTTTGTTTTGTCTTCCACTGTCTATTTTCTTCGCTCGAAAAACCTTATCTTTACCCAATCTTTCTTATCAAATAATAGCACCTATGAAACAGCAGCAAATGCTTTTTTCCGTGAGTCTGGCATTTTGGGGCCTTGCCTTTTATTCCAGCATTTTTTTTGCAAAGGAACAAGCCCTGACGTACAGGGTTTACCAAGGGCATGTCGTCTTTTACGATGGTCAGTCTGAAACTTTTTACTTTGTTCAATACGAGAAAGTGATGAGCTTTCCCGATGTCCTGTACTTTTCCGAATACGACACAGAACAAGGCGTTCTGCGTTTGCACGATGCTTCGGGAAAAACTTTTGTTTTCGACCCGAATGCTTCGGTGAATTATTACGGCATCTATGCGGTGGGAAGCTTTAGCGGCAAAAAATACCGGAAGTGGGTCAAGAAAGAGAAAGCCGGCGGGTATAGGCTCAGCGAGGCCTTGCAGCAGTTGCCCTGTTCGTGCATGGATGAGGCTGAGGAGGTTGATTGTCAGTCGGGCGGAAAAGGGGCCGTGGGCTGCTCAAGCTCGAAAGGCCTCTTTGGAAAGAAAAAAATGTGCAGGGTGAGATGTGGTGGTGATCACATTCAAGCTTGCTGTAATTAATTGAGAAGCGGGCGGCAGGTCGGAGTTCTTTCTGCCTTGCTCGTTGATGAACTTCGAACAATCCGGACACTTGTGCTTGGGGGAGGACTTCCCGAAAAGATAAATTTCATGAAAGTTAAAAAAATCGTCAAGCGTATTTTTCTCGTTCTCGGCGTATTTGTCTTGCTGCTTGTGGGGGCCATGTTGGCCATCCCCTTCTTTTTTAAAGATGATTTGTTGAGGGTTGTCAAAGAACAAGCGAATGCAGGCATGCGTGCTACTTTGGATTTTGAAGATGCAAATCTTTCCTTCTTTAGGCAATTCCCTTTGCTGACACTGAGCCTTGAAAATTACAGCCTGAAGGGCTTGTCTCCCTTTGAAGGTGTAGAGTTGGCAGGGGGAGAGCGCATCGACCTGAGTTTTCGAATCGGCGAATTGTTTGGCGAAAGCATACCGCTTATCCGCGCCTTGCACTTGGAAAAACCCCGCCTCCACATCCTCGTCTTACAGGATGGAACGGCGAATTACGACATCGCCAAAGAATACGAAGACAGCAGCAGGGAAGAAGTGTCTTATGCCGGAGACCAAGAATTGCTGCGTTTGAAAAAATTCAGCATGAACGGAGGTGAGATCGTCTATGACGATCGCCTCATGGATTTTTTTCTGCAATTTGACAATCTCAAACTTCAGGGCTCCGGGCGTTTTGCAGCCAGCATTTACGATCTGGACTTGCAGGCTTTGGCCGATGCGCTGACCCTGTCTTACGGCGGCATGACCTATTTAAACCGCATAGGGACAAAGCTGGATGCCGGCTTGCAAATCGATTTGGAAAAAATGCGTTTTGATTTGCGGGACAATCAACTGCTGTTGAATGAATTGCCCTTGCAAGCGGAGGGTTACCTGGCACTTCCCGAAGACGCCATAGAGATGGATTTGAAGTTTTCTTCTCCGGGTAGCAGCTTCAAACAACTCTTTTCCATCATGCCTCATGCTTACACGCCTGCTTATGCCGATGCTGAAATTACGGGGGCTTTCCAATTTCAGGGAGTCTTGAAAGGGCGCATGACGGAGGAGGAGTATCCGGCCATGGATATAGGCTTGAAAGTCAAAAACGGCAGGGTGCAATACCCCGATCTACCCATGGGGTTGCGGGACATTAGGGCGGAAGCTTCACTGCAAAGCCCGCAAGGAGATTTGGACGGCTTGGTTTTTGACATGCCTATTTTGCATTTTAAGCTGGGCGAAAACCCTTTTTCTGCCAGGTTGCACCTGCAAAATCCGATTTCCGATCCCGACTTGGACATGCGTGTAAAAGGCGTTGTTGATTTGGCGGATTTGGCGAAAGCTTATCCGATGGAGGGAGTTCAAACCCTGGCCGGTCGTTTACAGGCAGATATGCAGGCGCGTGCCCGTATGTCGCAAATTGAGCAGGAGAAATACGAAAAAGTGAAAATGAGTGGAACCATGGCACTCCGGGACTTGCGCTATGAAGCGGAAGGGCAACCGCCTCTGCATGCCAAAAAAATCGCCTTGAATTTCAGTCCTCAATACGTCGAGTTGGAAGAAGCCGTGTTGAGAATGGGGAAAAGCGACCTCACGGCCTCTGGTCGCATCGACAATTTGCCGGCCTTGTTCTCTTCTTCCAACACTTTGCGGGGAAGTCTTACTTTGCGGTCTAATCAATTGCTGTTGGATGAATGGATGGAAGAAAGTGCTGTCGAACCCAATGCGTCAGCTCCTGTTGCTACTACTACAGAAGAAGAGGATCAAAGTATCCCGCCTTTTGATTTTGCTCTGGATGCCTCTTGCAACAAACTGGTTTATGATGCTTACGTTCTTGAAAATGTCGTGTGTAAAGGTGAGGGGAGTTTAGATGAGCTGAAAGTTGAGGAGCTGTCTTTTGTGATGG
>JALSKB010000108.1 GCA_026989035.1 Saprospiraceae bacterium | reverse complement strand
CCTTTCGGCAAATAAGATGTCATGCACGTCATCATAGCCCCAATTGCCCGTCTGCCCGAAGATGGTTTTTTCACCATCATCGTGGAAGAAAGGCACGAACTCAATGGGGCCACAATACACATCAAGGCCGTTCCAACCGGTCAAAGCCCGAGCTGTTTCTACGATGTCTTGCTGGGTATAGCCGTTGTCAGCGCCCAAAGTAAACAACTCGTAAAGTTCACGGGCATAGTTTTCATTCGGTTCAAACTTGTTGTTTTCCACACCATTTAAAAAGATAAGCATAGCAGGAGTAATACCGATAGCCTTGGTGAATTCCTTAAAATTGCCCAAAGCATACTGCTGCAAAATCTTATGGTATTCGTACATGTAAGAAGGACAGAAGTAAGATTCAAAGCGCGTCACGAAATGATTGCTCCAAAACAAGGCCAATTTGTCTCTTAAACCATTTTGCACCATGCCCTGCATCCACAAATAATTCCAACTCAAAAATTGCTCAAAAATCTGATCGTCAACCATGTCGGGATCGTAATCGTCAACCGTCCAATTTGCCCAAGGAGGTGGATCCGGCAAAGGCATGGCTAAGGCCTCGTCGATAAGGGCATCCACCAAATCGGAAGGATTCTGCGCCAAGGCAGCCTGTATGGTATCGTAGGTGGCACCAAATGCGAGCCGCCGATATAGATGCTGAGCTCGCCGCGCATTCCAGGGCATGTCCGCTGACGGCACATAAGGCGCCAACGTACCCGTTTCACAAGAAAAAAGGGTTGCCATAAGGTAAGATTTTGATAAAACCAAATAATGTATTGAAGAGGTCGCTATCCAAAATCCGAATGAAAATTGCATTTTGGCACAACTCTCTTTAAAGACGGCAAGATAGGATACTTTGTTACAAAAACCTTAAAAATGATATCCACAAATGCCCAACATACGACCGTTTACGAAAAAAACGTTTCTGTATTTGGATATTGGAGATTCCTCCTATATATTTGTCCCACTTTCACGTAAAATCCTGTTGTCTAAAATCTCTCACCATGAACTTCCGAACCTCCCTCTCCCTACTCATCCTCCTATTTGCAGGCGGCCTTTTTTCGCAAACGGCTGACAACGACTTGGTTTTTACCTCCGGTATAAAAGACTTGGATAAGGCCTTCTACCAAGATAAAGAAGAAGGCCTTTACTATATCGACTTTGATGCCGTTAGTGTCATCGTCAAATCCATCGTCATTCTCGATAGCCAGGGCTCAGAGAAATTTAAAGTGGAAGGCACCGAGGTGCCCATCAATGAAATTTTTGAAATTGATCCGAAAACCCTGGGGCTCAGCCCGGGCCGCTATACCCTTCAGGTAAATTCCTATACCGACAGCTGGCAAAAAACCATTACGGTTCAATAAGAACTTCCACAAAAAAAAGGGGGCTTTGCCCCCTTTTTTTGTGGGCAACAACTCACTTCAAGATTACCGCATCTACCTGTTTTTCCCGCATCAGCCTATTGAACTGCTGCAAGTCGCGCTCCTTCATTTGCCGAAAGGCAGTCAACACCTCATCAACAGCTCTCTCCAACTCTTCTTTAACAGCCATAGCTTGCTGCGTAGGTGGATAATCGGCGCCCATGATGGCATTTAAGTGCGCCAGTTTGTTGGTCAAACGCACCGGAAAATTGAGGGGATCCTGGGCGCTGCGGTTTTTCGTTTGATAAAGCTTTTGCTCCAGCTCAAGCAAAGAGCTGTCAATCTGCTCCGCCAGGGCCAACACTTCCTCCAAACCTTCTTTTCCCTTCAAACGGGACTGATAGTTTTTCAACTGTTGCCGCAAATCGCGCATCTCCAAGATGGCTTCATGGGCTTCACTGACTTTGTCCAAAATCTCCACGGCAAAATCCACCTGTTGTTGTATTTCTTGGGAAGAAACAAGCGATCGGGGATCCTGCTTCACCTCAAAAGGAAGTTGCCCCGCCTCAATTTTTCCCTCTGCCGAGCGATAAGTCCATGACAACCGATATCTACCCGGAGCCACTTTAGGCCCTTGCAGAGAGCCCCACCAGAAAATCATGCCGGGAAAGTCCTTCGCCTTAGGGTAGCGCAAATCCCACAGAAAATAGTTGGCTCCTTGCTTCAAATCTCCAATAGCCTCTTCTTCCCCCTCTCTCTGTGAGGAAAAAGAACGAATTTCTCTGCCATTTGCATCGAGAAAACGCAAAGTTAACGTATCCTTTTCGTTCCAACGAGGCAGGTAAAAGTGCAGGCGCAGCCCATTGGCCTCATTGACTCCGTATCGGAAACTGGAACGAGCCGCCTGACCACCTTCCATGCGGTAGGGAGCTGCCGGCTCAAAGAAGTGAACTTCTCGCTTGTCCACCTCTGGCGAAAGCTGCCGTAGCAAACTCAAATCGTCCAAAACCCATAAGCTGCGCCCCTGGGTGGCTGCCACCAAGTGGTTGCCTTTGACCGCCAAATCGGTGATGGGAACTTCCGGTAAGTTCAGTTGCAAAGACTGCCAGGACCGCCCGTCATCAAAAGAGACATACATGCCCCGCTCCGTACCGGCATACAACAAACCCTGACGCTCAGAATCAGCCCGAACAACCCGCGTAAAATCTTCTTCGCCTATGCCGTCAACCAAGAGTCGCCAGCTTAGGCCGTAATCCTCTGTCTTGTACAGATAAGGTCGATAATCTCCCGACTTGTAAGCCGTGGCTGCCACGTATAAACCGCCCTCGTGAAAGGGGTCGGCCTCCAGGCTGTTAATCTGAATCCAAGCCGGCATTTGGGGCGGAGTAACGTTTTCCCAGTGGGCACCATCATCTCGCGTCAGGTAAATCAAACCGTCATCGGAACCCGTCCAAATCACACCGGGCCGGGTGGCTGATTCCGCCACGGCAAAAATGGTACAATAGTACTCCACAGAAGTGTTGTCCTTGGTAATCGGCCCTCCTGAAGGCCCGAGTTTGGTAGAATCGTTGCGAGTCAAATCGGGACTGATAACTTGCCAAGACTGCCCTCCATCCGTACTTTTGTGCAGATAATTTGATGCTGCATACAATCGGCCTGAATAGTGCTTGGAAAAGAGAATTGGAAAGTTCCAATTAAAGCGATACTTTAAATCTCCTGCTCCATAGCCCATGGGCAAATCGGGCCAAACACTGACATTGCGGCTCATATCCCTTCGATGGTCTTTGCGTTCTAGATATCCTCCGTAACATCCGCCGTAAACGATATCGGGATCAGCAGGATCCGGAGCCAGGTGGGCACATTCACAACCGGCCGTAGGCTCCCAATCTCGCTCGGTAATCCACCAACCGTTGCTGCGATGAGCGATGCGTATGGAGCTGTTGTCCTGCTGCGCAGCATAAACCCGAAAGGGAAAGACGTCGTCCGTAACCACCCGATAAAACTGGGCAGTAGGCTGATTGTGGTAAGTCGTCCAGGTCTCTCCCCCATCAAAACTCACCTGAGCTCCGCCATCATCAGCTATGATAAGCCTGCGGGGGTTGTGCGGATCTATCCACAAATCGTGGTGATCGCCATGCGGAGACCCCATGGTAGTAAAATGGCGCCCTCCGTCTTTCGACTTGTACCAACGCACATTGAGCACATAGACGATGTCTTCGTCTAGGGGATCGGCATAAACCCGGGTGTAATACCAGGCTCTTTGCCGCATTTTGCGTTCGTCATTGACTTTCTGCCAGTGTTCTCCCCCATCATCCGAGCGAAACAGCCCCCCCTCAGGGGCTTCCACCTGGGCCCAGAGGCGATCGGAATTGGCTGGAGAAACAGCTATACCGATGATGCCCAAAGGGCCTTGCGGCATACCGGGCTTTGCGCTAAGCTCCACCCAGTGATCTCCTCCATCAGTGCTTTTCCACAAGCCCGAGCCTTCTCCTCCGCTGGAAAAACTGTAGGGCGTGCGGCGCACCCGCCAAGTTGAAGCATAAAGAATGCGGGGATTGTTAGGGTCTAAAATCAAGTCGGCAGCACCTACATCGGCATCCACATAGAGGATGCGTTCCCAAGTCTTGCCACCGTCTTTGGAGCGATATACACCGCGCTCCTCACTGCTTTTGAACAAATCTCCAAGTACCGCCACGTAAACCCAATCGGGATTTCTCGGATGGATACGGATGCGGGCAATATGTCGCGACTCGGGCAAGCCGACGTGTTTCCAACTCTTGCCGCCATCCAGCGACTTCCACAGACCGTGACCACTGGAAACATTTCCCCGCAGCGTTTGCTCACCCTGTCCGACGTACAAAACATTGGGATCGTATTCGCTGATGGCAATGGCACCGATGGAACCACCGAAAAAGCCGTCGGAAATGTTTTTCCAACTGCGCCCCCCGTCTTCGGAACGCCAAACACCACCTCCTGTAGCACCAAAGTAAAAGACGTTCTTTCGCAGCGGATGCCCGACTACCGCACAAGATCGCCCTCCACGAAAAGGCCCGATGCAACGCCAATAGAGCGAGCCGTAAAGGGCCGTATCCACGGCAGGTAAATCTCCTCGGCCCGCCTCGGAAATTGAAGGCTGAAAGGCACAGGCCGAAAAGGCCGGAAAAAGAGAAAAGAAAAGAGCAATCCAAAGGAGGGATAAAGATTTCATGCCATCTGTTGGGTTATGTCATAGGGCAAAAGGCAAGCAAAGGACTATACCGGATCCCCCTCAAAGATCCGAAAAAACGGGGAAATCACTCACCTTCTTTAAAAATAGCTACCATGCGTTCATCGGGTTTGACATAAGCTCTATACATACCTGACGTATTAAAAGGCATGGCGATGTTGCCCTGGCGATCCAAAGCGATAAGACCACCATCGCCTCCCAGGGCTTTGAGCTTCTGATGTATGATGTAATCTCCTGCTTGCTGCACCGTTTCTCCCAGGTAAAGCATACGAGCAGACATGTCATGGGCCACAGCCTCGCGAATGAAAAATTCGCCATGCCCCGTACAAGATACGGCACAACTGGCGTTGTCCGCATAAGTGCCCGCACCGATGATAGGAGAATCTCCCAAGCGCTTCCAGCGCTTGTTCGTCATGCCACCCGTAGAAGTACCCGCAGCCAAATTGCCGTATTGATCCAAGGCCACACAACCCACCGTGCCGAATTTGTGCTCCTGCTCTTCAAGCGTCTCTCCCACGGGCTGCGCCTTTCTCTCTTTTTCCAAACGGCGCTGCAGCGATTTCCAACGGCGCTCTGTGTAGAAATAGGACGGATCTACGGTATCCAACCCCTGCTCCACAGCAAAGCGATCGGCACCTGCACAGGTGAGTAAAACATGTGGACTTTTTTCCATGACGGCCCTGGCAGCCAGAATGGGATTTTTCACCTTGCGAACACCGCCCACTGCACCGGCGGCATGGGTCTTGCCATCCATGATGGAAGCGTCCAGCTCGTTGTGGCCTTCATGGGTAAACACGGCTCCTCTACCCGCATTGAAAAGGGGGGAGTCTTCCATGCTGGTGATGGCTGCTACCACGGCATCCAAGGCCGTACCTCCTTCGCGAAGAACCGCTTCTCCCCGATCCAGTGCTTCTTCAAGTGCTTGCTCGTAAGCAACCCGGGTTTGCGCATCCATCTTTTTCGGTTTGATGGTGCCGGCACCGCCGTGAATGACCAAGGCATATTGGGGAGTATGCTGCCCGTCAGTTTCAGCAACAACATCTTTCTCGTATTCGCTCTCTCCACAAGCGGATAGCAGGAAGGATAGCCCAAAAAGGAGCAAGAAAAAGGATTGAATTTGTTTCATGGGTCGTGAATTGTAAGATTGTAGGTTAAATCAGTTGATCGCAAAATTAGCGTCAAAGGTATGGAATGCCCCCATTTTCAAGACATTTGATACCTTTATGTCAAACTCAGAGATGCCTTCCAAGCGTGAAGCATTTCTGCTCGATTTTACAGACTATGCAGCGCAGAACATTTGCCAAACGCTTTTTTCTCGGTCTGATGGCTGCCAGCCTGGGTGCCCTTCAGCTCAGAGGGAAAGCCGTGTTTAAAGATACCCGTAAAAGCATCAAGCCCCCTCGGCTGCAAAAAGGCGATACCATAGGTCTGATCACACCGGGCAGCTATATCAGCGACGAAGGTTTGGAAAAAGCTGTAAGCAACCTGGAAAACCTGGGTTTTCGGGTCAAGCTCTCCCAAAACATTCGCAAAAAACACGGCTACCTGGCCGGTAGTGATGCCGAGCGCCTCAGCGACCTGCACCACATGTACACCGATACGCAAGTTCGGGCCATTTGGTGTGCTCGAGGAGGATATGGCTCGGCTCGTTTGCTGCCTCTGTTAGATTTCAAACTTATCAAAAAACACCCCAAAGCCCTCATCGGATACAGCGACATCACTGCTTTGCTCAATGCCATTTACCGACAAACAGGACTCATCTGCTTTCACGGGCCTGTGGCCTCTTCCGAAATGACCGACTACACCCGAGAGCAGCTGCTCACCGTATTGATACACAATTGCACCTCTTATGTTATCAGGGGCTTTCGCCAAACGACAGAGCGAGCTGAGGCAAAAAAAACTAACCCGATCCAATGCCTGCAAACCGGAACGGCAAGCGGTCGGCTCATCGGTGGCAACCTCAGCCTACTGGCTTCCCTGGCAGGCACCCCCTGGTCGCCCGATTATCGAAACAAAATTGTTTTCATCGAAGATGTGGGTGAAAAGCCCTATCGCATAGACCGCATGCTCACCCAGTTGCGGCAAGCTGCCAAGCTACACCAAGCAGCAGCCTTTGCCCTGGGTACTTTCGCCGATTGTGAGGCAGAACAAGGCGACAACTCTCTTTCTCTGGAAGAAACCCTGAGAGACCGAATCGAGCGCTTAAAAAAACCGTGCTCTTACGGCTTATCCTTTGGGCACATTAAAGAACAATGCACCTTGCCAATAGGCCTGCCCGCACGGTTCGATGCCAAAACGGGAAATATCAGGCTGATGGAAGCGGCAACAGCCGATTAAGCAACCATCAAAGGGCTCTCTCCGTATTGCCTTTTGTAGTACTTTTGCGCCAAAAGAAGCAAACAAAGCTCTAAATGAAAAAATTTCTCTCCGATCGCATCCTCCAAATGGCCGAATCGGCTACCATCAAAATGTCGCAGAAAGCTCGCGATCTACGTGCCCAAGGCATAGACATCATCAACCTTAGCCTGGGTGAGCCCGATTTTGATACCCCCGATCACATCAAAGAAGCAGCCATGCAGGCTCTGCGCGACGGTTACACCAAGTACACAGCTGTACCCGGTTTGCTCGAGTTGCGCGAAGCCATCTCCGAGAAGTTTCGACGCGATAACGATTTGCACTACCAAGTTGACGAAATCGTAGTGTCCAACGGAGCTAAACAATCGCTGGCCAACCTCAGCCTGGCCCTGCTCAATCCGGGCGATGAAGTCATCGTTTTTGCTCCCTATTGGGTCTCCTATTACGAAATCATCCGCCTCAGTGGTGGCGTCCCTGTTCTGGTACAAGCCGAGATCGAGCAAGACTACAAGGTGAAACCAGAGCAACTGGAAGCAGCCATCAGTCCCCGCACTAAACTGGTCTTGTTTTCCTCTCCCTGTAATCCCACCGGCTCAGCCTACACCCGCGAAGAATTGGAACAACTGGCTGCCGTACTCGAAAAGCAGCCCGACATCCTGGTCATTTCGGATGAAATTTACGAATACATCCGTTTTGGTGGAAGCCACCACAGCATAGGCAGCATAGAATCCATGCGGCAACGCACCATCACCATCAACGGCATGTCCAAAGGCTTTGCCATGACCGGTTGGCGCATCGGCTACATGGGTGCTCCCCGCTGGGTCGCCAAGGCTTGCGCCAAAATCCAAGGGCAATTTACTTCCGGAGCCAATGCCTTCGGGCAAAAGGCTTCAGCCCTGGCCTTGCAGGCCGATAAAAAACCTACCGAAGAGATGTGCAAAGCCTTCCACAAGCGCCGCGACATGGTGGTTGAACAACTCGGCCAAATCCCCGGCATGAAGGTCAATTTGCCGGAAGGCGCTTTCTATTCTTTTCCCGACATCAGCGCATTTTTTGGCAAATCCTATGGCAAGCACCACATTCAAAATTCGGAAGATTTTTGTTCTTTTGTTCTGGAAGAAGGCAGAGTCGCCAGTGTACCCGGTGTAGCTTTTGGTGCGGATCACTGCTTCCGCATTTCCTATGCTGCATCTGAAGAAGAGCTTCAAAAGGCTTGTAGCAGGATAGCTGAAGCTCTACAAAAACTCAGCTGAGGTTAGGCCCTTTATGGCTTTCGCCAAATGGAACTCAACTTTCGTCAAACGGCTTTGTCCTTCCAGCGAAACGATTTCAAATACCAAGCCGAAATCACGAGAATAAATACCCAGTAGTAAATCTCTACACTCCAGGCCCAGCTCAAATCAGATCTGCGCCACACAATGAAGTAATAAATGGCCAGAAGATAGAGCACCACGCCTACCGTTTGCAAAAGCAAACCGAAGAAAGTGGCTCCCGTACCGGCTACACCATTGAGAAAAATGCCCCCCACGGCAAAAACAAGCAGAATGCCGGCCATGACCCAAAGCACAGGCCTCGAAGCCGTAATCAGGCTCATGTCCTGGCCACCAAAAAGCGGGTAAAGCAAAACTTCGGGAAAGAGCACAAAGGGCAAACAGACCAACAAGGTTACCACAAAACTGAGTTTAGCCGTTTTCCACACCACGGGAAAAACGGCCCTGGGATGCCCCGAACCAATCAAGTAGCTGACCAGCGTGTTCAGACCGGTAGCAAAGCCCCAAACCGGTACGGAAATGGTCAAATAAACCAGACGCACCAAATTGGAAATGGCCAGTTCGCGCTCTCCCAATTGCTCTATCAAAGAGAAAAAAACGAACCAACTGCCAAGCCCTACCACCACCTGGGCCACCAAAGGAGCTGAAATCTTCAACTGCCTGCGGATGAGCTGCATGTCCAAAGCAGGGCGTCGGAAAAGCCCCCAGCGCCGGACTTCTTGATCAAAAAATACAATGTAAACACAAAAAATTAGCAAGGCAAAAACTTCTGCCAAAGTACTCGCCAGGCCTGCACCGGCAATGCCCATAGCCGGCAGCCCCAAATGACCGAAGACCAAACCGTAATCCAAGGCGACATTTGTAACAGCCAAAAGGACCGTATCAAAAAACAAAAATTTCACCCGCCCTACCCCCATATACAAGGCGATGATGGATACTCCGGTATAGCTAAAAAAGACACCCCAAGATCGATACTTTAGGTATTCCAGACATTTTAGATAGATGACTTCGGAATGCACTATGGCACGCAGCATTTCCGGAACGGCCCATTGCATCAAGACAAACATCAACAGAGCCAACGCCAGCTCGAAGAACAACATGGAATAAAAGCTACGCCCAACTTCCGTCCAGGCTTGCTCCCCCACCCTACGAGCAATGATAATCTGACCGCCTTTGGAAAAGCCGTACCCGATGGCTGCCACGACCAAATAAAAGGCACTGATCAGGCCGATAGCAGCAAAATCTTCTTCACTCAGGTGGTACAAAAAAACACTGTCGCTCAAGGCGATGACATTCTGCACTGCACTGCCCAGCATCAGGGGCAAAGACAACAACAAAATTTGCTTGTATGAGGTCTGCAATCTTTCCACGCCGCGAAGGTAAGAAATTACGGCGCCAGGCGAGATATTTCCCAACGATCATCCGCTTGCAACTCGTACAAAAAGCGATCGTGCAAGCGGCTCTCCCGACCCTGCCAAAATTCTATGGCCTGCGGTCTTACGCGATACCCTCCCCAGTGATCGGGTAAGGGTACCTGCCCTTGAGCAAATTTGCGCTTCATCTCTTCAAATTTGGCCGTGAGCAAAGCTCGTGAAGAAATGACTGTACTCTGTGGAGAAACCCAAGCTCCAAGCTGACTGCCGCGCGGCCTGGTAGCAAAATACTTCAAAGCCTCGGCTTTGGAAGCCCTTTCCGCCAAACCGCGAATGCGAATTTGCCTTTGCAGAGGGATCCAGCTAAACAGGAGAGCTACGCGAGGGTTTTGCTCTATTTCTACAGCCTTTCGACTGCCGTAGTTCGTGAAAAAGACAAAGCCCCTTTCGTCGTAATACTTCAACAAAACAGTGCGCAACGAAGGTTGCTGCTCTTCATTGACCGTAGCCAAAGCCATGGCATTGGCTTGTTCTATCTGGGATTCAAAAGCCTGCTGCATCCATTTTTCAAACAAAACAAAAGGGTCTTCCGGCAAGTCTTTCCGCGAAAGCGAGGCTTTTTTGTATTCTTCGCGTATTTGGGAAACATCCATGAATACCAAATCTTTTAAAGGCAAAAGGGCCAGGTCAGCCACCGGGCAACTCAGCCGATGCGAATATCCTGATCGTCCAAAATCCGGCCATGGATACAGCGAACGATGCGGGCCGGGAAGTGCTCCAACAAGCGATAATCATGGGTGGCCAGGATAATAGCCGAATCGTTTTCCCTGGCCAAATCGCGCAGCAACAGCAAGATATCGTCTGCCGTCTCAGGATCCAAATTTCCCGTAGGTTCATCAGCAATGATCAACTCGGGTTTATTGAGCAAAGCTCTGGCTATAGCCAAACGCTGCTGCTCTCCACCGGACAGCAAATGGGGCTTGACGGGTCGGTAACCCTCCAGACCGGTTTGCTCCAACACTTCCGCAACGCGTCGCTCCATAGCCACTTTATCCTTGTGCCCGCTGGCTCGCAAAGCAAAAAAGAGGTTTTGTTCGACAGAACGATCCATCAATAGGTTGAAGTCTTGAAAAACAATACCCAAGCGACGACGCAGAAGAGGAATCGTTTTGCGGTTTAATGCAGCCAGGTCAAAACCGGCTACCATGCCCTGCCCCTGGTACACGGGCAAAGCGGCATACAAAACCTTCAGAAGGCTCGTCTTGCCGCTACCGGTCTTGCCAATCAGATAAACAAATTCACTCCTGCTAATGTGCAAATTGACAGCCTGCAACACCTTGCGGTCTCCTTGGACCACATCAACACCTTTAAGCTGAACCACGTATTTCATAAAGCGATCACCTCGGGTTTATCCCACGCATTTCGTTAGGCATGGGTGCTTATCCATTCAACTGCTGCAAAGGTACACCTCTTGAGGAAATCTTCACCCCAGAGCCGCCACTTCTAACATAGCATCTTCCACCTCTCGTACCAATTCTACAAAACGCTGCTCTCGTTTGGTCGCTTTGTTGCGGTGCAGGGGCAAATCGACCTTGATGTGCCGAACAAAGCGAGAAGGCGGACTTTTCATGATGTAGATGTCGTCACCCAGATAAACCGCTTCGGAGATATCGTGGGTAACAAAAATCACCGTCGAGTGGAACTTCTCCCAGATTTCGGCCAGCAAGTCCTGCATTTGAAGTCGGGTATTGATGTCCAATGCCCCAAAAGGCTCATCCATCAAGATGATCTCCGGATTGGCGATGAGAGATCTGGCTATAGCGATCCGCTGCAGCTGACCGCCGGAAAGCGTGGGATACTGAGCAAATTTTCTTTCATGCCCTTCCAAACCCACCAGTTTAATCAACTCCATGGCACGCTCTTCTCGCTCTTGCTTGGATATGCCCTCGTATTTCAGGGCCAGACTGACGTTTTCAAGCACCGTCATCCAAGGCAAAGAAGAGTACTGTTGAAAAACCATGCTCACTCGCTTGGCTTCATGTACCGGCTTGCCACAAATGAGCACTTCGCCTTCGGTAGGCTCTTGCAAACCGGCGATGTAGCGCAAAAGGGTGGACTTGCCGCAGCCCGACATTCCCAAGACGACCACAAACTCGCCTTGCCCCGGTTTGTCTTCTATCAACAACTCCAAGTCTTTGATGATCCAGGTGTGACCTCCGTCATAGCTTTGACCGATATTGCGCAGCTCAATGATGTTCGGGTTTGCCCCGTCTGTAAAGATATGGTCCATAGCATTAGGCAGATTCGGTGGTCGAAGAACGGATTTTAAACTCTCCGAAAAGCATGAGAGCCACAGCTGCCAGGGCGACAGTCCAGATACTCATGCTCAGCGTTGAGCTAAACTCAGGCAAATAAATTTGCAACAAAATAGCCACAGCCATGATGGCAAACAAAATCAACAAACCCACTCTGATTTCGCGTAAAGCGGTAAGTGTTGTCTTGTAGTACTTAAACGGAAAAAGGCGTTTATCCAGATAGACAAAGAGGCGATCCTGTAAAAAGCCAATGAGCACAATGACGATGAGCAAGGCAAACACTTTGGGAATTTGGCCTTGCCGGGCTTTCAGATAAATCAAGGCACCTATCCCCCCCTGGCGATTGAGCAATTCTGCGATGATGATATAAGTCCAGGAAATGGCTGTAAGGACGCGAATGTCGTCAATGAGCTTAGACAGAACCGAAGGCAGATAAACGGATTTTACCGTCTGCCAACTCGTAGCGCCCAGCGTAAAAACCGTTTTGAGGTAAACGTCTTGCACCTCGTCGATGCGTTGCACCACCACAGGCAGCAAGTAAACGAGGATGCCAAATGCCAGAAAAGCAATCTTCATCTCGTCTTCTATGCCAAACCAGATGATAAACAAGCCGGTAAGAGCGGTAAGGGGTAAATAGCGCAGGGCATCTACCGGTTTGCTGAACATACCCCGAAACAAGGGAATCAAACCGATGAGAAAACCCAAAGGTATAGAGATAACCACTGCCCAGAAATAGCCCCTAATGTTGAGCCATATAGAGTGTAGGACATTTCCCTTGAGGTCATCCTTCACCAGTAGGTCGGGAAAAGACCTCACCACCATCATGGGCGTGGGTAAAATGGGATAGACCTTCTCCTCACTTTGCGGAGGAGCTTCGCCATCCAGCAATTCCAGCCGATCCGGGTCTATGGTTTTTGTAAAAGAAAAGTACTCGGCTAAAGCCCACCACAAAACGATGATGAAAAGTAGGCCCAAAACACCCAAAACAGTGCTTTGCCAAGGGGGCAACTTAGCCCGAAGTTCGAAGAGTTTGTTCATAAAAAGGCATTGGACATGGCCCTTGCTTCCCTGGCCAAAGCACAGAGAAGCAAGAGCTGAGGAAATGGCTCAATCGCGAACCAGTTGGAAATCCGTACGACGATTTTTAGCACGGCCTTCCGCCGTTTCATTGCTCGCAACCGGTTTGTCCGGTCCATTCCCCACGACGATAAAGCGGTTGGGATCGAATCCGTGTTCTCGCACCAGATAATCACGCACGGCTTCAGCCCGTTTTTTAGACAAACGGATGTTGCTGCTTCGACTTCCCACATTATCGGTATTACCCTCTATGCGAATGCGCGCGTTGGCGAAGGCTTTGGCAATGTCAACAAATTCCTTATCGATGATGTACTTGGCGTTCTCATCCAGTTGGTATTCGCCTGTGCGGAAGTTGATGCTGACACGCTTGGTCGCTATGGCCTCTTTGCCACGCCCTTCTTCTTCGGTGAGGTTTGAGAAGCTACGGCTCGTCTCAGCGGCATGCTCCGGCCCCTGTAAGTTTGTTTTCTGAACCAATTTCGGATAGGAGATCAGGCGCCAGCTGGGCACCTTGCCGTCTATGTAGCCCAATTTGGTATAGGTTTGCGCCATGCGCGAATACAGGCTTTCTCCCGTAACGCCTTTGTAATTGGGATTCAAGCCAAAGAAGTTGAGGTTGTCACCATGCGTTGTCAGACGCACGTTGTTGATGGCTTTGTAGGTGTCATCCACGGTAAATCCGGGGAAATTATCGGCCAGGATTTTAGCTGCTTTCCGCTTAGCCGCATCACTGCTGTTGATTTCGGCAGCTCCGCGCATCCAGCCCTCATAGAGCTTTTGCATGCGATCAAAATTGGCCTCAACCCAATCTTTTTTGGCGATGAAAACATCGGCAATGATGTTGGAGGCCGAACGCGTACTTTCCAGCACTTTAGAGCCGGGTACAGCCCGCAGGCAAGCCTCGTCGTCGGGGCTCCAGACCACTGCAGCATCTACACTGCCGGCCTTAAATACCTCAGCCGCATCAATGGCATTGGATTGAGGGACAATCTGCACGTCATTTGGCGAAAGCCCTCCTGCTTCCAGCAGCCAGATGAGAAAAGAATGCGAAGGCGTCAGTTCGGCTACAGCAATTTTTTTGCCCTTCAAATCCGCCACCGAATTGATACCTCGACGAACGACAATGGCATCTCCACCCCGAGACCAATCTGCTTGAAAGACCACGACGGGTTTGTAATCAATCAGACTATTTACCTCAGTGGGAAAGGCGTCAATGGTAGCCCAGAGCAAATCCACCTCACCACTTTTCCAGGCGGCACGCGAGGCGTCAAAGTCATCCAACACCTTGAACTGCACCTTCAGGCCGTACTCCTTGGTAAATCGAGATTCCGGATTGGGGTCAAAACCTCTGTTAAAGTATTGTCCGCCGGCATAGCCACCCCAGGTAACCACGCCGATTTTGATCACGTCATCGTCCTTGCCATCCTGGAAGTTTGACGAATCCTCCGGTTTATTGCTCAAGAGATTTCGGCCAAATTCCGTATTCTGCAAAACCCAGCGTCCACCAAAAACTATAGCTCCCACGATGAGGAGCGTAATGAGAAACTTGGAAAAAGTTGTGAGTCGTTTAGCCATAGTACTTCGTATTGTTGCTTTTTGGGCTTGAGTTAATCAAAAAAACTGTCGTATTGGTTTTCGCGATCTTCGCGCACAACCGGTTCTTTAACGGGCTTGGAGAGATCCAAGGTGTCAGAGCCGGCGCTTTCTTCTTGGAGCAAGGTCTGTTTTTCCTCTCCCAGCAAAGGAGACATGCCTTCCTTTTCCCACTGTTCGAGCAGGCGCAGGCCTTCCTCTTCAAACACCCCATTTTGCAAATCGATGGAGTCCATGAAAGTTTTAGATACTTCCATGAAACGTTCCATCTCTCCCACTTTATTGCTGACGTCATCGGCCACGGCTTCCAGGGCCATGTCGAAGGCCAGGAGTTTGTCTTTGTCGCCCTTGATGATGTTCATGGCGGAGTTCATGGCGGAATGGGAAGCCAGGATGGCTTTGCGTTCCTGCTCTTTCAGTTTCACCTGGTCGGCGATGTCTTCTTTGAGGATGTAGGAGTTTTCGTACATCTTGTTCAAGACGCGATAGAGCACATCCATTTTGCGGTAGAGTTCTTCCAGGCGGACGTTGGAATCCCGCAACCTTCCGGCTTTGCGCGTTTTGAGAATAACCTGGGTTTCGTCTTTGGCCTTTTTGGCTTTGCTGGCTATTTGCAGGTTTTCCTCAACGGCTTTTTTGTTTTTGTAAATCAGCTCACCCAAAACGTGCATTTGACTGCGCAGTTTGTTGAGCTGTCGCTTCATGTTTGTCAGGTTCTCTTCCAGGTCTTCCACATAAGATTTGAGAATGCTGATGGGATCAATCTTGATGAACCAGGAAGTGATCCAGCGCATCAGGCTCTTGTACATAAACCAGACACCGGCTCTCATGCGCGAATCCAGCAGGACATACAACAAACCCGTCAAGATGATGATGGTGAGGATCATCACCGGAGTACTGCTCGTCAGCAAGGCCAGAAGGCTCAGACCAAACTTGTAAAGCAGGTAAGCACCGCCCCCCAGGATGCCAGCCAGGAACAACCCTCCCGTAATACCTTCAGGGCGACTCCAAAAAGACTTGGGTTGTAGGGTGTTTTTTTGTTTCATCAAAAGCTAGTTCTGCGCGCTAAGGTCTGAAATTATCCACTTATTTCAGGTACTGTTTCATTTTTTCGACATCAGCGGCAATTTTTCCGCTTAAAACCTCCAAAGAAGCCATAAAATCTCTGGCTGTGGCTTCGATTTTCTGCTTTTCACTCCCTACCGATTGTTGGATACTTTGCGCTTTTTTTCGCTCTTGCTCAATTTGCTTGTTGAGTTCGCGAATTTGTTCTTCTTTTTCGAGTATGGACTTGTTGAGTTTATCCAACTCTTCCTGCTTTCGCAAAACCTTTTGCTGCTGCTGTTTTTGCAGAGCTTGTTTAAACTTCTGCTCTTCTTTTTGCAAGACTTTGAGGTAGTGTTCTGCCGACCGGATAAGTGCGTCGCGCTTGGCACCCATGGCTTCTGCCATAGCCATAGCCGACTGAAAGCGAGTCGCCTCATCCATAGGCATTTTTTCCAGAGATTGCAAGGACTGTTTGAATTCCAGATAGTCAAACCCCTCTTGGTTGGCCTTTTCCAATGCCCCGAAAAGCACTTCCATAAACTTATTGCTCACTTTACCGCCTTGGGCGGTTACTTCCTGCAAGGAAGAAGCTGCTTCCTTTTTCGGATTAATGTCCTCCTCTTTGCCGGAAGGCTCTGAAGAGCCGGACTTGGGCTTTTCTTCTTCTTCAATGACAAACAAGGATTTTAACTTTTCAAACATGTCCTCAAGCTTTAACGAAGGGCCAAGGCAAAGTAGCTTATAACCATAAGCTCCGTCTCGATCTCTATTACCGGCAAAAGTAACAAGAAAAGCCAATAAGAAAAAATTTCCTATCTTTGAAGGCCTTTGTCATCCATGGCAAAGGCCCCGGGCAGCATGAACAAACCAAGACATGCTGCCGTTAAAAATCCAAAAAGCCAAACCCCACACACAGCAAGCCCACATCCATGTCTGTAAAAACCATAGTCCAAACTGCTAAGGAATTCCTGCTCAACGGCCAAACGGCTGAAGCCTTGGACAAGCTGATAGCCTTTTTGGAAAGCGATGAAAAATACGAGCAGTTGTTGCGGCTTAGCATTACTGCCCGCAGTGAATACAGCCGACTGGAATCCGAGCAACGCCAAGGTTTTATCAGTCAAGACGAAGCCAACGCCCGCCTCAACCGCCTGAACAACCGCCTGCTCGATATCCTCGACCGCCTGGCCGACGGGCGTCTGGAAGTAGAAGACTTGCCCGTGCAAACACCCGCCAAAAGCAAGCGCAAAAAGATGCTGCTCATCGGCATTCCCCTGCTGCTGTTCATCGGCGCTTATCTGGGCTATCGCTTCTGGCCCTCACCCAATCCTCCTGAAAAGCCCATCAGCTGCCCCGACTTTTCAAACAAGGCCAACCTGAAAGTCCTCTTGCTGCCCTTCAAAAGCATCAGCGGGCAAACGCTTCAAGCGGAATACACGGTCAAACAACGCCTGGACGATCTGGCCTATGAAAAGGACCTGCCGGTCGATGTACAAATTTTCGAAGGATTTTACAACAGGCCCGATGCCAAATTTCCGGGCTTTCGGCAAGCAACTAAAATCGGCAACCGCTGTCAGGCTGACCTCATCCTCTGGGGCACAGCTGAAAAAACACCTGACAACCGCATTGTACTGACCTCCAAATTTAAATTTTTAGGCAACAGCGAAACCTTCCAGGTCAAAAAAATCGAACTGGAAGGCGAAACCGATTTGGTAGCTGTCAGCTCCATTTCGAGCCTCCTGCAAGAAGGCAGTTTCACCGAGGATGTAGAAACGCTCATTCTCGCCTTCTACGGCCTGTTAGCCCACCAGGAAGGGCAATATGCCGAAGCAGCCAAAGCCTTTGAAGCCGTCTCGGAAAAAGGCAACATGCCCGAGGAAATCGTCCACACCATCCTGGCTGACAGCTATCTGGCCATGAACCAACCCGACAAAGCCATCCGTCACTACGAGGCCATAACACGCCTCAAACCCAACGACACCATAGCCCTCAACAACCTGGCCTGGTTACAAATTTCCTTGGAAAAACCCCTCGAGGCCGTGAAAGCCGCCGAACAAATCCTCCAAATAGACCCCGACAACAAAGGTGCTCTGCTCACCCGCGCCTACGCTTACCTGGAAGCCAAAGAGTACGAACAGGCTGCCAAGGACTTTGAACGCATAGAAAACGACAAACGCATCAGGCCTAAAAGCCCGGATAACGATCTCACCATAGAACGCCCCAAACGCATAGATCCCCAAAAGCTGAAAACAAAACCTCTCCTGAAAAAGGACAAAATCATCATCGAAGACAAAAAAGTGCTTCAGCGGAAAGACTAAGCGGAGTCGCGCTCTAAACCCTTGGCTTTATTCCACAGGGCATCCATCTCTTCCAGGCTCATGTTTTGCAAACCGCCCTCCGACGCATGGCCTTCTATGTATTCAAAACGCTTTTTAAATTTCATATTGGTGCGCGCCAAAGCCGTTTCCGGATCAAGGCCGAGAAAACGGGCATAATTGACCAGACTGAAAAGCAAATCTCCAAATTCTTCTTCCTGCTTATCCATCGAAGATCCCTCCTCGACCGCCAAGCGAAACTCTTCCATCTCTTCCCTGACTTTCTCCCAAACCTCTGTGGCATTAGGCCAATCAAAGCCCACTTGAGCCGCTTTTTCCTGCATCCGTTGGGCTTTGACCAGAGCAGGCAAAGCTTTAGGCACGCCTTGCAAAACAGAACGCTTACCCTCCTTGAGCTTGAGCTGCTCCCAGTTTTTCTTCACTTGCTCGGCATCATCT
>JALSKB010000107.1 GCA_026989035.1 Saprospiraceae bacterium | reverse complement strand
GTTACCGTAGCCGACATCAGCTGCCCCAGATAATCACCGGATACCGTTACCGGTTCCGGTCCATCAGCCACCACATTGTTCAAAGGGTCGTAAACGGTAATGATGATCGGCCCTGCAGGAATGTTTCCCTCTAAAAGCTGATCAGCCGTCAACACAGCATTGCAATTGTTGTCGACAGCCACACTCAGCGGCCCTCCGGGCGAACCATTGCACACGATAGTCTGGGCGTGCAAGCTCCAACTCATCAGCAAAAAAAACAGCGCTGACAAAATCAGGGCGTTCCCCCTTTGCTTTCCGGCAAAAAAGAAGCTGGGCTTTCGCCAAAAAATGTTTGTTTTCTTGTTCCCATTCATTTCAAAAAAGTTTAGTGTGTTAAAAAGTGTTTGTGCTTTAAGTATGCAGACACACTCTTCCAACCCCAAAGCCGGGCACGACATGCCGGGTTGGGTTCAGACACCCGTGTGTTTCAAAGCCAATTACAAAAAGCGCTGACCGTGCAGCATTCGGAAAAAACACTACTCCCGAAGAACACCGGAAGCCAAGAGGGGAAACTGCTTAGGAATGCTGTCCAAAAGCCTGCCCCTACCCCAACGGAATCTAATCCATTACGGGTGTGGGCAAGCTATCGGACAGTCTTCGATCTTCTCATAGTATCCCTTCTTTTTGTTTTCTCCACATATAGTATGTTGTCCTTTTCCAAGGGAAGTATGCGCTCTTTTGGCTCAAATCTCGCCATGGAGTGCATACAATTCATCCATTCTATGGCAAATACTGTGCCAAAATGAAAATCCCCCTAAAAAAGCCGGAGAAAAAAAGTCGCAACGGCCCCTCGAATCAAGCTGAAAACCTACCTTTGCCTACAATATGGAAAGCACAGAGCTCAAGCCCGATAAACCTCTGCCCGGCACCAAAGAGGAAGTTCTTCAGTCCATCAGGATATCGAAGATCATCTTGCCTATTTTGCTGGGTGTAGCCGCCGTCCTTTATCTGGCTTGGAGGCAGTTCAACCCGGAGGAGCTAAGCAAAGTCTCTTGGAGTGGACGCGTTTTACAAGGAATCCTTTTGGCTTTTTTTCTGCTGCTCATAAGGCATTTGGCCTATGCTGCCCGGCTACGCATTTTGTCACAAGGAGATTTTTCCTGGAGGAAATGTATCGAACTAATCTTTATCTGGGAGTTTAGCGCTGCTGTCTCACCCACCAGTGTAGGAGGCTCTGCCGTAGCTTTTTTCGTGCTTGCCCAGGAAAAATTACCGGCAGCCCGTACGGCAACCATCGTTCTCTACACCATCATCCTCGACACGCTCTTCTTTATCCTGTCCATTCCTATACTGCTGTCTTTCTTCGGGCTGTCCATGATTCGACCCGACTTGCACAGCCTGACTGAACTGGACGCCTGGGGCACCACCTTTTTCCTGGCTTACTTCTTCATGTTCCTCTACGGCTTCGTCTTTTTTTACGGCCTTTTTATCAATCCCGTACAAATCAAAAGGTTGCTGTTCAAAATAACCAACCTACGCTTTTTAAAACGCTTTCGCAAAAAAGCCATCTTAACCGGCACCGAAATGATCCTGGCCTCTTTTGAGATGAGAAAACAACACTGGAGCTTTCACCTCAAGGCTTTTGCAGCCACCATAGTAGCCTGGTCAGGGCGTTTTCTTCTCTTAGCAGTACTCATAGCAGCTTTTAAAAGCGATTGGCCAAGCTCCCCTTCCTGGTATATGGGCTTATATGCCCGACTCGAAGCCATGTTCGTCATCATTGCCTTCAGCCCTACGCCGGGAGGCTCCGGCTTCGTCGAAGTACTCTTTGGCGGCTTTCTCACCGATTATGTGGCTAACAACACCAACTCCATCCTCATCGCTACCATCTGGCGCTTGATGACCTACTACCTGTACCTCTTAGCAGGAGCTATCGTCATTCCCAACTGGATTCGGGAAGTACTCAACTACCGAAAACAACTTTCAAAAAAAAAGAAAAGCCCCATCTCCCCTACACAAAACCTCCAAACAGGTGGCAAAAGCCAAAACAATTACAACTGATTTAAGCAAAGAACTCCATCAGTCCCCAGCTGTTTTTCACACAAAAAACTATGACTAACCTACTGCGCACTTATTTTCCCGACTTAAGCTCAAAGCAAATAGCCCGCTTTGAGGCCTTACCCGCTTTGTATGCAGAGTGGAACCAAAAAATCAATCTCATCTCTCGCAAAGACATTGAACACTTACCTCTGCGGCACATTCTGCACGCTCTGGCTTTCGCCAAAATCATCAAATTTCAAGACGGCAGCAGATTGCTCGACCTGGGCACGGGAGGAGGCTTCCCTGGCATTCCGCTTGCCATCCTCTTCCCCGAAGTGCATTTCACCCTCATTGACGGACGCGGAAAAAAAATAACAGCCGTCAAAGCCATAGCCGAAGAGCTAAACCTGAAAAATGTCCTAGCCCGTCATCAACGAGCCGAAGAACTCAAGCAGCCCGAATTCGATTTTGTACTCAGCAGAGCCGTAGCGCCTTTATCTAAACTTTGGAACTGGAGTGCCCGCCTTTTGCGAAAGCGACACATCAACGCACTACCCAACGGCCTGCTTACACTCAAAGGCGGCAAATTGCAAAGCGAAATCCAAGAACTCCCTAAAAAATGTTACACGGAAACCTTCCCGCTCAAAGCTTTTTTTAACGATCCCTGGTTTGAGGAGAAATATCTCGTTTACGTGTATTGAGCAAATTCCCTCCCAATAAAGGCAAAATCTGCTCCATGCTTTGTTCGGGACAAACCCAAACTTCCTCCCAAGCTCCTCTTTTACCTCTTTCCACAAAAATCTGTTGCACCGAAGGAATCAAGCAATGCTGCAAACCTCCATAACCGCCTAGGGCGTCCTGGTATGCCGCCGTGTGTAAAAAAGCGAGGTACAAGGGCTCCGATTGACCGACAGGCCAAGAAGGCAAAAAAACACCACGCCCATTCGCTCCTCCTCGATAATAATCAGCCTGGTCACAACTAAGCCCACCCAGATAAACCCGAACCGGAGGCCTGTCCCAATGATTCAAAGGCAACACGATGAAAGCCTCATCCATCAGCCAGGTGTCCGGCAAAGTATTCAACAAACTATTGTTCAAAATGTACCAGTCTTCTCCCTTAGCCTGACATTTGTGCTCTAACACTTCAAAAACAGCCACCCCGCTTTCGCCCACCGTATAGCTGCCAAACTCCGTGTAAATATCCGGCTCCGAAACAGAGGCAGACCGACAAGCCGCTGTTATGGCCCGAACAATTTTGCCCGTCATTTGACGAAAGTCATAAGAAAAATCCAAGCGATGCTTAATGGGAAAACCTCCACCTATATTCAAAGCCCGCAAAGAAGGACATTTTTTCTTTAAAGCAATGTACAAGTTCAATGCTTTGTTAAACTCATTCCAGTAATGCAGCTCATCTCGAATCCCGGAATCTACAAAAAAATGCAACATCTCCAGACGCAAATGTTGCTTACCTGCCAATTCCTTCTCAAAAAAAGGCAAAATATCTTCAGGCTTAAAACCCAAACGAGAAGAATAATACGGCGACCCGGAAGCCTCATAAGTCGCCATGCGTAGCCCTAAACGAACAGACTTTTGCCTACCTACAGGTGAAAGACTTTCAAAGCGATGCAATTCCTCCGGGCTGTCGAGAATGAGATAACTTTTGACAACACCCAGCTCTTGCAAGCGAATGAGCTTGCGCAAATAGGCATCGGTCTTGTAACCGTTATGTATAATCGGCTTATCAGAAGACAAAAGGCCTCGACTCAACAATTCAAAAACCAAATCAACATCAAAGGCCGATGAAGTCTCCAATCCAACCCCCTGCTTCAACACCTCCTGTAAAACAGGGACAAAAAAATTACTCTTCAAGCAATAGCAATAATTGTAAGTGCCAGCATAACCCTCTTTAAACATTGCCTCATTAAAAAAGGATTGGGCGGCCTGTATCTTGTCTGCAATCAATGGCAAATACGTCAGTTTCAAAGGGCTTCCGTACCGCCTAACCACATCCATAAGAGGAATTCCCTGAAAACACAACTGCCCCTCCGAAAGACTTAATCCCGCTTGAGGAAAGGGATAAGTATTCTTAACAAAAGATTCGTAAGATGATTCCATAAAATCAAGGCAGCTGTCTTTCCTTTGCTCTTTCTGCACGACGAGTCAAGATGCGTTCGTAATAGGCTGCCACCTTAGCCAGCTCTTCCGTTGTCCTGCAGCGCAACCAATTTTTTTTGACGTAAGTACGAATCTGTTTCTCGGCATCCGAAAACGCTCTGTAAAAGCCGGCTTTGTTTAGTTTAACCGGAAAAAAATATCCCTCCTTGATTAAAAAAGCCTCTTCTTTCGGATCGGAAAAATAATACCACACAGCGGCCTGGCCCATGCCCGGCACCTTGGTTGTGTTCTCCGACTTCTTCACCTCTCTGCTCCAATGCCGAAGCACCACCACATACGGCCCCTCGTACAAGACCTCAAAGTAAGACAAGTGAGTGAGGTCTGTTTGAGTAGAAAAGGCATCAATCTGATAGCCGTTTCGAAAAACGTGTGCTTCGCCTTCCTCATCTATAAAGGAAAATCCCACCACCTCGGCGGGGTCTAAATTCACCCTTTTCCCTTTCAAATTCACTTCTATGGCATCTTCATAGATGTTGTACTTAAAACGGATATCCGTCAATGTACTGCCATCGGCCAAAAGAAGTGATCCCTGCAATTGATCTTTATCCAAATAAGGCAAATAAGGTTGCCCCTCAACTTGCGGATATTCCATAGCAAACTCATAAACCTGATTGGGGGCACCCAAAGCCGGAATACGAGCTGCCGTATGCTCTTCACTCAACAGAATTTTATCCAAAGCCTCCTGCTGAGCATAAGCTGAAAAAGAAAAGAACAAAAAGAGCATTAAACCAATATACAGTACTCGTTCATTCATAACATACATTTCAGAAAACAGTTTAGAAACAGTTTAATAATAGCCCATACCTCCATTTGCTTACAAAACGCCCTAAGCAAACAAAAATTATAGCCCGACAAAATGGCGAAGACAAAATGCTGGCATACTCCACCTATTTCAAACGCACCAAGCCATCATAGTACTTGGCTACCTTAACCAAATCTTCCGTGTTTTTGCACGAAATGTCCCAACGATCTAAAAAATCCTCTAATTCAGACCATTTGTCTGAAAAGGCCAACAAAAACCCTTCTCGACTGAAAGGCACCCAAAAAAGACCCCTCGCTTAACGACAAATGCTTTTTCCCGTCCTTCCTGAAAGCGATAATTGATGAGGCTGGGCCCATTGTTAGTCTTAGCTGTTGTCGCCACTACTTCTTTAGTCCAATGCCTAAGCACCATGATGCTGTCCCCTTTGAACATAAGCTCCAGATAAGCCAGGGAATCCAAAGACAACTCCTTCCCTATTTTTCGCCCACTGAGTTGCTGCGTGAAAATCCGTTTTTTCAAATTCTCAGGATCTCTGAAAGCAAATTTTTGCACAAAGTGAGCACTGAGATTATAGCGATGGCCTAAAAGCAAAACCTCTACGAGATCTTCATACATGTTATAGCGAAAAACAATGCCTTCAAGTTTTGTATTGTCCGACAAAAACAAATCTCCCTTAAGCCACGTAGTGGTTAAATAAGGATGCCCTAAAACTTTGGTGTAATCATCGGCCGGCTTATAGAGGGAATCGAGGCCCCAGCGTTGCTGCTGCTCATCTTTACTCAAAGCCAAAATCCGCGCCAACTCCGGTTGTTGAGCGAAAAGAAAAAAGGCTTGAAACAAGAGGAACAAAAAAATAATTTTTCTTTTCATGGAGTGCTGATTTTATCTTTCCAGGCTTTCTGCTGCCAAGATTTCACCAAAAAAAATAGCATTGGCAAACAACTTGTTAGATCCATACCAAAAAGCCCTGAAATTGGGATTGTCTGCAAAGGATATGATGCGCCCGGCACCTGCAGCAGTAAGTACAACTGCCGGTCGGCCTTTCATTTTTTCTAAATTCTCCGTAGAAATGTAGCCCGCTAAAAGAGGTGATTCGCTGTAAAGCAGAGGAGTGGCATAAGGGTTTTTCGGAAGCTCAAAAAAGACAGTTCCTCGCCGCAAAAGAGGCAGACGATTGTGCACATAGCCAAAACACAAAGGATGGGTCAAATCCAACCGCGCTTCTACAATGGCACCTCCAATGAGCTGTGCTCCGGCATCCCGTTCATACATCTCATAAGGACGACGGGTAGAGTCCGGCTCTTCCCCCTGAACGAACTCCAGCGGCAAAAGCCCCCTGGATTTAAGTTTCCTATTGGCAGAACGCAAAGCAATCAAAGTGCCACCCGCCTTGAGCCAGTTTTCCAATTTGGCGAAAGCCGAAGCCGACATCCCGCGGTATGAACCATTGACCATCACCAAAACATTGTAACGCGACAGATCAAAGCGGCTCAATTGCCCCACATCCAGCAAGCTGACCGGCATCTGATAACGACGATCCAACAAATGCCACACCTCACCCGCATCATAAGCCGTCACGCCATCTCCCACCAACAAGCCAAGTCGAGGCATCTCTAAGCGCTCGAAATAGGTACTCCCCAGGTACAAACCGGATGACGAAGCTCCGGAATCTATCGCATAAAGCTGAACTCCTGTTTCCTTCTGCAGATACGCTACCAAAGCATGTAGTTCCTCTCCGGACATGTCTTGCCCTTCAACGGGAAGCAGAATACTTCCCCGATTAAAAATTCGCCCTTCTGCATCCGTGAAAGGTTTCATAGCCACCTTACAACGCAAACCCTCAGACAACAAGGCATACAACAAACGAGGAGCAGCGTAATCCTCCCAGGAAAAGACATAGGCATAAGAACTGAACGGCAAATCCGGAAGAGAAACCCGAGGCGGCTCAGCAACTAAAGAGGTCTTCAAAGCTTTGTAAGTGCTTTTGTCTAAAGCGCTTTGCTCCAAGTTAAAGGCCAGGGGGAAAGTCCAGGCAGAAACATCGTAAAACAAACTGTCTCGAAAATTTTTCTGCCGATCAAACATCGCTCTGAGCAAACGATAAGCCGGTTGCTCCAAAGGCACCACACAGGAAGTTTCCGGAGCATAAGAAACGCCACTCACTTGAACCTCTTCCGATAAATACAACACTTCTACACCCTGCCGCTGCAGCAATTCCCAAAAGGCCTTCATCTTGTTTACGTCTCCACCCGAAGAAAACAACCAGGCTTTTACCGTTTGGCCCCGAGCCTCGGACTTACTTTCTTTAAAAAAATCGCGCTGGTAGGTCAACAAATCTTCTCTCAAAGCAACAACGGCCTTGAAGGTCGATAGCGAAGTAGCCACCTGATTTCGAATGGCAAAGGGAAAAGTCAAGTCTCCATGTATGCTTTCCTGGACATGCCCACGCGCACTGGCCTGCTCAAAGAGGATGCCTATACAGCCGTTGATGTCGGGATAGGTAGAACCTTTGCCATAGTAAAAATCATCATAGCGTTCCTTGCTGTAATAAAGCGAGCCGAGAGCATCCAAAGCTTTAGCGTGGAACTTTGCTATGCGAGCCGTCAACTCCTGGTTTTTTTCGGGGGTGAGCGGATTGGTGCGCTGCGGCACTCCGGGCTGAAAAAAATAAGTGGAATTGGTGCCCATTTCGTGATGATCAGTCAATACATTGGGCATCCAACGGTGAAAAGTGCGGATGCGCGCCTGACTCTCCGGATGCTGCGCCGGCAACCAATCGCGATTTAAATCAAACCAATAATGGTTCGTTCGCCCTTGGGGCCATACTTCCCGAAACTCCCTCGACTGGGGGTCTCCAACAGGCGTAAAGCTCTTGTGTGTATTCACCCAGGAAGCAAAGCGATTCAAACCGTCGGGATTGTAACAAGGGTCAAAAAGCACAATGACTTTGCCCAACAGTTCTTTCACTTCAGCACTTTGCGATGCCGCCAGGTAATAGGCCACCAACAGTGCCGCATTTGATCCGCTGGCTTCATTGCCGTGTATGCTGTAACCCTGATAAAGTACGACCGGCTGCTCTTCCAAAGACCGGTTCGATTCTCCACGCACCCAGGCCAGATGTTCTTGCCGCAAGGTTTCCAATTGAGCCAGATTCTCCGGCGAAGAAATGCTCAACAAAACCAAAGGCCGGTTTTCGTAAGTGCGACCCGTTTCTTCAATTTGTACCCTGGGAGAACGATCTGCCAAAACGTACAGGTAGCGCAACAATTGATCATAGGTAACATGCCATTCCCCCACCTGATAACCGAGCACTTCCTCCGGCTTGGGTATGGAAGGATCATAAGGGCCTTTCGGCAAATAGTAACCCAGTTTAGGCTCTTGTGCGGAAAGCTGAAAAAAAGCAAAAAGACACAGGACGATGAGGCAAATTTGTTTCTTCATAGGAAGCAAATATACGGCATATTTCTCCAAAAGACATCTTTGCTGTTGAGCCGCAAAATAAATACCCCTTGCATCAAACCTTTTGGCCGAATACGCCGGCTATACTCATGGCGAAGCGGTTTGGGAGGCATCAGCCTCCCAAGCTCCTTATCTTTTGCTCCTTTGTGAGTTGCAAATGTCCCAAACCATTTCGGTTTGGGTATATCAAGGTATATCAAGGGGTGTCCCTTAGGATTTGACGAGCATTGAAGGCTACATCCTATCTTTGCGGCATGCAAGCAAAGGGCTGCCCCGGCATTCAACTAAGCATCGTCATTGTCAGCTACAACGTGCGACATTTTCTGGAGCAGGCTCTGCAGGCTGTTCTAAAGGCAGCCCAAAACATGGAAGTGGAAATTTTTGTCGTGGACAACAATTCGGTGGATGGCTCTCCTGCCATGGTTCGCCAGAAGTTTCCACAAGTTGAACTGCTGGCCATGAATGAAAATTTGGGCTTTGCCAAAGCCAACAACCTGGCCATACGCCGAGCCAAAGGGCAATACATCTTGTTGCTCAACCCCGACACCCTCATCGCCGAAGACAGCCTGCAAAAGTGCTATCAATTCATGGAAGAACACCCCGAAGCCGGCGGCTTAGGCGTACGCATGATCGATGGCACCGGCATCTTCTTACCCGAATCCAAACGGGGATTCCCTTCTCCCTTTGTAGCTTTTTGCAAGACCTTTGGCCTTTCCAGGCTCTTCCCTCGCTCCCCCCTTTTTAACCGCTACCACCTGGGCTTCCTTTCGGAAAACGAAACCCACGAAGTGGACGTACTCTCCGGTGCTTACATGTGGTTGCGCCGCAGTGTTCTGGAAGAAATCGGCTTGTTAGACGAGCGCTTTTTCATGTATGGAGAAGACATCGACCTGTCTTATCGCATCGTCCAAGCCGGCTACAAAAACTACTATTTTGCCGATACGACCATCATCCACTACAAAGGAGAAAGTACCCGAAAAGGCAGCCTCAATTACGTGCGCATTTTTTACCAAGCCATGGTTCTGTTTGCAGAAAAGCACTTCCGAGGTCGCAAAGCCCGCTGGTACATCGCTTTCATTCATCTGGCCATTTACTTCAGAGCTTTGGTCAGCCTTTCGGCAAATGCCATCCGACGCATCTGGCTTCCCCTATTGGATACCGGGCTAATTGCCGGAGGTATGCTCTTTCTCAAGAATTTTTGGGCGCGTTACCATTTTCACAATCCGGATTACTATCCCGATACTTTCTATCGCATCAACCTACCGGTTTATCTGCTCTTCTGGCTTGGAGGTGCTTTTTTCGGGGGCGCCTATGACCGACCGTACAAACCCGGGCCCCTTATCCGCGGCCTGCTCTTCGGCAGCCTTCTTCTCATGGCAGCCTACGGTTTTTTCCCGCAAGAATACCGCTTTTCCAGAGCACTCATCCTCATGGGCACGGCTTGGGCTTTGCTGTCCACCCTGGGCTTACGCTTATTACTACACTTTAGCAAAGAAAAAAATTTCAAGCTCTTTTCTCCACCAAACCACAACTACCTCATCATTGGCAGCAAAGAAGAAAGCCGGCGTGTACGCGAATTGCTACATTTGGCGAAAGCCGAAGGAAATTACATTGGCACCGTCCTACCCGAGGCGAAAACCCTTGCCCAAGACCAACCCTCCGCTGAAAAAGCCAACGACAATTACCTCGGACAAATCGATCGACTCGACGAAATGGTGCGCATCTTCAAGGTCGATGAACTCATCTTTTGCAGCCGCGACCTACCCGCCGAACGCATCACCTGGTGGATGAGCAAATTGGGCCCTTCACTCAATTATCGCATCGCTCCCGAAAAAAGCCTGAGCATCATCGGCAGCCACTCCAAAAACCTGCCCGGCGACCTCTACACCATAGAAGTACAATTTGCCATTGTGGATCCACGGCAAAAACGCTTTAAACGCCTACTCGATCTGTCTCTGGCCTTGGCGTTCTTTCCCCTGGCTCTTTTCCAAATCCTACAACTAAAGCTGCCTTTCCGCCTCTGGGCACAAGCATGGCAGGTGCTTCGAGGCAAAAAAAGCTGGATAGGCTATGCCGGCAAAAGCAGAGAACAAGAAGGCTTACCTCCGCTTAAACCCGGCTTGTGCACACCGGCAGATGCCTTGGGCAACAGCGAAAACAAGCTGGACTCCACCACACTACATCGACTCAATTTCTTCTATGCCAAAGATTATCGCATCGGAAAAGATCTGGAAATCCTATGGCGATGCCTCCTTAAAAAAAACAACTCAACAACAAGCCATGAAAACCCAAATAAAAAACCTAGCTGAAGAACTGTTTGATAAAACGAGAGAGAGGCGCAGGCATTTACATCGGAACCCCGAGCTCTCATACAAAGAAGAACAAACGGCGACCTACATTGCTTCCGTTTTGAAAGACATTGGCATCCCTCATCAAAGTGGAATCGGAGGACACGGGATAACAGCTATTATACAAGGCGAGTTGGGCCTCGGACGCACGCTGGCCTTACGAGCTGACATGGACGCCCTACCCATTCACGAACAAAACGAGCACAACTACTGCTCCCAAAACTCAGGGGTCATGCACGCCTGCGGGCACGATGTTCACACTGCTGTTCTTCTCGGCGTAGCCGAAATGTTGTGGCGCTTGCGCAAAAATTTCTCCGGAACGATAAAGCTGATCTTCCAGCCTGCCGAAGAAAAAATGCCCGGCGGTGCTTCCTTAATGATTGCCGACGGTGTGTTGAAAAACCCCCAGCCACAAGCCATTCTCGGAGAGCACGTTCATCCTGAATTGGATGCCGGAATGGTCGGGTTTAAGCCCGGCATGTTTATGGCTTCGGCAGATGAACTCTACCTCAGCATACGAGGAAGAGGAGGGCATGCCGCCATGCCGCATACCTTGGTCGATACCGTTTATCTGGCGGCCCAAATCATCAATGGCATGCAACAAATTGTCAGCCGACGGGCTAATCCCATCGTACCTACAGTACTCAGCTTCGGAAAAATTCATTCGGAAGGTGGTGCTACCAACGTCATTCCCGAACAGGTGTATATCGAAGGTACTTTGCGCACCATGGATGAAAATTGGCGGGAAGAAGTTCACGAGCTGCTCCATCAAATTAGCAGCGATCTGGCCCGAGCATTTGGCGGCAGCTGCGAGCTGAAAATCGTCAAAGGCTATCCTCCACTTGTCAATGACGAAAAGCTCACCCGCTTTTTCATGCAGTCTGCCAGGGATTTTTTGGGTGAAGACAAGGTCGTAGAACTGCCCATGCGCATGGGAGCGGAAGACTTTGCCTATTATGCCCGTGAGCTACCGGCTTGCTTTTATCGCCTCGGCACCGGCGGACCCAACAAAGACTTCCGCTCCCCGCTACATACACCGACTTTTGACATCAACGAACGCAGCCTGCTCACCGGCTTGGGCCTAATGTGTTGGCTGAGCATACAATACCTCGAAAATAAACCTTGAACAACAAGATAGGTAGCACGGAAGTAGATCTTTTTGCGACAAAACATTTCCTTAAACCCTTGCTAAGCCTCCTCGCAAAGAGCCACAGAGCTGATAAAAAAAGACAGGAAACTCGCCTGACGCCCGTAGAACATCGGAGACTGATCTTCCATTTGAGAATGTGCAAATACTGTAGGAATTACGAACGCCAAAGCAAACTGCTGGAGGAATTCTTCAAAAAAGGTGCAACGCCTACGGAATGGTTAAGCGAGGAACAAAAGGCAAAAATCATAGCCAAGCTGTCAAAAGACCGCTGATATCTCTCACAAGAAAGCGAAGTAAGCCTTCCCTTTGCCAAAAACCCCTATCTTTGGCTTTATATATCCCTGCCCCAAATATGGGGATAAACAAGCTGTCAAAATGCGAAAAGGCTGAGGCGTAGAAAACACCACGCCAACCACTTCGCACTAAAGCTAAATACCCTTATCAGCTATACCACGATATGAACCCTCAAAAACACCTTCTTCAACTCCTTCCCAAGCCGGTCAGAAGGGTGGTAAGTAACAAATATCTGCTGGCCTCGGCGGCCTTTTTCATCTGGTTCATCGGTTGCGATCGATATGGCCTGACAACTCAATGTAAACTCCACCAAACCGCCAAACAAATGGAGCGCGACAAGGCCTTTTACGAGCAAGAAATCAAACGGGTCTGGGAAGAAAAGCACGACTTGGAGCAAAACACCGAAAAGTTCGCTCGGGAAAAATTTTACATGAGCAAAGAAAACGAAGAAGTTTTCGTTTTTCCGGAAAAAGAAGAATAGCTTTGCGGCGGCATTAACTACAAGACAAACCAAACAACAAACATGTCAGTTTTAGTCAACAAAAACTCCCGAGTCATCGTCCAGGGATTTACCGGTAAAGAAGGAACTTTCCATGCCGGCCAAATGATAGAATACGGCACGCAGGTCGTGGGTGGTGTAACCCCCGGAAAAGGCGGCCAGACCCACCTGGAACGCCCCGTGTTCAACACCGTTGAAGAAGCCGTCAGAGAAGTACAAGCAGATACCTCAGTCATCTTTGTACCCCCACCTTTTGCTGCCGATGCCATCATGGAAGCCGCCGAGGCCGGTATCCGAGTCATCATCTGCATCACCGAGGGCATCCCCGTACAAGATATGGTCAAGGTTAAAGCTTTTCTGGCCGATAAAGACTGCCGACTCGTCGGGCCCAATTGCCCGGGTGTCATCACCCCCGACGAAGCTAAATGCGGTATCATGCCCGGATTCATCCATCGCAAAGGCCACATAGGCATCGTGTCGCGCTCCGGCACCCTCACTTATGAAGCCGTAGATCAGGTTACGCGGGCCGGTATGGGCCAAAGTACCTGCATCGGTATCGGTGGCGACCCCATCCCCGGCACCACCACCAAAGAGGCTGTCGAACTCCTGATGAATGACCCCGAAACCCACGGCATCATCATGATCGGAGAAATCGGTGGCAACATGGAAGCCGAAGCTGCTCACTGGATTAAAGAACACGGAACCAAACCTGTCGTGGGCTTCATCGCCGGACAAACGGCGCCCAAAGGACGGAAAATGGGCCATGCCGGCGCCATCGTCGGTGGCAAAGACGATACCGCTCAAGCCAAAATGCAAATCATGCAAGACTGCGGCATCACCGTAGTCAAAAATCCGGCACAAATCGGTGCCACCATGAAAAAAGTAATGGAAGCCCTTTCCTCCAAAGTCTAAAAAAACGACTTCGCTCGCAGGCTTATGCCCGCGGGCGAAGCCATTGCTCCAATTCAGGCCTTAAAATCGGCCAAAGCCCCACAACAAAAATCAAGGCAAAACAGGCAGAACGAAAAAGCATATTGGGCAGGGGTGCTGCTAACTCGGGCAACACATAAACAAAACCCAGGCCAGCTAAGGCAAAAAACAAAATCCGCAAGCTAGCTGCCGTAAAAGGCTGCATCTCAAAACGGTAGTAAATAAAGCCGGCCTTCAACGCATTAAACGCAAAAAGAGAACAAGCACTGGCCAAAGCTGCCCCCACAATCTGATAGCGAGGTATCAACCACAAGTTGAGCAACACGTTGCTCAACCCTAAAAAAAGTACCGCGTACAGATTGAAGCGATAGTACTTGGAAAAATTGATGATGGGATTGTTGATGCTGGTAGCTAAATCACTGATCTTGGCTAACCCCAGCAACAAAATGACATAGCGCCCTTCGCGAAACACCTTGCCTTTCGGCAAAAACTCGGCCAAGTCTTCCAAATTGATCCAAATCAAAGCCAGCAAACCACAACCAGCTACCAATAAAATCAAGGAGGTCTTTCGATACAAGCCGGCAATTTTGTCCAAATCCCGCCGCTGCCAGGCATCAGCCACTATAGGCGCTGTAATGCTCTGTAAAGAACGCATCGGAATATCTATAGTCCCGGCGATAAAAAGCGCTAAAGAATAAATACCCGTAGCATACATCCCACTCAAGCTACCCACCATAAACGTATCTATCTGGAATGCCAGCAAACTGCCAATGCTACCCAAAAAGCCAAACAAACTGTAATTTGCTATGCGCTTAAGCCGCTCAGCGTGGAGAAAATCAAAACGCGGCCGACTAAAACTGGGCGGATCCAAACGGTATAGATAAAACGACAAAGACAAAACGATGAAAAGATAAACCAACAACAAACCGTAAACCAACTGTCGCTCATCTGCCAAACCGTAAACATAGAGCAAAATAAGCCCCGGAATACTCAACTTGAGTACCAATTCATGCAAAACAGTAGGCACCACCACCCGCAAAAAGTTGGAGGTGTAAATCGTCAGCATGTAGGTCAAAGCAATAAGAAAACTAAGAGGTAGCACGTACACCAGATTCTGCCTGAGCAGAGGGTCTCTGTCGGCGTAATGCTGCATGATCCAGGGCTTACCAATCCAAGCTAGCAAACACACCCACACAAAACCAAAACCAATCACCAAAAACAAAAGGCTCAAAAAGCCCTGATGCCCCTTTTCCGGATCCCGAAACTCGGGAAAAAAACGCAAAATGCTGGTATTGGTACCCCAATTGACTAATGGCAAAATCAGCGTTGCCGTAGCCAGCAAAAAACGCAATAAACCGTATTGGGGCACAGCCAGGGGAAAAATAAAAAAGGTGCTGAAAGCACCTATGAGTACGCCAACATACTGTACCAGGCTCTTTTTCAATCCCTGTCGTTGAATAATGCCCATAACAACTTCAAAAATGGGGAGCAACCAACGCTGCTCCCCATACTCGTCCTATTTCGACGCAGGCACAATCACTTCCGAAGAATAATCGCCATTGCGCAACTTCTCAGAAACCACATCAAAGGCATTGAGCGTCTCTTCAATGTCCTGCGATGTGTGCACCGCTGTAGGAATGAGGCGCAAAATAATTTCGCCTTTAGGAATGACCGGATAAATGACCATGGAACAGAAAATTCCGTGGTTTTCCCGCAAATCGTAAACCAGCTGAGAAGCTTCTTCCGGAGAGCCCTTGAGGAAAACCGGCGTAACGCAAGAATTCGTATTCCCTACATCGTATCCGCGAGCTTTCAAACCAGCTTGCAAAGCCCGAACATTGCTCCAAAGCTTTTCGCGCAACTCGGGCATGGTTCTCAACATTTCCAATCGCTTGATGTCTCCCTCTACAAAAGCCATGGGCAAAGACTTGGCGAAAACCTGAGAACGCATCGAATACTTCAAGTACTGAATGATGCGCTCATTGTTGCTGGCCAAAAATGCCCCGATACTCGCCATGGATTTGGCAAAAGTGGCAAAATAGACATCAATACCATCTTGAACACCTTGCTCCTCTCCCGTACCTGCTCCAGTGGCACCCAAAACGCCGAAGCCATGAGCATCATCCACCAAAAGGCGAAAATCGTACTTCTCTTTAAGTGCTACAATTTCCCTGAGTCGGCCCTGATCGCCCTTCATCCCGAAAACACCCTCCGAAATGACGAGAATGCCTCCATTGCTTTTAGCCGTTTTCTCGGAAGCCCAAGCCAAGCGCTTCTCCAAATCCTCAATGTCGTTGTGCTTGAACTTCTTGCGCTCTCCCGGATGCATGAACACCCCATCCATAATGCAGGCATGGCTCTCTTCGTCATAAACCACAACATCATGACGACCCAGCATGGCTGTAATGGCCGACATGATACCCTGATACCCGTAATTGACCAGCACGGCTGCCTTCTTATGCACAAATTCGGCTAATTGACCTTCCAACTTCTCGTGCAATTCCGTATTGCCCGACATCATGCGCGAACCCATGGGATAAGCCAAACCCCAACGGGCCGCCGCTTCGGCATCAACCCGGCGAATCTCGGGATGATTGCCCAAACCCAAATAGTTGTTGATGCTCCAGACAATGACATCACGCCCTTTGAATTTCATCCGGCTGGAAAGCTCTCCTTCCAGCTTCGGAAACATGTAATAGCCTTCAGCCCGATCGGCATATTGCGCCAAAGGGCCACTGGTTCTTTCAATTCTTTCAAATAAATCCATAGCGAGGTTTTTTCAAAAAAGACGAGCTTTCTCGTTTTTTGGCCTTCCGGTAAATAAACCAAAAGGCAAGGTAAACTCAAAAGCCTTCTACAAGGAAAGTCCTCTCCATAAAAAGAAACGCCTTGTAAAGGAGCAAAGGTAGTGCTTTTTTTTCAGGTAGGAAGGCTGCGAAGAATGGTTTGACGCAGCAAAAAATCCAAACTCAGCAGGCAAATAGCTAAGAAAACCAAAGGATGAAAGGCCTCTTTGCGACGCGTAAAAGAAAAAACTTCGATTTTCGTTTTCTCCATGCGGTTGATTTCGTCGTAAATGCGCTTAAGAGCCTCCTCATCCGTAGCTCTAAAGTATTGACCTCCGGTAAGCTTTGAAATGTGCCGCAACAATTGCTCATCAATCTCTACCGCTGCATAATCAAAAATGTACTCACCTCTCAAATCCCGACTCACCGGCGTAAGGGCCATACCCGTAGAACCCACACCAATAGTATAGACCTTTATCCCCAAACTCTGAGCCAACTCGGCCGCTGTCTCGGGCTGAATGTAGCCCGCATTGTTGACGCCATCCGTCAACAAAATGATGATCTTACTCTTGGCCTTGCTGTCTTTAAGTCGATTGACGGCCGTAGCTAAACCCATGCCGATAGCCGTGCCGTCTTCCAACTGCCCCACAGAAAGCTCCCCGAGAAACTTCTTGAGCACCTCCTTGTCCGTCGTCAATGGACTTTTGGTAAAAGCTTCTCCTGCAAAGGCCACCAAACCGATGCGATCATAAGGACGCTGATCTGCAAAACGCTGGGCCATCAACTTGCTGGCCTCTAATCTGTCTGGCTTGAAATCACGGGAAAGCATGCTGCTGGAAATGTCCATCACCAGCATAATATCCACTCCGTCAGCCTTGACCTTCTCCTTCTTTTGTACGTACTGAGGCCTGGCTAAAGCCAACAGCAACAAACTTAAAGCCAACAAGCGAAAATAAAAAAGCAAGTCCCTCAAACGCCCTCGCCAAGATGCCAAAGCAGCATGCTCAGGCCATTCGGCAACACGCATCTTGACATGCCAGCGTTCCCCGCCTTGACGTCGCCACCACCACAACAGGGGAACCAGAACCAACAACAGTAGCAAATAAGGATAAGCGAAGTGTATATTGCCCATATTGCATCAACAATTTTCCCAGACCAGCTCTACTTCGCATTTCCGACCATTGAAGTTGACGCCCACAGCTATCAGCTTTTTGCCCGTAGAGCGGTATGTATCTAAGTAACCTCTTTGTTTAATCTGCTCCAGGGCCTCCTCAGGCGATTTGTTTAACTTAAACTCAAAGCAATAAACCTTGTCTTGCAAAGCCACCACCACATCGGAGCGGCCCAGAGCCGTGCTCTCTTCACTGCGCACTTCCAGTCCGGCGTACTTGAAAAACAAGTGTATGGTCGCATGGTAAAACCGCTCGCCTTGTTCTTGCAGTTGATACGGCAAACTGCGAAACAAGCTGTTCAACAAATCCCGCAGCAAAGTCATGTCTTCCTTGCGCAGGGCTTTAATTACCGACAAGGTCAGACTCCGCACCTGCAGCAAATCCGAGCGGCTGAAAGCGTGTATCAAGTACTCCAACATAGCCCGCTTTACTTCCCGATTGGGATAGCCCAACACATACAGGTCTTCTTCCCTCTTATACCTTTTAATGGTCAGATAGCCCGTTTGGAACAACAAGGCTGTCAGGTTCAAGTGATCCAAATCAAAAGAATCAAAGGCCGATTCGCTGACTTCTATGCCATCCAACTCCACGTACTCCTGTTTGCGAATTAACTCAATCAAAAAGGTGGGCGTAGCTGTTTTAAACCAGTGGTTGGAAAAAGCAAAATGCTTAAACAACAGCAAAATGCTGAAGGGGTTGTACACAAAAGTGCGGCCATCCCAGCTGTAGCCATTGTACCATTCCCTGATCTTGGGCAAGGGATCTTGCTCCTCTTCTTCTGCTAAAGCCTTAATGTGCTCTTGAAAATAGTGCTCCAATTCCTCCTGCGTATAACCCAGCATGCCTGCGGCCATGCGCGTCATAGTCAGGTCATCCAAATTGTTCAAATCGGAAAAGATGCTCACCCGACAA
>JALSKB010000106.1 GCA_026989035.1 Saprospiraceae bacterium | reverse complement strand
ACCAACACTTCAAGCTGGGTCCCCGATCAACTCGAAACCATTTCGGTAGATCTGACTACCGGAGACATCTTGGAAAACACCCTTGCCCTTTGGAATCAAGATAGCACGGACTGGGTATTAACCCAAAAAACGGAGTTCAATTACAACGGAGCTTACACCTCTGACGACCTTAGCTTGCCACCCAGATACAGCATGGATTTGCAAGACTTCTTCAATCACATGCTCACCCAGGTTACCTTCTATGACTGGGATAGTGACCTGGGAGAATGGGAACTGCTAGCCGAAATAAACTTGTACTACTCCGAAAAAGTCATCACTTCTTCTTCGGAAGTACTATGGGAAAAAGCCCGTGTAGCGCCCAACCCCGTTGCTGACGAACTCACCTTTGACATCCCGCAAAGCAGTGGCCTGCTGCAGTTCAACTGCTTCAACCTAAACGGCACCCTCGTACAAAGCGCCCAAATCCTCAATGGACAGGCTGTTGATGTTTCCACTCTGCCTCCAGGTGCTTACATCTATGTATTGCACACCGGCAAGGGCAAAAACTTCAGAGGAAAGTTCATCAAAAAATAAAAATCAAGCGTGGACAGCAGCTGCTGTCCACGCTCTTTTTTTACCTATAGCTTCTCCCCGGGTGCTACGCGATTCAATCTTGTAGCTATCATCGATTACAGGGGATATTTTCCTTGCTCTACGGCATAATCGGCTATTTTGCGCCGTAAAGCATTGACCTTCACCGGAGGAAATTTCGTAAAGCGCTTTAAACCCATGAGCAAGGTGCGCAAGAGGTCTCCCTCCGCAAAAGAAGCCAAAGCCGTTCGACCATTAGCCATCATTCTCCCCGTAGCATCGTGTAAAAAGACCCGCAACACCGCATCGTAAACCTCTTGAGGTGCCGGTTTTTGACCCACGCCCGACAGCTTCATCACGCGCAGCAACAAAGATTCTGCCAAAAAGGTGTCCAGCAACATATCAGCCACATTCATAATAATTTGCTGCTCTTCTTCTAAATTCAGCTGACCGTCCATTTGCAGCTTGGCAGCAGCACCTGCCGTCATCAACACCGCTTTCTTAAAATCCTTTACAGCCTTGATTTCCTCTCCATAAGCCCCCTCGGGTTTGTCCATACTCGGCATGGAAGCCAGCTCTTTTTGCACAGCCCAGGCCGGCCCCACCAAATCAATACGCCCCTTCATGGAGCGCTTGAGCAGCATATCCACAGCAAGCAAGCGATTGATTTCATTGGTACCTTCGTAAATGCGGTTGATCCGGGCATCCCGATAATAACGAGCCGTATGGCCCTCTTCCGAAAAACCCATGCCGCCGTGAATCTGAACATTTTCGTCCACCACATAGCTCAAAGCCTCGGAACCGGCCACCTTGAGCAAAGCACATTCAATGGCATATTCCTCCGCAGCTTTCAATTTGGCCTCCCCGTAGGAAGCCCCTTCCTCCTTGAGCCGGGTTTCCATTTGTTGCATGTCATCGGAAGTGCGAAACTCAGCACTCTCCGCAGCAAAAATGCGAATGATCTGCTCGGAAATTTTGTACTTGATCGCACCAAAATCAGCTATGGGGCGCCCAAATTGCATCCTCTCTTTGGCGTATTGAACAGATTCCCCTATGATGTGCTTGGAAGCCCCTACGCAAAGTACGCACAACTTAAAACGCCCCACATTCAAGGCATTAAAGGCAATTTTGTGCCCTTTGCCCAGCTCTCCCAACAAATTCTCTTTCGGCACTTTGACGTTTTCAAAGAAAACCTGACGCGTGGAAGACCCTTTGATGCCCAGTTTCTTCTCCTCTGCACCCAAAGTCAAACCCTCTGAATCGCGCTCTACAATAAAGCCCGTAAACTTGTCACCATCAACCTGGGCAAAAACGATAAACAAATTGGCAAAACCCGAATTCGTAATCCACATCTTCTGCCCGTTGAGTATGTAATGCCGGCCGTCTTCCGACAAATCCGCTCGCGTCTTGGCTGACAAGGCATCCGAGCCGGAAGAAGGCTCCGTCAAACAATAAGCTGACACCCACTCCGCACTGACTAAACGCGGCAGGTATTTCTCCTTCTGCTCCTTTGTGCCAAAATACAAAATCGGCAACATGCCAATCCCCGTATGAGCCGCAAAAGTTACACTCCAGGAACCCGTAGGCCCCAAGCTATCTGTCAATACCGTAAGCACATTGGTCGGCAAGGCCATACCCCCGTATTCCTCCGGAATGTGAGCACCTGTCAAACCCAGCTCTGCCGCCTTGCGCAACAACTGCACACTCAAATCAAAATCACCGGATTCAATAGCCTCTACCTTCGGCTGAATCTCGGTTTTAACAAAATCATCTGCCATGCTCTTAAACATGCGACCCTCTTCGTCCAACTCCTCCGGTATAAAAATTTGCTGTGGATCAGTTTCCTTAATCAGAAACTCTCCTCCTTTCAAAAGCTGATGTACATCGGTGGGATTTGCCATGACGGTAAAATTTTATGTTAGCGAATTTTCGCTGACAAAGGTAGGGGGTATTTAGCAAAAAAGCAAGACATACCGAAGTATGCCCTGCTTTTTTCTAAAAAACAGGCCCAAAGGGTCCTGCCAAAGCCCTAAGGCTCTGACAGGACAGGGCTTACAGCCCGGATTTTACAAACTTCATCAGATAGCGCTTGCCGGTTTCGGTATCTGTGGCTTGCAACAGATAAACGCCGTCCAGCAAGTGATTCACCTTGAAAACGGGATCCGCATCCGCATCTTCATTTGCCGAAAGGCCGGCAGAGTCGACCAAACGACCGCGCAAGTCCAGAACTTCAATCCTGTATTCGCCTTTCGGCAAAGGCAGGAACAGCAGATCATTGGCCGGGTTGGGATAAACCGTCAGGAAGCTTACGGGCCCTTCCTGGTACTGCGTTAGAGAATCCGGCGGAATGATGAC
>JALSKB010000105.1 GCA_026989035.1 Saprospiraceae bacterium | reverse complement strand
CCGTCTTTTTCCTGCTGGGCATACTGCTCTTTTCGGGCTCTCTCTACCTACTGGCCTGCAGAGGTCTGCTTGGCTGGCAAGCCGGCTGGCTGGGCCCCCTCACCCCGCTTGGGGGGCTGCTCTTTCTCAGCGGCTGGACAGCCTTGTTTTTGGAAATTATCCGATCCCGGAAAAAACTTTCCTAAAAGCTGTTGCTTAGAAAAAAAAAAATTTATCTTTGTGCATGATAGACTGCTGCTGAAAAAACAAACTGTTCCTTTTGGCAGCCCATTGCTAACCCAAAAAACTTCTACCACATGAAGAGTTTTCAACTTTTGAGCTTCTTGGTTTTCGTGGCTATCTTTGCTTTGGCTCCGCAGGCACATGCCATCAATCCTGCAGATCGTGCTCCCCTCCAAGAAGCCGTTTCTCACCACCAGCTGACCAAAAAGGAACAGCGCCAGCAAAAGCGCCTGGAAAAGCGCCTAAAGAAGATGGAAAAAAAGGGTGTTGATTTCTCCGATCCTGTCAACAAATGGCTGTGGTACGCTATTTTTGCCTGGGGTGCTTCTGTTGTTCTTTCCATTCTTCTCAGCATTCTATTTAGGGCAACCCTGCTTGGAGGAGGAGGATTTGGCCTTTATTATTTGTTATGGGTTCTTACAGGACTACTGGGCTTGGCAGGAAGTATTAGCTTTGTCATTTGGTTGGTCAAGAAGTTTGGATAAACTCGATAAGACAGCATTTTTGAGCTTTTAGTTCAAAAACTTCCTGGCAGATAAAGACCAAACGAAGGGTCTGCCCATCGCGGGCAGGCCCTTTATGTTATTGTCGCTTTTATCTCCAAACCGAAATTTACAACTCACAAACCAGCGAAAGATAGGGGATTTGGGAATTTTGTGCTGCCATGGGTTTGAAAGAGCCAGCCTCGAATGCACAAATAGAAGAAAACCTCATTAGCGCATCAGCGGCTAAAAAATAAACGGGATGTACTTTTGGTTTTGAGAAGAGCTGCGAATGCGCGAGCGCAGAAGATGTATGCCATATCCAGGCCTTAACCTGTTTCGCCATGAACATAACTAAAGCAATGCTCTTGAAGGCAGTGCTAAAGAACACGGTACCGGAGGTGCCAGCGTCTCCCTGTGATGAGTAATAAGCTAAAATCTTCCGGTCTGCCTGCAAAACAAGCGGTTTTACCCTATGAAATTTCCGCTCAAGAAATTTCCTTTCGGTTTTTGTACCACAAATAGCCTAAAACACCCACGATGAGATAAGGAGCCAGCAAGAGGTACATGATACCTGTGTTCAACCCCGCACCTTCTGTTCCTCCGTTTTTCAAGTTCGACTCCACAGCTGTACGGCACATGGGGCATTGAGCCAGGAGTTCGGCTCCACACAAAAGGAAAAAAATGCTCAATACAAAAAGTCGCTTATACATGCTTATCCTCTTTTGAGAAAAACTTTTACATATAAAAAGATATTTCAGCCCCAAAGGTTCAATCAATAATAAGGCCTTAACATCCAGTAAACCAAAGGTCCCGTAACCGCCACATAAAACCACAAAGGCCAAACCCAGCGAGCCATACGTCTGTGTGCCTCCACCTGCCCGGTATAGCCTTTGATCAAGGCAAACAAGATAAATGGAAAACTCCCTGCGGCCAAAGCAATATGGCTCAACAACAAAACCAGATAGACGCCTCGCATCTTACCCACAACCATGAGCTCCTCTTCAGACAACAAGCCATCTCTATTAATATCACCATAAAGGGTTTCCGGAACGAAGAAGTGATAGCTCACATAGGAGAGCAAGAAAACAACAGATAAACCCAGGGCCAGATAAATCATTCTTTGATGAAGCAGTACCCTGCCCCTTTTGATGAAATAAAGCGCCAGCAAAAGAGCTATGGAAGTGCAGGTATTGAGCAAGGCATGGAAAGCCGGCAAAAAGCTCAAATCCCAGCCTTCGGGCAAGGGTATCTTAACTTTGCGCATAAGAGCTACCAAAAACAAGACCATGGCCGATAAAGCCCAGGCCAGGCGATTCAACTGGCGTGCCAACGCTTCATTGCGGGGAGGGATTCCACTCATTCTTTTTGATTGATGAAAGCCGTATGGACAATGAGTTTTTTGATTTCATCCTCCTTGTTCAGGTCGTACAAGTTGAGTATAACTCCTTGCTCGTTGACTAAAGCGACAAAGGTGGTTTGAGGATAACCCGCATCATTTACAGGCCAGTGAAACCCTTCGACAGCCAGTTCTCGCCAGGCCAGCGAATCGAGCCGGAGCTCAAACCAGTCTTTTTTGCCTTGCAAACGCTCGTGTTCAACAACTGCCTGTCCAGGCTCTGCAGAAAAAATCAGGACACTGAGCCTTGTTTTTTCAGACAAGTCTCCATAGATTTTTTCCAGCATATCTTTTCCGGAAAGGCTGCTGCTGTCAGTTGTTTGAAAAGCAACAAACCAAGTATTAGATTTCCACTCCTGAGGTGCCACCAGACTGTCTTCTGCAACAGACAAACAAACAGGCACTACGCCTAAGCTATCCAGTTCCTGTAAGATGCTCAAACGCGTGTTCAGCCCTTTTTGCAAAAAAATCCAAGACAAGGAAGGCAGCCCAAACAAGACCATGAGCAGGAGCAAAATTCTCCAAAATTTGCCGAAAGGCGAAGAAGCCATAGTCATTTATTTCCGATATGTGTGAAGGCGTAGCCTTCACCCTTCCCTTGGGGAAAACCTAAAAAAGGCTCATCAATGCTCCTGTGATGGAGGAGTCGTTTGCTTCACCACTTCAGTCTTCTGCTTCGTCAAATCATGCCTGCGCTTACCCCAGGTATAACCATCTTGCAAAAAAGCAATAATACCCCAAATCAGCAAGGTGACCGGCAAGAGAACGCTCAGCCGAAGCCCCTTCACCTCAAAGCCCAGGTGCATGAAATTATAGACGATAAAATAAGCCTTGTAAAGACTCAACAAAATCATCACAGGATACATCACCCAGTGAGAAAGGCGAAAGCCTTCGATCAAATGGCCGTTTCCGAGCAGGGCGATAAAAACCTCTACCAGTGTAACAACAGCTAAAATGCCCAAGCCCTTAACGGCCAGTTTTTTGCTCTCTTCGTAGCTCAAATGTCCCATGTCTTATTTATTTCTTGTCAGCGTTTAATCAAATTTCAAGTAGCCCTGTTCTTTACAACAAGTAAAAGACGAGGAATACAAAGACCCAGACCAAATCCACAAAGTGCCAGTATAAGCCCACTTTCTCAACCATTTCGTAGCCATTCCGACGTTCCACGTACAGACCACTCATGGCATTGATAGCAATAATCAATAAAAAGAGCACACCTGAAAAGACGTGAAAACCGTGGAAACCCGTAATAAAAAAGAACAAGGCTCCAAAGGTTTTAGGCCCAAAAGCCTCTTTAGCAATACGACCATCTGCCGTTTTATAAGCTGCCGTCTCGTAAAGATGTGTGTGGTGGTTGTAGGTGATGAGATAATTGTCCCCCTTTTCAAAGCTCTCTCCGGCTTTTATCTCTCCATGGTGATCCGCTTTAACAAAGTAGCGATTTTCCGGAATATCTGCAGCGCCTTGCGGCAAATAGTAAACGGCCGGTGCAGTGGTTTCTCCATGCCCTGCGTCGGCATGGGTATCGTGCTCAGCCACGCCATGGGCTTCAGCTTCATGCACAACAGGAACTTCTACAAAACCAGAGGCCAACAGCTCTTCCCCGGAAACGTAAGTTCCCGCTTCGGTATGGCGGGAGAAGGGGTTTGTCGTTACCGTTACGCCTTCCGTTGCAATCAGGTTAGTCCACTCCCATGCCTGAGACCCCAGAAAAACCAAGCCGCCGATAATGGTCATAAACAGCCAAAATACCACTCCTTTTTTATTTTCCTGCTGTCCTTCCTGTACCGCGCGCACCATGGTAACCGAGCTGGCGATCAACACGAAAGTCATAAAGGTTACAAAGATCAGGGGTGCCTTTTCGATGCCAAAAGGAGCCGTACTAAACACGAAGTCGGGCGTAGGCCATATATCCGAGCTAAAGCGCAAAGCTCCGTAAGCAATCAAAAAGCCTGCAAAAGTAAACGCATCGGAAAGCAGAAAGTACCACATCATGAGCTTGCCATAACTGGCCTTGAAGGGCGACTTTCCTCCTTCCCACAAGTTTTCCTGCGTATTTACCACTCCAGAATCCGTTGCCATGTCTTTCATCAATTTAAGTGATTCGTAAACTGCGCTCCCGTACGAAACACAGCGTTTTACAAGTTTTATTTATGCCAGGTACATCCAAAGAGCCATCAGATATACCCACAAAAAAGTCAAAAAGTGCCAGAAAATCAAAGTGAGCTCAAAGCGAAATTTTCGGTGTTCCGTAAGTCTATCCGGCAAAGAAAAAGCATGTATCAAGGCCACGCTCAAGACCGTCAAGCCCACCAACAAATGCAAAGCATGCAGACCTGACAAAATAAAAATAAAAGAGCCGGAAGGATTGCCTTGTAAAAAAATGCCCATCTCATTCATCTGCTGCCACCCAGCGTACTGCCCTATCAAAAAAGCAAGCCCCATGAACCATGTCAAAGACAAAAGCCCCTTGTACAAGCCGAACTTTTGTTGCTTAAACATGCGGTAAGCCATTTGCAGCGCTAAACTGGAGGCTAAAACCAGCAGAGCATTGTAAAAAAACACATCGGGCAACTTAAACTCCAGCCAATTGCCCGCTGCTTTGCGCACGATATAAGCACTCGTCAGCGAAGTAAAGACCATCAACATACCGGCTATGCCGATCCACAGCCCGAATTTTCGAGCTTGAAACAGTCTTTGCTCCTCCGAATAAGTGGGCCCTACCGGCTTAACCATATACCGAATTTATACTTTGTCAACAAAAAACAACACCAGGGTTACAGGCAGATATACCAAGGAATAAAACATTAGACCCAAAGCAGCCTTACGACTTTTACTCCGGTACAAACGCCAGCCCATCAGGGCAAAACCCAAGGACAGCAAACAAGCAATAGCTGCAGAAAGTGCACCTGTTACACCCAAGAAAAAGGGTACCCAAACGATCAGCGCCAAACACAAGGCGTAAAAGGCCGATTGTAAACCCACGCGCTCATCCGGCTTTCCCCCTATGCTTTGCACCATTTTAAAACCTGCCTTCTCGTATTCCTCAAAGCCCAGCCATCCAATGGCCCAGAAGTGAGGAAATTGCCATAAAAACTGCAAGGCAAACAAGGTGATGGCCAGCGAAGTCAGTTCACCCGTAGCTGCTACACCACCTATCAACATAGGCATGGCTCCCGGAACAGCCCCTATGGGTATGGCTAAGTTGGAAACCCGTTTCATAGGCGTATAGACAAAGGCGTAACTCACCAAAGCCAAAGCGCCGAAAAATACCGCCGGTAAATTGATAGCTCCCAGGAGCAAAAAGCCTGCCACACTCATCAAACCGGCTAACAATACGCCTTTCGACATGCTCATGCGGCCGGCAGCCATGGGGCGGGAAGCCGTACGAGTCATCAATTTGTCGTAGTCCTTTTCCAAAGCCTCGTTCAGGGCATTGGCGGCAGCAGTAACAAAAAAACCGCCCAAAACCAACAAGGCAAAAACACGCCAATCCCAAACAGGCGCTGCTATGGCCCAAGCCATAACAGCCGAAAAGAGCACGGTCAAAGTCAAGCGCAACTTCACCAGCAATTCAAAATCCCTCAGCCGGCTTTTTAGGCCGGAGAGCAACTTCTTGCCGGGATTTCCTGCTACGGATATTCGCTCCATGTAAATTCAATCTGCTTCTAATCGCCTTTCGGCAAATACAACCACGCTCTTTTTAAAAGGCCTAAGGCCTTTCAAAAAGAGACGCGTCTCAGTGAAAATCATCTTTTTCGTCCTCTCCCACGGGTTCAATCTGCGGGATAAAATCCCGTCCATTCTTGCTGTAGTCATAAGCCCAGCGCTGCACCGCAGGCAGTTTGCCCGGCCAATTGCCATGACCTGCATGAATGGGAGTAGTCCACTCCAACGTCGTAGAACCCCAGGGGTTGCGCGTCTTCATCTTGCGACCCTTCCAGATGCTGTAGAAGAAATTGATGACGAAGATGAGCTGGAAGACAAAGGTGATGATGGCAGCAATGGTGATGAACTTGTTAACACCTGCAAATTGCGAGAAAGCGTCAAAGCTATCAAACTTGTAATAACGTCGCGGCACACCGGCCATACCAATGTAGTGCATGGGCATGAAGACAGCATAAGCGCCTATCAGAGTACCCCAGAAGTGCAACTTGCCCAGGCTCTCATCCAAAAACCTGCCGTACATCTTAGGGTACCAGTGATAAATCCCGGCAAACATGCCGAAAAAGGCAGCCACACCCATCACCACGTGAAAGTGGGCTACGACAAAGTAGGTGTCGTGCAAGGGGATATCCAAGACAGCGTTCCCCAGAAAAATACCGGTCAAGCCGCCTGAGATGAACATGGAGACAAAGCCCACGGCAAACAGAGAAGCCGCATTGAAACGATAACTACTGCCGTAAATGGTAGTGATCCAGTTAAAGACTTTGATGGCCGAAGGCACAGCAATAATCAAGGTGAAGACAATGAAAAAGTTGGCAATAAAGGGATTGATGCCTGCCACATACATGTGGTGAGCCCAAACCAGAAAGGACAAAAAGGCGATAGAAGCAATGGAATAGACCATGGCCTTATAGCCAAAAATGGGCTTGCGCGCATGGGTGGACATCACCTCAGAGACAATGCCCATAGCCGGCAAAATGATGATATACACCTCGGGATGGCCCAAGAACCAGAACAGGTGTTGATACAAAACGGGGCTACCCCCTACCCTGTCCAGAGCCTGGCCATTGATGAAAATCTCATTCAAGTAAAAGCTGGTACCCAGCATGCGATCAAACATCAGTAGGAAGAAACCCGCAGCCACTACAGGAAAGGACAACAAACCGATGATGGCCGTAATGAAAAACGACCAGATAGTCAGAGGCAGACGCCACATGTTCATCCCCTTGGTGCGCAGGTTTAAAACTGTAGTGATGTAATTGATACCCCCCAACAAAACCGATACGACAAAGAACACCAAAGAAATGAGCCAGAGCGTCATCCCCGCTCCGGAGCCTGAAGAAGCCTGTGGCAAGGCTGATAGAGGTGGATACGCCACCCATCCGCCGGCAAAAGGCCCCGTACTCAGAAACAAAGAAAAGAACATCACCACACTGGCCAGAAAGAAAAACCAGTAAGACAGCATATTTAGAAAGGGAGAGGCCATGTCGCGAGCCCCCACCTGCAAGGGGATCAGCAAATTGCTAAAAGTACCACTCAGCCCGGCCGTCAATACAAAAAAGACGATAACCGTACCGTGGATGGTCACCAAGGCGTAGTAAAATTCCGGATCCAAGGTTCCTACACCGTCATTGATGATGATCCATTTGCCGAGCAAGGGCTTTAACCAAGCCATACTCTCTTCCGGAAAACCCAGCTGAAGGCGAAAGATCAACGACATCAATCCTCCCAGAATTCCCCAGATCATTCCCGTAATGAGAAACTGTCGGGCAATCATCTTGTGATCCTGGCTGAAAATGTATTTTTGAATAAATCCGGATTGATACTTGTCGCCTCCATGCTCGTGTTCATGGAAGTGATCATCGTAACCATACTCTTCGATCAACAGATCAACCGGATGTTTTGAAACTTCCTGTGTGGTAGTTGCCATGATGGATGATGTTTAATATTTGAGCAAATGGCCGTTAGACAAAGTTAAACAAAAAGCAGTTTACGCTGTGCGACCATCATCACAAATCCAAGATTTTAAATTCCGTGCGGCGATTTTCCTGCCGGCCTTCTTCCGTCTCATTAGAAGCCTGAGGACGCGAAGATCCATAGCCCTTAGCCGTAAGGCGTTCGGGTTCTATTCCATGCTCAAGTAAATAAGAACGCACGACCTCTGCCCGCTGCTGAGAAAGCTTCAAATTGGCCTCGGCATCACCTGTATTGTCCGTATGGCCGGCAATTTCAATCTTCATGTGTGGGTACTCCTTCAGCGTTTCCACAACCCTGTCCAACTCATAACGAGACAAAGGTGAAAGCTTAGCCAAGCCCGTTTCAAAAGTAACGTACTTAAGCCGTACGATTTTGTCATCCGGGTTTTCCGCTTCTATGGCTTTTTCCAGCTGCGCTTTGTACTCCTTGGCGTGTTGCTTGAGTTCCATTTCCAAGTACTCTCCTTTGTAAGGGTCCTCATCCGTGCCGCGCACATTACTCATAAAAAAAGAGGGTTGTTCCGAAGCCCATTTTTCAAACTCCTCTTGGCTAACTACTTTTACAATGCGCCGCATGGAATAGTGCCCCGTTCCGCAAAGCTCCGCACAAGCCAGCTCGTAATTAAAAGTTTGCCAAAGAGGCGGGCTGTTGGGATCTTCCGGGTCCGAGGGCAGTTGGTACTCGGGGTATTTGCTCAATTCCTTGCGATATTCTTCAGTGGTTTTTGTCGGTGTAAAGATGAAATAAGTAGGCATGCCCGGAACCGCATCCATTTTCACCCGAAACTGAGGCAGGTAAAAGCTGTGCAACACATCTTTGGCCGTAATGCGCACACGCACTTGTTTGCCGACAGGCAAAACAATTTCACTGGCATGGAAATCGTCCAGATTCCGCTTATCCGTCCAGTCTTGTCCCAACGGATTGCTCGAGCTAATTAAGCGGAAGTTTTTGTTGCCCAACTCGTTATCAGGCCCCGGGTAGCGAATGTCCCAGGCAAATTGATAGCCCGTTACTTCCAGCTGCACCAGCTCCGACGGGTCTTCCACGTCGGGCATCACTTTGTTCCACACATCCATGCCACCGATAACCAAAAGCGTCATGGTAATGGCCGGCACCAGGGTCCAAATGATCTCTAACTTGCTGTCATGTGAAATGTACTGAGCCTTGTGCCCTTTACGCCCCCGAAACTTCCAGGCGAAGAAGAACAGCAAAAACTGCGTGATGAAAAACACGATTCCAGTGATAACCAAAGTTATCCAAAACAGCCAGTCAATGTCTTTGCCATGCGCAGAGGCCGCTTCGTGTGGGCCAAATCCCAGGTAATAATTTTTGTAATATAAGCCCGAAACGATGAACAAGGTAAAAAAGGCCACGACGAACAACAACAACAAATTGCCCTGGCTCCTGTTGGTATCGTTTTGTGCCTCTTCTTCCCCTTTTAGCCGGGTGGCCAATTCATTGAGTTTGCTGATCTGAATGACGATCAGCGTCAATAAAACAATGCTGGCTATGACGATCAAAAGTTGCATGGACTCAAGTATTTTCTAAAAACTCAGGTTTTAAAAGGCCTGTGTATTTCGGCTTTCGCCAAATAGACCCCTCTTGGGGTTTTCGCTCAGGCGTGATGATGCAGGCTTTCTTCCAAATACGGATCGTTGGCCGGTTCCAAAGGAGCCTCTGTCAATTTTTTAAACACAAAATAGCCAAACAAACCGAGGAAGCCCGTAAAAGTGCCCAACTCCAACAAACCCGGGAGGGTAAAGCCGGGAACAAAACCTGCTGTTGCATGTTCACCGGCCAGATGCTGAGCTTCCATCAAAGGCCCCGGCTTGATCATCAGGAAAAAATCTACCCAGTGCCCCAGAACGACCACTATGGCTACCAAAACCATTGTACCGACTTTCCGTTTGGTGCTGTTGCGCATCAAAATCAGGAAGGGCAAGGCAAAATTCACAAAAATGTTGGCATAGAACAAGACGGGGTAAAAGTCCCTACGCAACTTGAAATAAGCCGTTTCCTCGCCCACATTGGCGTACCAAATCAACATGAACTGATCAAACCAAAGATAAGCCCAGAAAATGGTAAAAGCAAAAACGTACTTACCCAAATCGTGGATATGCTCGTCGGTTATATGCGGAAAATAGCCTTTACTCCGCAAGTAGAACAACAGCAATACCGTTACGGCCATAGCCGAAACGAACCAGCTGGCTCCGGTGTACCAAAAGTACAGCGTGCTGTACCAGTGAGGCTCTAAAGACATGTCCCAAAGGGTGATCAGGGGCACGCTCAGAAAGCCCGCTATGGGCAAAAAGGCAGCAGCCCATACGCGCAATTTGCGGTGATAGGCAAAATCAGGGCCCGCACCGTTGCGCTCTTCTTCCAAAGACAAATCGCGCATTTTTTTGGCAAACAAGTACCACAGCCCCATGATGAGGAGGGTCCCAAAAGTGTACCACCCCCGATTGAGCAAGCCTGCTTTCCCCTGCAAAACTTCATCGTGGGCTACGACATCCGGGTCATTCCAGATGTACAGTTGATGCCAACCCAGCCACAAGCCCACAATGAGCGGAATGAAAAGGATGATGGCCGGCAACAAAAACAGAGAAAAGGCTTCCCAGATGCGCTTCATCAGCACATACCAACCGGCCCAGGCCGTCACGAAAGCTGCAATGATGAAAGTCGATATAAAGGCCAAGCCTGCAAAAAAAACGGTGTTGTGCAGGTAGTTCGTCCAAAAGCGCAGATGCTTGTAATGATCATCCATGAAGTAGGTTAGCAGCATGGAGACCAGCCCTATCCCCATCATGATGAAGAAAGTACGCTTTTGCCTGGAAGTAAATTCAAATTGGTTCATCTCTTACGCAGTATTTGGTCAGCGCTCAATATTATGGTTTCGAATTCTCCTCAATGCCGGGAGGAATCGTGCTGTTTTTCTTCTTCATTCGAACTTCCCATATCGGAAACCTCCGGCTCGGCCTGCGCTACGGGTATGCCGTACTCCGGGTTCAAGGTGTTGGCTTGAGCAGAGTACTCTGCTCCCTTGGCCTTAGCCTGCAAAGCACGGATGTAGTGAATGAGCTGCCAACGCTCTTCATAGGAGAGTTTGTCTGCATAACTGCCCATCACGTTTTTTCCATACATGATGGCATAGTAGTAGCGGCCATTGGAGGAGTTTACAAAATCGTCTAAGGTGAAGTTCACCGGTGCAGCGGGATACTTTCCTCCGGGGTCCCCTTTGGCGGGATCGGCATCTCGCACCAGATAGCCGGATCCATCACCTTTTTCTCCATGGCAAATGGCACAATAAATGTTGTACAGTTCCTTGCCCTTGGCCAAACCCTTTTCGGTAATGTAGTAGGGATTACTGCGAATTTCCTCCATAGCCCGTTGGCGCTCTTCTTCGGAATTGCCGTAGTAAAAAGGTACATGCCCATTCATGGGAACGCGTATGCTTCCGGGCTTTTGCCCCTGCATCAAAGTCATTTCTTTGGAGGCCATCTGCTCGTTTGCTGCCGTTGCCAAGCCAGCATATCCCCGGGGAATTGTCCGGGGTACCGGATCGTGATGCAAGGCAAGTTCCCTATAGGCTTTCACACTTCCTTCATCCCAATTGTTCAAGAAGTAGGGCGCATAGTAATTAGCTTCATAGGCAATGGAATGCGCCATATCGGGCATGTACTCACTACCCGTTTTATTGAGGCCGGGCTGCTGACAAGCTAACAAGCTAAGGAAAACCGAAGCCAGAACCCAGGTCATATGCTGTTTGATCTTGCTCATCGTAACTCTTTTTACCATTGCTTATGCTTCTTCCGAGACCTCTTTGGTCTCCACCAAAGAAGCTCCGGTTGCTTCAAAAAAGTTTTTCAACCTGCTGATTTCACCTTCATCGCATGTCGTCGTATCAAAGGCGATGCAAAACTTGTCATCGGTGATGCGCGGATGCAAAATGGGATTTCCCGCTCCGGGCCATAGACGGGAAACCGCATAAAAAGTTACCGTCATGCCCACTGCGGCAAACAAAACCGTCAGCTCAAAGGTGATGGGGATAAAAGCCGGGACGGACCAATAGGGCTTTCCACCAAAAATGATGGGCCAATCCCGGGTAAAAACCCAGGTCATGAAACCAAAAGCCGTCAAAGTACCCAAGGCTCCATAGATGAATCCGGCAATGTGCAAACGGGATTCCTTCAGCCCCAGAGCTTCATCCATACCGTGAACCGGGAAGGGTGAATAGACATCCATGATATCCAGATGATCGGATTTCGCCTTGCGGACGGCATCCAGTACCTGCTCATCGTCGTCGTAAAGCCCGAATAAAATCCGTTTTGTTTCGCTATTCATATCGGTGGTGCTTTTCTCGTTTTCCAAATGTTCTGCTTCGAGTTGTTTTCCCTTAGTGGGCCTCGTGTTTGTGAGTAGCTTCGGGTCCCGTATATTGATCTCCGGCTGATTTCAAAATGTGCTTGATTTCCGCAATGGCCACAACAGGAGCCAAGCGCGTAAAGAGCAAAAACAGCGTAAAAAACAAGCCCAAAGAACCCAAGAAAAGAGAAATCTCTACCCAAGTGGGGCTGTAGTAACTCCAGCTCGAAGGCAAAAAGTCTCTGGCCAAGGTGGTGGCAATGATGACAAAGCGCTCAAACCACATGCCGATGTTGATGAAGATAGACAACAGGAAGGTCAGGAAGATATTGCGGCGGAACTTCTTCACCCAAAAAATTTGGGGAGAGAGCACATTACAAGCCATCATGCCGATATAGGACCAGTAATAAGGTCCAAAAACCCTATTGTAAAAAGCAAACTGTTCGTAGATGTAACCGGAATACCAGGCAATGTAAAGCTCCGTCAGATAGGCTACGCCCACCACGGTACCCGTAACCAGAATCACCTTATTCATGCTTTCGATGTGCTCTATGGTGATGTAGTCTTTCAAATTGAGCACCTTGCGCGCTATAATCATCAAGGACTGCACCATGGCAAAGCCTGAAAATACGGCACCCGCAACGAAATACGGCGGGAAGATGGTCGTATGCCAACCGGGAATGACCGAGGTGGCAAAGTCAAAACTCACAATGGTGTGCACCGAAAGTACCAAAGGCGTAGCCAAACCGGCCAAGACCAAAGAGAGGTATTCCCAACGCTGCCAGTGCTTGGCCGCCCCCGTCCAGCTAAAGGAAAACATATCGTACAACTTACGACGCAGGCCCTTGGAACGATCGCGCAAAGTAGCCAAATCCGGTACCAAACCCGTGTACCAGAACAAAAGAGATACCGTAAAATAGGTCGAGATGGCAAACACGTCCCACAAGAGCGGCGAGTTAAAGTTGACCCAAAGCGGGCCACGGGTATTCGGATAGGGAAAGACAAAAAAGCCCAACCACAAACGCCCCATGTGAATCAAGGGAAATTGCCCTGCACAAACCACGGCAAAAATGGTCATGGCCTCTGCTGCGCGGTTAACTCCCGTACGCCACTTTTGGCGAAACAGCAGCAAGATGGCCGAGATCAGCGTTCCTGCGTGTCCGATACCGATCCACCAGACGAAGTTGGTAATATCCCAACCCCAGCCGATGGTGCGGTTCAAATCCCAGGTGCCTATACCAAACCAAACCGTCCAAGCCACAGCAAAGACGTACAAGGCTAAGAAGGCCACAGCAACGGTAAAAGCCAATACCCAGGCAAGACCGGGCGTTCGCTCCGTAGGCGCACAAATGTCTTCCGTAATTTGATGGTAAGTCTTATGCCCTCGTACCAACGGTTCCCTGATGGGAGAGACTACTGCACTCATTGTTCGTCGTTAGTTGTTAGTTGATCGTTTTAATGATCACAGGTATTCGTTCTCAATCTTATCCTTCACCATGTTCTTCATGAGCCTCTTTCGACTCATGCTTCTTGGCAGGGGTTAATTCTTCATCCGTATTGACCACTTTGGCACTGTATGCTACCGAGGGTCGAACTCCCACCTCTTCCAGCACGTAATAGTTCAGCGGCGAATCCAACTTGGCTGCCAGATCCTCCTTCAAATTCATGTCGCCAAAGGTAATGGCTCCAGTCGGGCAAGCCGTCTGACAAGCCGTCCGCACATCCGCATCGCTCAAGGAGCGCTGCTCCTTTTTCGCTGTCAACTTGCCTTCCTGCAGACGCTGAACGCAAAAGCTGCACTTCTCAATCACCCCGCGAGAACGCACCGTAACGTCGGGGTTCAAAACCATGCGGGTGAGGTTATCTGCACCAAAAGGAATGTCTTCGTGCTCCACATAGGGCTCATTTGCAGGGAAGATATCCGCTGTGGAATAATCCAGCCAGTTAAAACGACGCACCTTGTAAGGACAGTTATTCGCACAATAGCGGGTACCGATACAACGGTTGTAGGTCATCTGGTTCAAGCCTTCCGAGCTGTGATTGGTAGCTGCTACCGGACAAACGTTCTCACAAGGAGCATTGTCACAATGCTGGCACATCATGGGCTGATAAGCCACATGGGGGTTTTTGTAATCGCCGAAGAAATAGCGATCTATCCGCAACCAGGTCATTTCGTGATGACGACTGACTTCCTTGCGGCCTACGACGGGGACGTTGTTTTCTGCCACACAGGCCACCTGACATGCTCCACAACCTATACAGGCATTCATATCGATATGCATGCCCCAGTGATGCCCTTGACTATAGAACTTCTCGTTGTACTTATCATAGGGGTAAAGCGATTGCTCTACCCACTCTTGGGCTTCAGCCCGCTTTTCGGCAATGTGTTCAACCAGTTCCTCCAAATTCTTGGTCGAACCATAATACAAAACAGAACGGTTGGTCAAACCTCCCTGATAACCTTCCTTTAAGGTCATCACGGTCTTTTCATCTACATTCAACTCCTCTCCGGTCTGAGGATCGGTGCCCTTGACCCCCATGGTATGGTGGTATTGCACACAGGCAAAGGCGTCATCTTCTCCGACTTTATCCGAAACAGCTACTTCCGTAGCGTAATAACGCACGTTACCGTTTTTGTCCAAGCCTATCCAGGGATTGACATTCACCCCTTCCTGATAACCACAAACGCCCATTTGCTCACGCCCGTATCCCAACGCCATAGCCAAAGTCCCTTCAGCCAAACCAAATTGGCGAATACAACTTACCGTTTGCTTTCGGCCGCCAATTTCCACTTCTACCTTATCGGCCTTACCGTAAATTTCCTGCTGATTGAGCCCCTTAAAGGCTTTCCACTCTATGCCACCATCCCAGAAAATGGGAATAGCCATGTAGTTGTTCCAGGTCGTGCGAGCCACCGGATCGGGCATTTCTTGCAACCAGGGGTTGGTGGCATATTGCCCCCCACCGATGTTCACCGTTTCAAAGAATACCATTTCCAATTCAGCAGAAGAGGGCTTTTCCTGCAAGGCCGCTGCTGCCGAAACATCTACAGCATTTGCCGAAAGGCCGGCCAGCTCGGAAGGCACGGTAACGATTCCGTCGTGCAAACTGTGATCCCAAAATTTTTGGAAATCGGAATAGCTGTTTTGGCGAGTAAACATGTTTTCTTTCCACCATTTTTTCACATAGCGGAAATAAGGCGGTTCCTCCTCCGTACCCGGGTCAAAGTTGGGGCTCTCTGCCCAACGAAGGAAAGACTCTCCTACCTGGCGAGTATCGAACAGCGGGGCAATAGTCGGCTGTTGCAAACTATATACACCCGCTTTAGGACGTGCATCGCCCCAGCTTTCCAGATAGTGGTGATCAGGTGCTATGTAGTCACAAAGCGAAGAGGTCTCGTTGGGCACTCCGGCCGTGCTCAACTTAAATTTGACCTTCTTCATGGCCTCGCGAAACTCGGCAGCATAGGGCAGTTCCCAGGCCGGATTGGCATCGCCCAAAACGAACAGGACATCTACAGCCCCTTTGTTCATTTCGTCCAACAATTGGTGAACCTCACGGTCTAAACCTTGGCGCTGATAAGAGATTTGATCCAATCCGATGGTATTGCCATAGCTGTCCAGCAGCTGATTGATGGCGCAAACGAGAAGTTGATCGCCCAGGTTGTTGGAACCTGAAACGACTAAAGCCTTGCCCTTGCTTTTTTGCAGACGATCTGCCAGTTTTTGGATTTCCCCGGCAGCTTCGCCTTTCAAGGCCGGTGCCGAAACCGTTGGAGCACCGTTTTTCCCGGCCAAGGCATTGTACAGGGCAGCTATAGCCGCTCCTTGAGCCGAAGGGCGCACCTGAATCCGCTTGTCGGCATTGGAGCCGGTCATGGACATGTGCGCTTCGACCTGAACGTGATACGACATGTCGGGATGCTCGACATCTTTAACTCTACGACGCGAAGCGTATTGACGGGCATACTCTACAGGAGAGATCCAGGTTCCCAGAAAATCCGCGCCAAAACTGACAATCACATCAGCTTGATCAAAGCGAAAATCGGGAACCACAGCCTGTCCGTGTACAGCTTCGGAAGCCTGCAAAAGCGCAGAAGAAGAAACCGGGTCGTAAGTCAAAACCTTAGCTCCCGGATAACGTGCCGTAAACTCATCTAAAACGGCCTGAAAAGTAGGACTGAGGTTGGTATGCGTCAAAACGCGAATGACCGCAGCTGAGCTCAATGCACCCTTTACCTGGCGATCCAAATCAGCCCAGGAGATAGGAGCAAATTGACCTTCCGCCATCTTGCCCGGCCCCTGGTAACGATTCACATTGTAAAGATCCAAAACGGAAGCCTGAGCCCGAGCACTGGTTCCTCCCTGTGTAAGGGGGCAAAGGTTGTTGCCCTCTATCTTAATAGGCCGCCCCTCCCTGGTTTTCACCAATACGGAGCAATAATCTCCACCCCGCACAAAAGTAGAAGCGTAGTAATTCGCTATACCGGGTACAATCTCGTCCGGCTTAACCACATAGGGAATAGCCCGCTTGACAGGAATATCACAGCTCGCGGCTAAGGTTGCTGCTCCCAAGCCAAAGCCCAAATACTTCAAAAAGTCGCGACGAGAGGCCTGCGCGCCCAAGAGGTCTTCTTTGGAAAGAGAATTCGCTAAGGGCAATTCCGAGGGGAATTCATTCGCACTTATTTCTTCAAACTTTTGGGTGTCTTGCAATTGATCGACACCTACCCAAAAATCCTGGTTTTTCTTTTTCATCTTAGTAAAGGATGTGCTGTGTTTGCGCTAAACAGGTTTCAGGAAAATCAATAGTGGCATTTTTGGCACTCTGTGCCGCCGATGTCTTCCACCGTGACTTTAGAACGCTTGCCGGCTTTCAACTCTTCGTGCAGGCGGTGATAAGACTGATAGTAAGGATTGTCCTTAAAAGCCTTGACTTCCGTTTGGCGATGACAATTTACACACCAGCCCATGGAAAGCGGAGCATATTGCCTGAGGACGTCCATTTCTTCTACCGGCCCATGACAAGTCTGGCACTCCAGACCACCCACTTCCACATGCTGAGAGTGGTTGTAGTAAACGTGATCCGGCAGGTTATGGACTCTCACCCACTCTATGGGGCCCTGAATTTTCGCATCCTCTTCTCCATGAGTCAGAGCAGCGACCACATCCTCCCATTGCCGCTTCACCGCAGTTTCACCCAAGGCGTCAAAATCGCCGTGGGCCACCATGTATTGGTCGCGCATCCACTTGGTGTAAATCTTTTCAATTTCTTCGTTGGAAAGCTGATCGTAGTTTTCGATGTAGGAGTCGGTAGTAGGATCGTAGCCTATGGAAGCAAAAATCTTGGTCAATTCCGCCGTTCCGTAAGTAGAACCCACTTTAATGGCTCTATGGCAATTCATACACGTATTGGCAGAGGGAATGACCGAATGCTTACTACGACGCGCTCCGTCATGACAAAACTTGCAGTCTATCTTGTGTAAACCGGCATGTGTCTTATGCGAAAACTTGATGGGTTGTTCGGGTTGATAACCTTGCTGACGCCCCAGGTTGATGGCTCGATTCACTACCGTAAAGCTCAACCAGGCCAAGACAAAGAAAGTCAAAAAGGTCAGAAAAGCCTTGCTGCGAAACATCTGCCCAAATGCAGGCTTTTGAGCATCTACATTGCCCGCTTTCAACTCGTTTAAATAACGAAACTGAGCAATCAAACGCGAAAGCACCATAGCCACAACGGCCAAGACAACAAAAATAACCCAGTACAACCAACCGTAATCGGCTTTCTCCACAGGTACACCGTCACCAGGCCCTCCGGCCGTAACCGGCTCTTTCGTGTACTCTTGATGGATGTAAGCCAAGACGTTTTCAATGTCCTCATCCGTCAAATTGGGAAAAGGACTCATCTGCACGGGCTTCCACTTCTCCCACAGCTCAACAGCTCGAGGATGCCCTGCAGAAATCAAAGCCTGCGAATTGCGAATCCAGACGTAAAGATCCTCACGCGGATACTCTGCCCAGTGTTCCTCCGCTTGCCCTAAAGCAGGACCGGTCATATCCGTCTTCATGTCCTTGTTGTGGCAAGCACCGCAGTAATTCTTAAATATCGTCTTACCTGCAGCAGGGTCTCCACCCTGCCCCCATAAGGAAGCAGTGGAAAGAACCATCGCCAACAGGATAAAACTCCTGGAAAGCCAATGTGAACTCATGCTTGAGAGTAATTTAAAGTCAGTTTCGTACTGAATCCATTTACCAAACCGTCGCAAAGATAGAAGTTCTTAAGAATTTGGTAACAAATTTTTATCCACACTCACAATTTAGATTTTGTCTAAACAAATGAACATACATTCATGAATTGGTTGAAGTTATTTCAGTGCTTTCTTGCCGCTTTATTCCTTCTGACGAAATGTTTTGGGAAATTGAGATTAGATTACCAAGCCTCTTGCATAATCACTCGGTTGTGAGCTGTACCTAATAAATTCGATTTGGGCATGGCTGCCAGCCTTATAGAGGGATGTTGCCGTGTTTCTTCTCGGGCAGTTTCAACTGTTTGTTGCTTAGCATGGCAAAAGCTTTGATCAATTTGCGTCGCGTTGCGCGAGGTTCAATGACTTCATCGATAAAACCTCGAGCTGCAGCCCGATAAGGATGGGCAAATTTTTCGGCGTATTCGACTTCTTTCTCTGCCAGTTTCGCCTTGGGATCTTCAGCCTCTTGGATTTCCTTTCGGAAAATGATTTCGCTGGCTCCCTTGGCGCCCATGACGGCAATTTCAGCTGTAGGCCAGGCGTAGTTGAGGTCGGCTCGAATGTGCTTGGAGTTCATCACGTCGTAAGCTCCGCCATAGGCCTTGCGGGTGATGAGAGTTATACGGGGCACGGTAGCCTCACTAAAGGCATACAACAACTTCGCTCCG
>JALSKB010000104.1 GCA_026989035.1 Saprospiraceae bacterium | reverse complement strand
ACCCTTCCGAAGGATTGGTTGAACTGCAGCCGAGGGAAGGCGAACACTGCCTGCGCATGGAAGACATCCTGGAGACCATAGCATCTTTGGGCGAAGAGTTGGCTCTGGTGATGCTGGGCGGGGTAAACTACTATACGGGGCAGTTTTTCGATTTGGAAGCCATTACGCGGGCTGCTCATGCCGTGGGCGCGATGGCAGGCTTTGATTTGGCGCATGCTGTGGGCAATGTACCTTTGCGGTTGCACGATTGGGAAGTAGATTTTGCCGTCTGGTGCAGCTACAAATACCTGAATGCCGGGCCGGGAGGCCCCTCCGGTGTTTTTGTGCACGAGCGCTATGCTTATGCACCGGATTTGCCGCGCTTTGCCGGCTGGTGGGGTTATGAGGAAGAAACCCGTTTCCTCATGCAAAAGGGCTTTAAACCCATGCGTGGTGCCGCCGGATGGCAGCTGAGCAATGCCCAGATATTCGGCTTTGCCGCTCACAAAGCCGGCCTGGACATCTTCGATGAAGTCGGTATGGATGCCTTGCGGCAAAAAAGCCTCCGCCTTACGGCTTATCTGCGCTATTTGCTGGATGAACTCAACGAGCGGGAGCAGCGCTTTGAAATCATCACGCCCAAAGAGCCCGAACAGCACGGCTGTCAGCTCTCCTTGCTAAGCCTGCACGAAGGCAAAGCCCTGTACGAAAAACTTTCCCGCCAAGGGATTGTTTGCGATTGGCGAGAACCCAACGTCATTCGCGTGGCTCCCGTACCCCTCTACAACAGCTTTGAAGAGGTGTGGAGGTTTGCACAAGCGCTGACTTAAAGGAAAATTCCCTGCGCGCAAGCCATTGTATCCAGCAGGTTTTTTCGTACCTTTGTCATTCATTGGCTACTTGGTAGAGACATGGCCTTTTTCAAAGAGTTCTCAACCCTTTGAAAGGGTTATTTTTATCTCTTAGACTGAAAAAAACTTGAGATTATGGCGGACATCCACTACATGACCCCGGAAGGATACGAGAAGTTGAAACAGGAGTTGGAGCACCTGAAAACCGTAGAGCGCCCACGCATTGCCCAGGCGATTGCAGAAGCCCGGGATAAGGGGGATTTATCCGAAAATGCGGAGTACGATGCGGCCAAAAATGAGCAGGGCATGTTGGAAAAGCGCATCAATGACCTGACCAAAGTCCTGGCGAACGCGCGAGTACTGGATGCCAGTGAACTGGATACCAGTGAGGTTCGTGTATTGACGAAAGTAACCATCCGAAACAAAAAAACCGGTAAAGAACTCACTTACCAATTGGTCTCAGCCTCCGAAGCCGATTTGAAAAGCAAAAAAATCTCCGTATCTTCACCCGTAGGCCAGGGCCTGCTGGGCAAAAAGGTTGGAGAAACCGCCTATGTGCAAACTCCGGGCGGTACGGTGGAATTCGAAATTGTGGACATCAGCATTTGATGAAGGGGGCCCTTCATCCCCCTCAACCCATAAACTATCTCCGCATGGCAAGCATTTTCACCAAAATCGTCAAGGGGGAAATCCCCGCCTGGAAGGTGGCAGAAACCGATGACTATTTGGCTTTCTTAGACATCCGCCCTTTGAAAAAGGGGCATACGCTGGTCATCCCGAAAAGGGAAGAAGACTACCTCTTCGACTTAAAAGACGAAGAGCTGGCCGGCTTGATGCTCTTTGCCAAGCGGGTCGCCCGTGCCATAGAAAAAGTGGTGCCCTGTAAACGCATTGGCCTGACGGTAGTCGGCCTGGAGGTGCCCCACGCTCACGTGCATCTCATCCCCATCGACGAAATAGGAGATATGAACTTTGCCAACCCACCCGTAGAAATGAGCCAAGAGGCCTTCGAAGAACTGGCCGGGCAAATCGCCAAAACCTTTGAATAGGGGAAAGATACTCCTCACCAACCGGGCTTTGAATATATCTGGCAACAGCCTGTAACGATCGAACACAAGCATGCTACGGAGGGCATTGTTTCCCATTACACAGCCGAAAACTCCCAAGTAGCTTGATTTTCCGTAAATTAGCTGCTGCATACGCCCGTACTAAGCGCTGTAAAAGAATAAAAAATTACAATTTTGAAATTCAGCGTTTCGGGCATTGAATAGGTGAATCGAGCCTAAACAATTCATTTCGATATGTGAGCTTTTATTAATTTCAATCTCTGAAAATGCAAAAAGCAACCCATCTGTCGGAAATTGCCGGAGCTTTGAACAAGTTTGAGCCTGTTCCTCCCGACCATCCCTTTTATGTAGATTTTTCCGGCCTGAGAGGAAGTTTTGCAATAGACCGTTTGTACAAAATGCTCAATGTTCGAAAGGTGAATAAGAACGGAGAAACCTTTTGGGAGCACACTCCTTTAGGAGCTAAGACATTCATCTTTTTAGCAGGAATGAGAGGCTCGGGTAAAACCACCGAATTGCTGCGCTATGCCCGAGAATTGGAAGGCCCATCGGCTTTTTTGTGTGTTGTTTGTAATGTTGATGGCGATTTAGATATGCCGGATCTCGAGTATATGGATGTACTCATTTATCAGTTGGAAAAATTGATTGAGAGGGTTGGGGAAAAAAATGTTCAGTTAGATGAAGACATCGTCGAGGCTATGCAAACCTGGTTTGCTAATCAGGTTGAAGAGATCAATAAACGGCTACGCGCTGAAGGTGAGATAGAAATTTCGGCAGGAAATAAGGAGGGTTACTCCCTTTGGAAGCTCCTTTTGTCCACAGTTCTCGGCATTCGAACTACACTTTCCGGCAGCCTTGATAGGGCTACTCATGTTCGGAAAGTTATGCGCAACAATTTCTCTGATTTTGCCACCCGATTTAATGAGTTCATTGAAAAAACCGTCCTTTTACTCCAAAAGAGAAAAATTGCAAAAGACATTCTGTTTATTGTTGACGGGCTGGAAAAAACCATGACAGCAGAAGTCAGAAAAAGAATGGTTATTGATGGAGCTAATCAGATACGAAGCATAAAAGTTCACACCATCTTTACTCTGC
>JALSKB010000103.1 GCA_026989035.1 Saprospiraceae bacterium | reverse complement strand
TACCTACCTTAATCCCGGAACCTATGGCGTTACCCTCGTCGTCTCCAATGCCGCAGGCTCCGACACCCTCAGCCAGGAGAACTACATCGAGGTTGGCACGCCTCCTGAAGTGGATTTCACTTTCCAAATCAATGGAACCCTCGTCAATTTCTTTGCCGACACTTCCAATGCGAGTTTCTTAGTTTGGGATTTTGGCGATGGTACAACTTCCACCGAGCAAAATCCACAGCACAACTACGCCGAAGATGGCAGTTACCTCGTGATACTCACTGCCGGAAATGAATGCGGAGAAGTCATAGCACAACAGCAAGTGCTCATTGCCACCCAAGGGCCCATTGCCCTGTTCGAAGCAGATGTGCAAAACGGCTGTGCTCCGCTGGAAGTACAATTCACCAACCTCTCTTCCGACAATGCCGAAAGTTTTGAATGGCACTTCCCCGGCGGAGAGCCGGAATTTAGCATGCAGGAAAATCCCAGCATAACCTATAATCAAGCCGGCACCTACGACGTCACCTTGATCGCCTTTAACGACAACGGCAGTGACACCTTGACGCTCCTCAACTACATCACCGTCATGGATGTCCCACAGGCAGCATTTAGTTTCACCATCGACGGGACTACGGTCAACTTCCAGAACAACAGCCAGGATGCCGATTCTTACCTCTGGGATTTCGGTGACGGCCAAACCTCCACAGACGTGAGTCCCAGCCATACCTATGACTTGCCCGCCACCTATACGGTTACGCTCACGGCCTTTAACAACTGCGGCGAGAGCAGCACCAGCCAAGAGGTCAGCATTCAAATTGAACTGCCCGTTGCCGACTTTGAAGCCGACACCACTTCGGGCTGCGTTCCCCTTACGGTACAATTCACCGACCTTTCGCAGGGAAATCCCACCGCCTGGATGTGGACCTTTGAAGGCGGCACACCCGCTACTTCCACAGAACAGAATCCGGTCGTCACTTACGACAGTGTGGGCAACTATTCCGTTTCTCTCATGGTGAGCAATGCCGGAGGCAGCAACATGCTGATACAAAACGAGTACATCCAGGTCTTAGACGTACCTTCCGCCGAGTTCACATATCAAGACGACAGCCTGACGGTCAGCTTCCAAAGTGCAACTACAGAAGCAGACACCTATTTCTGGGATTTCGGTGACGGGCAAAGCAGCAACCTCATGAATCCCACGCACACCTATGCCGGCGGAGGCAGCTACACCGTTACCCTCACTGTCGGCAACAGCTGTGGACAGGCCTCCTCCAGTCAAACCATCCTGCTCACCACGGCCACCTCAGATCCGGCCTTCACCACAGGTTGGCGACTATATCCCAACCCCAACAATGGCCGCTTCATGCTGGAGTACTCCGGAGAGCTTTTGTCCTTTGACTTGCAAATATTCGACCTGCTGGGGCACGAGTTGTTTGCCTTTCGGCAAATGCAGGCCGGTGCAGGAACAGTACCCCAGAGCTTCCAGCTCCGTGCCCTACCCTCGGGTACCTACCTGCTGAAACTCACCGCCCAGGAGAAAACGGCTTACTTCAAAATGGTGGTGGAATAAAATGCAGTGGCCGAGACGCAGCATGCTGCGTCTCGGCTTTAACAAAAATTTAAATCGGCTTTTAACAAAAGTTTAAGTCCCAAAATTTGCAGGTCAAAAAAAAAATGCACCTACCTTTGTCACAGACATGGCACTCCATGCAACTTCCTGCCTAAAATAAGCTGAAAGCAGCATACCTCGAAAATCGTTTTCACAGGCCCTAAAGGAAGAGCAATTCGATAACGCTTTTCAGCCTTTGCCGAAAGGCCTAAAACAAGTACCATGAAAGCCCTGTTCTCCACCTGCCCCCTTAAAAAGCTGCCCTCAGGAGCCTCTATGCTTCCCCTTGAAAAGCTTGGTAGCTTTTGGACTTCCTTTTCTGCCTTTTTAGGCAACTGATTCCCCTTCCTGATCTCAGTTAAGCCGCTTTTCTTTGGCTTTGTGCAGCTTGCCGGAAAGAATTCGACAATATTTTTTCGCGTAGCAAGTCGAAAAGCAACAGCTTAAACCCATGCATCTTGCCTTGCTCCTTTATTGGAGTTGAGGTACTGTATCCACATGCTCTTTGCATGCCCGACACCACCACTTTTCACCCAAAAAGAACCACCACCATGAAATCTTTGCTTTTTTCCCTCGCGATGTTGATCAGCCTGTCTCTCTGCGCTCAAAAAGAACGCTCGGGCTTCACTTTCTCAGTTGCCGCCGGCGTACTTCCCACTTACTTAAAAGACCAGGCCTACCAGAACCAATGGCCCGTAGCTGTCTCAGCCGGCTATCGCTTTAAAGGACTTTTGTCCTTGCAACTGTATGCCGGACGCTCCATAGCCACTTCCGGCTTAGAAACGCTGGCCGATGAAACCCAGGTACGCTACCGCAACAACACCACCATAATAGGGCTTAAAGCAGCTTTGCACACCACCCGATTCGAACGCATAGACGTTTACGGAGGCAGCATGCTGGCCCTTTACCAATCCGACATCCAGCAACTCAACCTGAACGGCACAGCTGTAAACCTGCCAAAAGCCAATGTGCCTTCCCAAAACAAGCCCTACAAGTACCGCCAGGCAGAAGATAAAGTCTTGGTAACGGCTTTTGTAGGTGCTTCCTACTACGCCAACAGACGCCTCAGCATTTTTGCGGAAGCAGGCTGGGGAATTTCCGTACTTCAAGCCGGATTTCGGCTCACCATTCAACCAAGCTACTTACACTTTTAATGTGCTTCGTGCAGATGAATAGCTGAAACCTCTCAAAACTGCCTTTACAGAAAAAAGCCGCAATTCTCTGACTCTAATAGAGCCTCTCCGAGCCGGAATGCACTGCATTCCGGCTCTTTTTTACATGCGAACAAAACAGCTAAAAAATCTATAAAATAAAGACTTTTAGCAAGTTTCACATATTTTATGACACATCTATCTCTTTTTTTAACAAAAATTTAAGTTCAAAAATTTGCAGGCCAAAACAAAACACGCCTACCTTTGTCCTAGACATGGCACTCCATGCGACCTTCCACCCAAGGCAAGCTGAAAGAAAGCCGCATACATCAAAAAGCGCTTTCCACAGGCCCCAAAGGAAGAGCAATCCGGTAACGGCTTTTCAGTATTTGCCGAAAGGCCTAAAAACAGGAACCATGAAAACTCTATCCCCCATTAGCTACTTCAAACAGCTGTGCTTTTCAGCTCTAATTCTCCTCTGCACAAAGTCAAGCCTCTTTCAGCCTTTCCTTTATGCCTCCTGTGGCAACTGATTCCCTTTCGAAACTTCGGTTAAGTCGTTTTGGCCCTCGCCTTTACACTCCAGCCTCTTCGGGCAGGTCTCATCACCTCTTGACATAGAGGTGAAGCTACAAGACGCTTAGCTCTACCCGGCTCAAGACCTCCGATTTCCGGACTTGAAGCCCTTGCTATGGCATGCCTTACCGCATCCATACATTCTCCTTATTTGTACAAACAAAAACCAAAAAATCATGAAACTCCCGAACCATCTTTTCCTCAGTCTGATTTTTTTGTGTTGGATCACGCTAAGCCCGATCCAAGCCAGAAAACCCAATGGCCATGCAGAAAGCGGGCTACCCTTAGATCCACCTCTTGCAGCTTTCACTGCCAGCGATACTGAAGGTTGCACCCCCTTCACCGTACAATTCAACGACCAGTCATCCAACAACCCCACCAGTTGGAGTTGGACCTTTGAAGGAGGCAGTCCGAGTACTTCCACCCAGCAAAACCCCACCGTCGTGTACCTCAACCCAGGCGTATACAGCGTTACGCTCACAGTCTCCAATGCCTCGGGTAGCGACACTCTGGTTCAGCAAAACTATATCTCCGCACTTGGCCCGCCTGTAGCCGCTTTTGATGCCAGCACCAACCTGGACTCCCTCTTTTTGACCAACAATTCCACGGATGCCGACAGTTACCTTTGGAATTTCGGCGATGGCAACATCGATACCTCCCCCAATCCTCTGCCCCATATCTATACCCAAGACGGAACCTACACCGTTTCTCTTACCGCTACCAATGCTTGTGGAAGCAACACGACATCTACACAAATCACCATCATCACACCACCAACGGCCGCTTTCATGGCCAACCCCTCTGAGGGCTGTGTCCCGCTCAACGTACAATTCATCGACCAGTCCTCCAGCAACAGCTCGAATTGGGATTGGACTTTCGAAGGAGGAAGCCCTGCCAGCTCCAACGAACAAAACCCCATTGTCAACTATCTCAACCCCGGCACCTACGGCGTCACCCTCACCGTTTCCAATGCAGCAGGCAGCCACACGCTTGTTCAGGAGACCTACATCGTCGTCAGCATAAACCCCACCGCTGATTTTGAAACCACGATCAACCTGGATACACTCTTCCTTTCCAACAACTCCTCCAACGCCAGCTCTTACCTTTGGGACTTCGGCGATGGTACCACAGACACCTCAGCCAACCCACCTCCACACATCTACACCCAAGACGGAGCTTACACCGTAACCCTTACGGCCATCAATTCGTGCAGCAACCATACCATCTCCTTCCCCATAACCATCGCTACCCCTCCAACAGCCGGATTCTTTGCCATACCTACCGAAGGCTGTGTACCGCTCATCGTCCAATTCGTCGATGAATCTTCAGACAATGCCATGAACTGGAGTTGGACTTTTGAAGGGGGTGAACCAGCCACTTCTGATGAAAAGACCCCCCTCGTAACCTACCTCAATCCCGGAACTTATGGCGTTACCCTTGTTACGTCCAACAGTGTAGGTAGCGACACCCTCATCCAGGAGACTTACATCCATGCCTCGGACATTCCTACGGCATCCTTCGATACCACCATCATCCTTGACATCCTTTTTCTGACCAACAACTCCACCAATGCCGACACCTATCTTTGGATTTTCGGCGACGGCGATACCGACACCTCGACCAACCCCATAGCACATATCTATGCACAAGACGGCATTTACACCCTAATACTCATTGCCACCAACATTTGCGGAAGCGATACCGCTTCCATACCCATCACCATTGCCACACCACCTTCAGCTTATTTTGTAGCCGATCCCACCGAGGGCTGTGTGCCCTTTCAAGTGCAATTCTCCGATCTATCCTCCGAAAATACGACTTCTTGGAATTGGACTTTTGAAGGAGGAGAACCAGCTACTTCTACCGAACAAAACCCCTTGGTAAGCTACCTCAGCCCCGGCATCTACGGCGTTACTCTCACGGTTTCTAACAGCACAGGCAGCAACACCTACATGCAGGAGGCATACATTACGGCATTGGACATTCCCACCGCAAGCTTTGATGCCAGCATCAACCTGGATACTATCTTCCTGAACGACAACTCCACCAATGCCAACAGCTATCTCTGGATTTTCGGCGACGGCAACACCGATTCCACCGCCAATCCGGGCATCCACGTCTATGAACAAGACGGAACTTACACCGTATTGCTCATCACCACCAACTCCTGCGGAAGCGATACGGCTTCTACACAAATCACCATCGCCACACCGCCCACAGCCCAGTTCGCCGCCGATCCCGCCGAGGGCTGCGTGCCCTTCCAGGTGCAGTTCTCCGATCTGTCCTCAGAAAACACCACCTCCTGGAGCTGGACTTTTGAGGGCGGAGAACCCGCTACCTCCACCGAACCCAACCCCCTGGTGTCCTACCTCCAGCCCGGCACCTATGGCGTCACCCTCGTCGCCTCCAACAGCACGGGCAGCGATACCCTCGTTCAGCAAACCCTCATCACGGCAGATGCCTTTCCCTCTGTTGATTTCACCTTCGTCATCAACGGCACCATGGTCAGTTTCACCTCCAACGTTTCCAACGCAAACACCCTGGTTTGGAGCTTTGGCGATGGCGACACCACCACCGAAGCAAATCCTGATCACAATTACGTCGAGGGCCAAACCTATCTGGTCCAGCTCACCGCGGAAAACGACTGTGGTCAAATAAGTGTAGAACAAGAGATATACATCCCTTTTCAAGGGCCAACAGCCCTATTCGAAAGCGATGTGCAGAGCGGATGCCCTCCTCTCGAAGTGCAATTCTCCAACCTCTCCTCCGAAAACACCGACAGCATAGTGTGGCATTTCCCGGGAGGAGAACCGGAATACAGCAACTTGGAAAATCCCACGGTGAGCTACAATCAGGCCGGAAGCTATGAGGTTACGCTTATCGCCTTTAATGACTATGGCAGCGACACCTTAACCCTACCTGCTTACATCACCGCCCTGGATGTCCCCCAAGTCAATTTTGATTACGTAGCAACCGGTGCCATCATCAACTTCCAAAATACCAGCCTGGATGCCGACAGCTACCTTTGGAACTTTGGCAACGGAGACAGCTCAACCGAAGTGAACCCCACCTACACCTATGACCAAATCGGCACCTACACCGTTACCCTCACAGCCAGCAACAGCTGTGGCGAAAACAGCATCAGCATAGAGCTTGATGTTCAGGCACAACTGCCCTTTGCCCTGTTTGAAGCTGACATCACTACAGCCTGTGCTCCTTTTCAGGTGCAATTCACAGACCTTTCACAAGAATACCCTACCGCCTGGGAATGGACTTTTGAAGGTGGCACACCGGCTACCTCTACCGAGCAAAACCCGATAGTTACCTATAACACACCCGGCACATACTCCGTTACGCTCTTCGTCAGCAATCCTGCCGGCAGCAACATGCTGGTGCAAAACGGGTACATTCACGTCCTGGGCACGCCTTCGGCCGACTTCACTTATGTTCAAAACGACCTTACCTTGGAATTTGAAAGCACCAACCTGGGTGCGGACACCTACTTCTGGGATTTCGGCGACGGACAGAGCAGCAATCTCATGAATCCCACCCACACCTATGCCGGCGGAGGCAGCTACACCGTTACCCTCACTGTCGGCAACAGCTGTGGACAGGCCTCCTCCAGCCAAACCATCCTGCTCACCACGGCCACCTCAGACCCGGCCTTCACCACAGACTGGCTCCTCTATCCCAACCCCAACGACGGCCGTTTTGTCCTGGAATACTCAGGAGAGCTGCTGCCCTTTGATTTACAGGTCTTCAACTTGCAAGGACGCGAACTCACCGCCTTTCGGCAAATGCAGGCCGGTGCAGGAACAGCTGCACACTTCCAGCTCCATGCCCTACCTTCGGGAACTTACCTGCTAAAACTCACAGCCGAAAACAAAACGGCTTACTTCAAGATGGTGGTGGAGTAGTTTTCATGAACCGGTTGGCCTCAAAAAACAGCTTGCTGTTTTTACTGAGGTCAGCCGGACTTTCGGAACCCACTTCCCCAACCCAAAACTCCGGTTGACCTGCATTTTACGCCCAAAGCAAAATGGTTGGGGGGCTCAGCTCATCAACGAGCAAGAGATAAGGGGGGTTGGGAGGCTGAGGCCTCTCAAACCTTTTCTTCATGGGAATAGCTTTCAAACCGAAAAGATTTAAGGCAGTTTGTTTTTTCAACCAACAAAATGCACGTGAAAAAATGGTTTGAACATACAAAGAGCCAGGGATGTGATACAGCTCAAGGAGGATTATGCGGATAGGCCTATCTTTGCGAGATGAAGGAGCAGAAGCTCGTACAGGTTGAAATAAATCTACCCCATGATGAATGGGCATTTTGGCAGACAAAAGCGGCCATGACTGCCGGCTATTCCCCGGCAGAGGTAAAAGCTTTCAAACTCTTGCGTCGCTCCATAGATGCCCGCAAGCGTCCGCCCGTATATCGTTTGCGCGTGGCCCTGGATTTGGGTTCGGGCTTTGAACCCGAGCCCGTTTTTTCGAGTGCTTTCAAGCAGGTTCACGAAGCTGAGGAAGTCATTGTAATCGGTGCCGGACCGGCCGGTTATTTTGCCGCTTTGGAGCTGCTCGAACTCGGTTTTAAACCCATTGTATTTGATCGGGGCAAAGATGTGCGCTCCCGCAGACGCGATTTGCGTGCCATTCAGCAATTCGGTCAGGTCAATCCCGATTCCAATTACTGCTTTGGCGAAGGAGGAGCAGGCACTTATTCCGACGGCAAGCTCTACACCCGCTCTCACAAGCGCGGGAATGTGTACAAAGCACTGAAGTTGTTGGTGGAACACGGTGCTCCTTCCGACATTTTGGTCGATGCTCACCCTCACATCGGCTCCAACCGCCTGCCCCGCGTCGTGGCCAATATACGAGAAACGCTTGTGCAGCACGGAGCCGAAATTCACTTTCAATCTCGTGTTACGGCATTGATTGCAGAGAAGGGTAAGCTTCAAGGCATACGCCTGCAGTACGGAAGGGAGCATTTGGCGAAAGCCGTCATACTCGCCACCGGTCATTCGGCCACAGATATCTATCAGATGCTTCATCAAATGGGTTTACAGCTCGAACTCAAGCCCTTTGCCATAGGCGTGCGCATCGAGCACCCGCAAAGCCTAATCGACCGAATTCAATACGGCTATGCCAAACGCCCCGACACCCTGCCTGCCGCCAGCTATCGCCTGAGTTATCAGGTGGAAGAGCGCGGCGTTTTTTCCTTTTGCATGTGCCCGGGAGGGCTTATCGTCCCCGCAGCCACAGCCCCCGGAGAAATCGTGTTGAACGGTATGTCCATGTCGCGCAGGGATTCGCCCTTCGCCAATGCAGGCATAGTCGTAGCCGTAGATGAGCGAGATTTTAAGCCTTTTGCCAAGCGGGGAATCTTTGCCGGCCTTGCCTTCCGGCAAATGATAGAACAGTCCTTATTCAAGTATGGTGACGGCAGTCAAAAAGCACCTACCCAGAGGTTAAAAGACTTTCTGAATGCCCGCCTTTCGGCAAATCCGGGGCCAAGCTCTTACATTCCCGGGCTTTATGCTGCACCTCTACACGAATTGTTACCTTCTGAGTTAACTCGTCGCTTGCAAAGAGGTTTGCAGAACTTCAGCCGAAAGATGCCGGGTTTCTTGGCTGAAGAAGCTCAGCTCATGGCTCCGGAAAGTCGTACCAGTGCACCTCTTCGCATCCCGCGCGACTCCAAGAGTTTCATGCACCCGCAGTTAGAAGGTTTGTTCCCCTGTGGTGAAGGTGCCGGTTATGCCGGTGGCATCATATCGGCTGCCATGGACGGGCAGGGCGTTGCGCGGAAGGTAGCCGACTTTTTAGGACAAAAGGTCACAGTGGCAAAAAACCAATGAAAAAACGCCGACAAAGCGTACCTTTGTTTTCTCAAGCAAACGGGTAAAGAGCGATAAAAGCTTGTAAGGACAAAAGGCTGGTTGTAGCATTTCTTCCGGGCGCCGAGTCCGCACAAGAGTATTTCACATGCAAAAACAGATCCTCATCACACAGGCTCTTTCGAAAATGGGCACGGCTCTTGTCCGGCAATTTCGCCAGGAAGGCTGGTACGTTTTCGGTTTGGATACACACGACAATTTTTCTCACGACTGCAATCGCTTTATTCTCTTTGAGCACGACAAGTACGCCTCCGAGGTTTCCTATCGCATCAAGATGAGTTCCATTTTTGAAGAACTCATCCAGCACCTGGATGCCATGATCTTTTTCTTTGAACCTCCGGACATCCTGAATCGAGGGCGATTAGACCTTGAAGATTGGCAGAACGCCCTGGATCAGCACCTCACCACGCCTTTGCTGCTTGCCAAATTATTTGCCGAAAGGCTAAAAAAAAACAAGGGATACCTCCTTTCCGTCATAGACAACACCCCGCCCAAAAGAGCTGATGCTGCTTTGGCGTCTCTGCCCATACGCGATGCCCTCCAGGGCTTCACCCTGGCCATTGCTAAGGATTGGGCACCTCAAGTTTGCGCCAATGTCCTTACCTATCAATGGATCAGCGAAAAAAACACCCGACCAAAGCCGGAAGAGTTGGCTACCCTAGCCCATTTTCTGTGTTCCGGCCAAAGTCGCCTCAGTGGAAAAATTTTGTGAGCAAAAGGCGAGCAACCACTACATCAGTGCAAAGCCCCTTTCCTCCAAAGCAGGGGGCCAATGCGACATTAGCGCTCCAAAAGCGGCAAACCGGCATGCAATATTTCCCTATTTTTGCATGGCCATATCCTGAAAACAGCTCTGCCAAGGGCAACAAAAATATTTGATATGATTCGCGCCATCATCATAGAAGACGAACCCAGAGGACGCAACAACCTCAAAAATCTCCTTGCCAAATACTGCCCTGAAGTGGAAGTTATCGGGGAGGCTCCCAGCCTGCGCGAAAGCCGTAAACTGCTCAGCAATGCCGAGCTAAAACCCGACCTGGCCTTTCTCGACATCAGCCTGGAAGACGGCTTGGTTTTCCAACTCCTCAACGACTTGGGAACTGTAGATTTTGAAATCATTTTCGTTACGGCTTATGACAAATTCGCTATCAAAGCCTGCGAATACAGCTCCATCGGATACATCCTCAAACCCATAGATCCCGATGCCCTTATAGCTGCCGTCAAACGCGCCTTACCCAAAAGGCAAGCCCGCATGGACAGTCGCCTGCAGCTCTTCAACCAGATGTACAACAACCCCAATGTGTTCGAAAAACTCAGCATTTCGGCCATAGACGGCATCTATTTCGTCAACATTCGAGACATTGTGCGCTTCGAAGCCGAAGACAATTACACCCACATCTACCTCAAAAACGGTGACAAGATTACAGCCTCGAAAACCATCAAATCCTATGAGGAGATGCTGCGCGGTGTAAATTTCTACCGCGTCCATAAACGGCACGTCATCAACCTGAACTACATGCGCAAATTCGTCAAAGGTGAAGGTGGTTATCTCATCATGGAAGACGGCATGAAAATCGAGGTATCTCGCCGTAGAAGGCCGGCTTTTATGGAACAAATGCGCAAATTGCAGGAAGAAATCTGAACGCAGGCCCAAGTCGCCTTGCTCCCTACACCCTTGATGATAAAGCCATATCGAGGCTTTCGCAACTACCTCAATGCCAAAATCCGGCTAAACTGCTTTTTTATACTTCGAGGTGTAAAAAAGCTTGGCTGTTTCCGCAAAAACCACTATCTTTGTCCTTAGGATTGGGAAGACCTTTAAACACATTTCACTAACCAAGCAGCCTAATCTCTATGGGAAAGTCAAAGAAAAAAAAGCTGGAAGATCTCAAAAGGGACATGAAGGAGATCAAAAAGGGCGAGATGAAAAACATCAAGGGTGGTAAGGAGAAAAAAAAGAAGCGTTGGTTCAACATCTCAGGAAACATCTTGCCTCAATAAAAGTAAGCCCCAATTTCTACAGCGACATCTCCACCTACTGACTTCCTTGCCTCAGGGATTGTAGTGATTTTCATTTTTCGATATCCACATGAAAAAACACCTTCTTCAAGCGGGCACGCTCTTGCTTTCCGTCTTGTGCTGCTCCGTGTTGCACGCCCAGTCGATTACACCCAATTCAGACAGCCTATCCATAGCAACTGACATTCGCTTGGTGGAAATCATCGGTGTAGGCGATATGATGCTGGGCACCAATTATCCATCAAAAGTCTATTTGCCGCCGAATGGCGGACGCGAACTGCTGGCCGAAGTAGCCCCCATTTTGGCGAAAGCCGACATCACTTTTGGCAATCTGGAAGGCTGCCTGCTCAACTCGGGAGGCACGGCCAAACGCTGTAAAGACCCCAGCAAATGTTATGCCTTCCGCTCTCCGGAAAATTACGTCAAACACTTCGCAGATGCCGGCTTTGACTTCCTCAGCATAGCCAACAACCACTCGGGAGACTTTGGCCCTGCCGGACGCAGGCGCACCAAAGAATTACTGCGCAAAAACGGCATAGCCTTTGCAGGCTTGGCCGGAACCGACGAATACGCCATCCTTGAAAAGGATTCCTTGCGCTATGGTTTTGCAGCCTTCGCACCCAACAGTGGCACCTGCGACCTGCGCAAACTTGCCGAAGTTAAACGCATCGTCTCTGAATTGGCCGCCCGTTGTGACATCGTCATCGTTTCCTTCCACGGCGGCGCCGAAGGAGTCAAACACCAACACATCCCTCACCAGACGGAATACTACTACGGAGAAAACCGCGGTAATGTCGTTGCTTTTGCTCATACAGCCATTGATGCAGGAGCTGACGTCGTCTTCGGGCACGGCCCGCACGTTACCCGGGCTGTTGAGCTGTACAAAGACCGCTTCATCGCCTATAGCCTGGGAAACTTTTGCACCTATGGACGCTTTAACCTGCGCGGAGAAGCCGGTATTGCCCCACTCATGAAAGTCTATACAGACGAACAAGGGCAATTTATCCGCGCCGAAATTGTACCTGTCTATCAAACCAAGACAACAGGGCCGCGCATAGACCCCCAAAAGCGGGTCATTGAAAGTATTCGGCGGCTAACCTCTACGGATTTCCCCAACACCCCCCTGGAAATAACAGAAGAAGGCACCATAGTAAAAAGAAAAAAATAATTGCCCCTTTTGTCGTTTAGCCTTCAAAAAGGTTCTCGCAAAAAGCCTACCTTAGCTAAGGCTAAGGCTATACCTTTGCCCTTGGCTGCAACACGCCCGAGCTGAAGAAACTCGAGTGGCTAACAAAAACACTATCAGGAACTTGACCTCTCTTTTCTTCTCACTCAAGTGCATCTGTTGGAATAAAAAAACATCAATCGGCATGAAAAAACAAATCCCCCTTCTCTTGCTGTGCATGCTTCTGGGCTTCTCCAAAAGCAAAGCCCAACAAACTCCAGTAGAAGCTCAATTGCTCTTCCACTGGCAAGACGACAATCTACCTGTCAACGGTTGGCTCCACAGTCGCTACAACGAAGTATGGGGTTTTGTGCAAGACGGACGCGAATACGCTGTCATCGGCTCTACCAACGGCACCCACATCTTCGATGTAACCCAGCCCGAAGAAGCTTATCTGGCAGCTTACATCCCGGGTAAATTCCAAGGTTCGGCCCTGGTGCATCGCGACTACCACGACTACAACGGTTATCTCTATGCCGTTTCGGACGAGGGCAGCAGCAGCCTGCAAATCATCGACCTCAGCGGCTTACCCGATCATGCCGATGTCGTTTACGATTCCGACAACCTGCTGGTTCGAGCTCACAACATCTTCATCGATTCAGCTACAGCCAAGCTCTACGCCTTGGGAACCACCAACAGTTTTTCGCTTTTTTCCGTTTGTGTCTATTCTCTGGACGACCCGACTAATCCCTTCTTCCTGAGCTGCTTTCCCAATGCCGGCACCTCCATACCCTATGTCCACGATGCCTTCATCCGCAACGATACCGCCTGGCTCAACTGCGGCAGCAATGGCCTCTATGTGGTAGATTTCAGTAACCCCCAAAGCCCAAACATCCTGGGCACCATGGACGGCTACCCGCAAGAAGGTTACAACCACTCGGGCTGGATGCACGAAACCCTCCCCTATTACTACATGGCTGACGAAACCCTGGGCTCCGACCTCAAAGTCGTAGATGTCAGCGATTTCAACGATATGCACGTAGTCCACACTTTCAACAGTGAACCCTCAGATGGGGGCTTGGTCATTCCTCACAACCTCATCGTACGGGGAAACCACTTGTATGTCTCCTACTATTTTGAAGGCTTGCAGGTTTACGACATCAGCGATCCTGTCAATCCGCAACGCATCATGTACTACGACACCTATCCCGATGAAGTCAATGGCAACCAGGTTTTTTACCAAGGAGCCTGGGGCGTATATCCTTTTCTACCTTCCGGCCACATTCTGCTTTCCGATCTCAACAACGGCCTTTTTGTCTTTAATTCGGTAGAAGAAACCACTACCGGCAACCGAGAAGTGGAAAGCAGAGCGTTTCAGACTTATCGAGTCTTCCCCAATCCTGCTACCGACCGAATTTCCCTACAGCTTCAACTCGCTCCGGACTTCAACGGCAGGGCAAGCCTAAGCCTTTACAACGCAACAGGTCAAAGGATTCAATCTTTGGGTTCCTGTGAAATCCGTCACGGCAGCTATGAAGGTTCTTTCCGGCTTTCGCCAAATACAGGGTCGGGCTTGTACTTTCTAAAGATACAACTCGACAACGGCCTATTTGAGCTAAAGCCCGTTTCCATCCTCCGATAAAGAGACAACCTAAACCGTTGCCATAGGCATTTCTCGTTTCAACCACTGAGCATTGACGGCGACCACGACTGTGCTAAGGCTCATCAAAACAGCCCCGACAGCCGGGCTAAGGACAAAGCCCCAGCTGTACAATACGCCAGCAGCCAGTGGAATAGCCAAAGCGTTGTAGGCTGTGGCCCAAACCAGGTTTTGAATCATCTTCCTGTAGGTAGCCTTACCGAAAAGAATCAGTTTGGCGATGTCTTGGGGGTTGCTGTTAACCAAAACAATATCTGCTGTTTCAGCGGCGACATCCGTGCCCGAACCGACGGCAATGCCCACATCGGCTTGTGCTAAAGCAGGGGCATCATTGACACCGTCGCCCGTCATAGCGACAAATTCACCTTTGCTCTGTAAGTCTTTGACAATTTCCACTTTTTGGTGGGGCAGCACTTCCGCATAGTAGCCATCCAGACCAAGCTCATCGCTTACCGCCCGAGCTACCCGTTCATTATCACCTGTCGCCATGTAAACCTTAATGCCATTCTCCTTAAAAATCCGAATGGCATTAAAAGATTCCGGCCTGATCTCATCAGCCAAAGCCACAAATCCAACCAAAGAATCATCCAGCAAAACAAAAACCACTGTTTCCGCAGCATCGCTAAAAGCTTCTTTGGGCACAACAAGATCCACATCCTTTAAATAGGCCGGACTGACCACCTTGACTTCCTTGCTTTCGACTACAGCCTGCACTCCCTTCCCCGTTATAGCAGTAAAACCCTCCGTGGCAGGAAGCTCCAGATGCAAATCCTTAGCCTTGCGAACGATACCCGTTGCAATAGGGTGCTCCGAATTTTGCTCCAAAGCAGCTGCAAGACGCAAAACCTCTTTATCGGAAAGATCCTTTGTCAGGGAAGCATAGCGTTTTACGCCAAACTCTCCCTGGGTCAATGTACCCGTTTTGTCGAAAACCAGGGTTGATATTTTTCTGGATTCCTCGAAGGCCGTTCTGTTTCTAATGAGCAAACCGTTTTGAGCACTCACTGCCGTAGAAATAGCAACCACCAGAGGTATGGCCAGACCCAAAGCATGCGGACACGAGATGACCATAACCGTAACCATGCGTTCCAAGGCGAAGACAAAATCATAGCCCAACAACAACCAAACAATTAGTGTGACAACGCCCACACCTATTGCCAGGTAAGTGAGCCATTTGGCTGCCCGATCAGACAGGTTTTGCATTTTGGACTTGGTCTTTTGCGCTTCTTCAACCAGGCGAATTACCTTGCTCAAATAGCTGTCTTTGCCCGTGTGCAAAACCTTAATTTTGAGAGATCCGTTTCCATTCACCGCCCCACCAATGACCTGCTCTCCTACCCCTCTTTTAACGGGCTTGGACTCTCCGGTCAACATGGACTCATTCAGATAGCTCTCTCCCTCAAGGATGATTCCGTCGGCCGGAATTTTTTCTCCGGGCTTCACCAAAAGCACATCGCCCGCAGCCACTTCTTCCAGCTTAACTTCGATCAATTGATCGCCCACGAGCTTGTGTGCCTCTGCCGGCATCATACTCACCAACAACTGCAAAGCCTTGGAAGCCCCCAACACGGATTTCATCTCAATCCAATGCCCCAGAAGCATGATGACGATCAAAGTGGCCAGTTCCCAATAAAAGCTCTTCCCCGGCAGACCGAAAGTGGTTGCTACCGAATAAAAATAAGCCACGGAAATGGCTAAAGCTATAAGCGTCATCATTCCGGGCGACTTTTTCTTCAGCTCATTCCGAAATCCTTTGAGGAAAGGCCAGCCTCCATAAAAATAAACCAAACTGGACAGCCCGAAGAGAAGATATGGGCTTCCGCCAAAATTCCAATCCACCCCTATCCAGCCCTGTATCATGGGAGAAAGCGCTAAAATAGGCCCTGTCAAAATTAAGGATACCCAAAACCTCCTTTTAAAATCTTCAATCATCATGCGATGATGATCGTGCCCCTGATGGCCATGTGTGGGGTTCTTTCCCGCTTTATGATGATGTGCCGAATGATTTTTGTGGTCCATTCTTACATGTTTTTGTGTCCAAATCCAGCTGATTTGGATATTCTTAAAAGCTGTAAGCAAGCCAAGAACGCAAGATCCTACAAGTTCGCACGACTCAAATCTCTTGCTTACAGGAATAGATTGTGATAACAAAGCTGTTTTGTCAGCAAGAAAAGTACAACCCAGCGTTTTGCCTTGAGCATAAGGGGGGTGCTGCAGCACCCCCCAAGTCCTCAATGCTGATGACCGTGTCCGTCCTCACTCTCCATCATCCCATCCTGTTGCATCTCTCCCATTCCCATATCCATTCCTTTTTCCTTCATCATCTGCATACAAGACTTCATGCACTCTTCACTCATCATACCCTCCTGATGCATCATCTGCATCATGTGCCCCATCATTTTACCATCCTTCATCATTTCACTCATCATGCCATGCATCATTTCAGGCTTTTGCTGCATCATCTGCATCACCTTTTGAGCATTCATCATTCCTCCCTGCATGCCGCCTTGTTCCATCATCATGGATTTGGCATGCTCATTCTTCATGGCCAGCTGCATGAAATCCATCATTAGATTGTGATCACCAGCAATTTTCTCAAAGAGCTGTTGACGAAGGTCTTCATTTTGCAATACCTGATCGGCATTGACAGAGGTGTTGCAGGCCGCAAATAAAGTCAAAAAGGCAAGGGCCAAAAACGGGAAAAAAAGTTTCATCTTCATGATTAAAAATTTTAATTGTTAAAAAAGACTAGACACGGATTCTCTCAAGAAAGAAGCAGAAAACAGCAACTCAAACAAGGTGCATGTGCGTATTCATCACTTCTCTACCTGAGAGCAGTTACCATGGAAAGGTTTCAGCTTGTGAAACACGAGATTGGACAATTTCCAAGCTCGAAACAGGTTTTAAGTTATCCGAAATGCCGGACCATCTCATAGATGCCGCCACGGGATATCGGGCAACTCTTGCTACCTGAATGCGATACCATTTGCCGAAAGGCAGAAAGAAGGGCGCTTATCTAAAACAAGAAAGCTTGTACAAGGACAGGGATGTCCCTTAGAATGGGAGGGGAAAAATAAATGACAAGGGCGCGTTGCTTCTCAAAGAAGACCGGCAAAATGCGCTGATACAAATTTGGAAGGGGAGCAAAAACGGGCAAGGGCAAAGCCTTATTTACCTCTTCGGATTCCAAGGCTTTAATGACTTTATCCTGCCGGTCTTGCAAGAGCAAGACCTTGTCTTTACAACAGGCTTTTTCATCTGCCGAACAGCTCTGATCACAAGTTCGCTTTTGCCCATCAGGGGCTAACTGACTGTGGTGCTCCAGTTTACAGCCATGAGGTACTGCTTGCTGTTCATTGCAGTGATTGGCCTGCCCAAAAAGAGCAACAGACACCGCCTTTCCCTGGCAATAATGAACATGCACGGCAAAACCCATAGAGGTCAGCCCCACTGTCAAAGCCAGAAGCACAGCTACAAAGCGGAAGGTGGTGCGAATGAATTTCACCAAGCAGAATATTTACCGAAAAACTGACGTAAACACATCAATAAAACGCATGAAAAAGCTTTTGGTTTTGCATTTTCAAACCAAAACAGCTTGCTTTACTTTAAGCGGAACCCAAGCACCAAAAATTTGAGCTTGCCGGCCTTAAAGCGACCGGCAAGCTCAACGCACTGATTTGCAGTGGCAGTTTCTAGTACTTTACGACCTTAAACATCTCCGTTTTTCCTCGGGAGCTGACTTGAAACATATAGACTCCTGCAGGATAGGGATTGAGGTTAAAGCTTTCTTGCCCGCTAACGGTTTTTTTAGAGAGCAACAAAGCTCCGGTCAGTTCGTACAATTTCACTTCGGCTCCGGCCGCTCCTTCCAAGAGGATTTCTCCACTTGTGGGGTTGGGATAAAGAGTCGTATTGGTGCTTTGAACTTCTTCCGCAGCCACGGATTCATCGACGACCACAAACTGCCCCATCATGCCCTTGTCTTCGTGGAAGAGCATGTGGCAGTGATACATGTAAGGGACATCTTCATTGGCAAAATCCTCAAATTTGGTGATGAAACGCACTGTTTCCATAGGTCGAATGAGGATCACATCTTTAAGACCCTGCTCTGAAGCCGGAGGCGGGTTGCCGTTTCGATCCAACACGTAAAACTGCACATCGTGAATGTGAAACGGATGGGCGATGGCCGATTGATTGAAGATGCTCCATATTTCGGTATTGCCCAAAGGTATGACAGCATTGATCACATCCAAATGGAAAGAATTGCCATTGATCAGAAAATCTCCGTTCAACTGATTGGGACCGGGGCTGGCCGGCGTAAAAGTCAGTTCACGGGTAAGATCGGCCTCCGATTCCGGAATGGGTGTCACCTCTACCAAGGCAGTTGGAATTTCCGTAACCGGATTATCGGTTGCTGCTACGACCTGTAAAGCCAGGATGTTAAAATCCGTTCCATTGAGGGGGTTGGGCTCATAGCCGGTCAGGCTCATAAAAGGCATCATTCCCGGGTTTTCAGCCCCATAGACACCGTTGGGCAATTCAGAAGCATAGCTCATGAGAGAAACCGTCTGCCCCTCCATACCCGAAAGGTCGAGCAAAATTTCGGCTCGCTCTCCCGGAGCCATTTGCAGGCGAGTGAGGGCGAGAGGCGCGCTGAGCAGACCTCCATCGGAGGCTATTTGATAAAAAGTCGCGTTGCCGCTCAGACCGATGTTAAAAACCCGCATGGAAGAGCCGTTCAAAAGGCGCAGACGCACCACCTGAGCCGGTACTTCGAGTACAGGGTCTATGGTAGCGTTGACCATGAGAACGTCATCAGCATTGGAGGGCACCACGATTTGCTTGGAAGCGTCAAAGTCTTTGGTTTGAATCACCAGGGGAAAATCGTCTTCTCCATAGGTTCGAGGCAAGTTCAAAGCAGCTTCTTCGTCATCGCGCACGATGATCATACCGGCTATGCCTTTAGAGACGTGCTCATTGGTCTTTTCGTGCAAATGCGGATGGTACCAATAAGTAGCAGCTTTGTCCAAAACCGTAAAAGCCGGAGTCCACACTTCATTGGGTTGGATTACCGTATGGGGCCCTCCATCATTTTCAGGAGCCACATGCATGCCATGCCAGTGGATGGTCGTCGGTTCTCCAAGTTGATTGTCCACCTGAAACTGCACAAAATCTCCTTGATTCAGAATCAGTGTAGGGCCAAGCACATCGCCATTGACGCCCATAGTAGGCGTCGTTATGCCTGAAAAAAACTCAAAGCTGCCATGTTGCAAAGTGAGGTTGATTTGCGTCCCACTCAAGGTCGGAGGAATGAGCAAGGGGTTCTGTGCTGAAAGGGAAAGAAAA
>JALSKB010000102.1 GCA_026989035.1 Saprospiraceae bacterium | reverse complement strand
GTTGCAATTGTTGTTTTGGGTATGCCGTCCACCGTATTGATGGCCCATTTCGTGAGCTACATAATCGATGTCAAAAGGGTCGCCTACGGGATTGGCCTGCCCGGTAACACCTCCCGCTTTGATGGCATTGTCGCAGGGGCTGTTCAGATAAGCCACGCCGCCACCGCCCGTGCTGAAAACGTGGCCGATGTCGTAATTGGCAGAGCCTATGATGTTGTCGCAGGTGGTTTGGTTTTCTGCCAGCATGGCTATCCCGTCATTGTTGGTGTAGGGGTCGGTAGCAGGGTCTAAGAAGACCAATTGATCGTTGTTGGGAACCAGCTGCATGGTGATGGCAGCATCGCGCTCAAAGACGCCATTGACCCGATTCATGGTGGTGTTCATGGCCGCGATGGCAAAGCTCTTGTCGTTGTTCGTCGTATTGCTGCCGTGGTAGTTGGCGTATTCTCCCGTGCAGGCCAAAGCCAGGCGATATTGCCTCAATTGACAGTCTCCGGCTTTCAGCAACTCCCCTTGCGGAATTTGCTCCAAAAGCTGCTGATTTTCGGCTAACTCATCGGCCACACACCTCAGCTCTTTTGAAGAAGAGGCGTAAAAATCCCGCACATAATAGCTCTGATAATGCTCAACATCTCCTCGTTGCAAAGGGTCAACAAAGACATCCGGCCCTTCCCGACTCAGCACCATGGCGTGAAAGCCCAATGGGCCGTAATCCAAACGGATAAGCGAGGCGGGATCATCTTTCTGCCTTCCGGCAAATGTTCGAATGTGCGGATATCGCTGAGCCAGCTCGGGGTGCATAAGTGGCACATACCAGACCTCGAAAAGCTTGATGCTGCCGTCGGGCCATGGGATTTCCACCTCTACCGGCTTTTGCCCCTCAAAACGCAAGGGGGCCTCAGCCAAGAGGTCTTTCATTTGCCGAAAGGCCAAAGACCACATCCTGAAGTGCAAAGGCTGAATCGGCCTGCTGCCTCGAAGGGGGACGGTAGATTCTTCCACAGCTCGCCAGAGTTCACTTCTCTTCACCTGAGCGGATAGGCTTGCTATGAAACAACTTGAAATGGGAAAGAACGCAAGAAAAAGGAGAAAAAAAACACGCTTTTTCATGAAAAAGCTTTTTGGGGTTACTAAAGCAAAACAGAAACACAAGAACAAGCACAAAAATAAAATAAAATGAATCAGATCAACCCAAATAAAGATTTTTTCTCCACTTAAAATATCCCGCTACAGCCAAAACGAGATAGAGGACAAACAACAAGGCAAAAAGATACCCCCCCCGGCTCCCGTATTGATAGACGTACAGGCTGTCTATGACCAGCCAGTAGAGCCAGTTTTCCAGTTTGCGATAAATCACTAAAAAAGTAGTAAGCACCGAAAAGACGGTCGTAAAGGCATCCAGGTAGGGCAGTGCCGCATCGGTATAACGGGCAAAAAGATAGCCGACAAGCAAACTCAGCAGGCTTCCGCCAAACAAGAGCCCAAGGTGCTCCTTTCGCCGCATTCGAGTAATGGGGCGTCCGGTTTCTCCGCCCTGCTTCCAGCTGTACCAACCCCAAACGCTCATCAAGACGTAAAAAACTTGCAATAGAGCATCCACATACAATTTATACAGGGAAAAAGCGGCCCAAGCCCAAAAAGCACAGCTCAGCCCCCCCCAAATCCAACAGCGTATGTCGTTGCGGGCTGCCAAAACCAAGTAAACCAAGGCCAACATCACCGCAGCCCATTCGCTCCCGTGCAGGAGTGTCATCTGCTTAACCGCTTCTCGAAAAAAATCCGACATACTTGCTTTACTTTTTGGTGAAGCCTGCCATTTTGACGCATAAACACGGCCTCTAAGGCCGCCTATGCGATGACAACAGCTGTTGGTATTGATTTTGCGAGTACTCAAATGAGAAGCTAACTGAACAATCACAAACAACACAAAAAGGCAAACAAAATGACATTGGCCAACAAAAATTTTGGACTGCAGGAAAAGCTCGTTGAGCTGCTGCAAAGAAAGGAAACTCCTTCGGTTTCCCTCATCTTTCGCAATGAAAATCCCTCTTTAGACAACGATAAACTCCGTCTGAAAATCAAAGATGGCATCAAAAAAGCCGTCAAAGAGATGGAAAGCATGGAGCTTGACAAACGACTCATCCAAAACATGGAGGAGCGCTTGGAAAAAGCCGCCTCAGAAGTGCAATACCACAACTACCTGAAAGGTGTAGGGCTATTTGTCTCTCCCCATGTCAAGGAAATCGTCTATTTCCCCATAGACATTAAACCCAAAGTAGTTGTGGACGACTCCTTTGAAATTCGCGATTTGCTGCTGGCCGTAAATCGCCGTTTCCAATACGATGTGCTGCTGCTGAACAAAAAGAAGACCCGCTTTTTCAATGGCTTCGGCAAACAGCTGCAAGAAGTCTTGAGCAGCGACATTCCGGCCGGGGCAGAAGATTTCCTCAAGCGGGAAAACAGAGCCGGAGAAGATCCCGCCAAAACGGAAAGCCTGGCCATCGAAAAATACGTGCGCGCCTTGGACCACTTCCTGCGCCTGCACACGCCCATGCAAATGCCCCTCATCCTCTTAGGCGATGTGAAATTGCTGGGCTATTTCAAAAAGTACACCCGACGTCCAAACAAAATTTTGGGAAAAATAGAGGGCTCCTACCACAAGGAAAGCGTCTCGGAAATCAGTGAAAAAGTGAACGAATCCTTGCAAGCCTTCTCCGAAAAATGGGAAGACCAACTGCTCGAATCCATGAAAGAGGAGATCGACCGCTTGCGCTATGTGTCCGGCATTCAAGAAGCCTGGCAGGCTGCAGCCATGAAAGAAGCGCGCACCCTCATCACCGAACGCGGCTATAAAGTACCGGGCTACAGCACCGCCGACGGCCTCTTCCTGGTCTTTGATCCGGAATTTGCCCCGGGAGGAAATCAGCACGAAGATGCCGTGGACGACCTGATCGAAATGGTGCTGGCACAAGGCGGAGAGTCCTATTTTGTCGCTCCGGGCAAACTCGAAAAATTTGGCCACATCTTTCTCCAAACGCGATATGCTTAAGTACAAGCGATCATCTCA
>JALSKB010000101.1 GCA_026989035.1 Saprospiraceae bacterium | reverse complement strand
TAACTGCTCGATGGACGTGCATGCCGTACATGCCCTTACCTCCAAAATCGGGTAGCAGAGCCGGATGAATGTTGACGATTCGATTTGGATAAGCCCGAATCAACCACTCGGGGATCAACCACAGAAATCCGGCCAGAACAATCCATTGAGTAGAGGCCCTTTGGAGCAAGTTCAGCATGTTTTGCCTTTCGGCAAATGTTGCTCTGTCTATGAGCACGGAAGGCACCTTCAGGCCTCGGGCGCGGTCGAGCACACGGGCTCCGGGCCGGTTGCAAACCACTAAGCCTACAGGGGATTCCGTGTGCTGAAAATGCCTGATCAAACGCTCGGCATTGGTGCCGGATCCTGAAGCGAAAACCGTTATCATCTCGTAGGTGTTTGTTGTTCCCCGTTTCGACAAAATGCCGTTTTTCTTAACCCCCTCTCTTTTTTTGCAAAGCGTGTGCAAAAACCGCCCCCACAATCAAAACCACTCCAAAATAAAAAGAACCGCTTAACTCCCGTTGCTCGTTCAAAAGCCACATAGCCAGCAAAATGCCGTACACAGGTTCCAAATTGATGGTCAAATTGGAAGCAAAGGCAGAAAGCTCCCGCAGAGAACGCAAGGCCAAAACATAGGCTAAGGTTGTGCAAAGCAAAGCCAATACCAACAAATAAATCCAATCCCAAAATTTGGGCAGTAAGGTTGTCGGGTCCTGGGTGTAAAACGGCAACAGCAAACTCAAAAACAAACAGGCCGAACCCAACTCCAAAAAAGTCAGTTCTATGGGATTGTGCCGGGCGATCCACTTTTTGTTCAAAATGGAAAACAGCGTTGCCAGAAGAGCGGATAGCAAGGCTACGCCCAAGCCCAGCAACATCCGGCCCGGCAAATCACTCACGATCAAGGCCATGCCGGGGATGACCACTACGCCCAATAACAATTCGCTGCGGCTGAAAGGGCTGCGCAACAGCAAAGGCTCCAGCAAGGCCGTCATAAAAGCCGTAGTAGCAAGCCCTACCAAGGCCACAGAAGCATTGCTCAATTTGATGGCACCGTAAAAGGTCAGCCAATGCAAAGCAACCAATATGCCGATGCCGGCAAAGCGCCGGCGTTCCAAACGGTTAAAGTGTTTGATAAAATGCCAGCCTCCCAACAGCAGCAATAAACTCAAACTCGTAATCAGTACCCGCCACCATACCAGATGAAGGGCCGAAAGGCTGATCAAATCACCCAGAATGGCTGTGAAGCCAAAGAGCAGGACAGCCAAGTGCAACTCCAAATAAGCACGACGGGTAGTTCGCATGGTGCAAAAGTGCAGAGAAATCAGTTTCTCTTTGAGGCGTTTAATGTAAAATCGTGTACAGAACGATGAAAAAAACAAGTACAAAAATACCTATCAATGTCATGACAAACCTGCGGTGCTTATTTCGATACTGCTGGAAAAGAGCTTGTACGTACTCCAACCAAGTCATGCCGGCAACAAAAGGCTCGTACCCCAAAGCCAGATATTTTTGAGCTGAGCCGTGTTTTTGCAAAATGAAAAACGCCTTGTCCAGATAAATCAACTCATACAACTCACTTATTCCTCCGCCCTTGTCTTTTCCTCCACCCATTTCTATGAGCATCTTATTGCTGTCTTCCAACAAACGCCAACGCCCCTTACTCACGTTGCCGTTGACGGAACGCAAGTACTCGCCGTCAGGATTGAAAAAGTGGAGTATGGTCTCCTGAAAATTCACCTGATCTCTGAATTCCAGCCAGGGCTTACCACCTTCGGAAGTGTAGTTTTCCGTCTCAATCAAGTCTTCACTCCATTGGCCGATGTAGGGCATGAGGAAATCCAGGTAATCCATCAAGCCTCCCACATCCGGTAAAGAGGGGTTAAAGGCTTCCTGCAATCTGATTAAAAAATTGTCTTTCACGACAGCCTGGTTTTCCGTGTACACCCAAACTGAAATGGTTTGGGATATTGTACGACTCGCAAACGAGCGAAAGGTAGGAGGTTTGGGAGGCGTCAGCCTCCCAAACCTCTTCACCATGAGTATATTTGGCAAAGATAAATAAAGTGATTTAATCCGTTTGACAGTTTTTTTGCGTACTTTTGCGCAAGCTTGTAAAATCACAGTCGAACTGCGGTTTACGGGCGCTGATTTCGAGCCAGAATTCAAAAACTTCATGCAAGAATTTACTCCTGCCGTTTTGCTCTTGGACGACGGCACAAGTTTTCAGGGCTACGGCATAGGCGTTCAAGGCACTGTAGTCGGTGAGATTTGCTTCAATACGGGCATGACGGGTTATCAGGAAGTTTTTACCGACCCCTCTTATTTCGGTCAAATTCTCGTCATGACTCAGGTTCACATCGGCAATTACGGAGCCTTAGATGAAGAAATGGAATCCGACGACATACAAATTGCCGGTTTGGTGGTCCGCAATTTTTCCGACCATTTTTCTCGTCCCTTGCTCGCCGAAGACAAAAAACCGGTTTCCCTGGCAACTTGGTTTGAAGAACGGGGGCTGACCGGTATAAAGGGTATAGATACCCGTGCTTTGGTCCGCCACATCCGCACGCGGGGCGCTATGAATGCCATCATTTCCAGCGAAACTACGGATTTGGAAGTACTGAAAAAGCAATTGGACGCTCATCCCTCCATGGCGGGTTTGGAGCTGGCCTCCAGGGTGAGTACCGCAGAGCCTTATTTCTGGGGAAATGAAAAGGCCCGTTATCGCGTGGCTGTGGTAGATTTTGGGGTTAAACGCAACATCTTGCGCTGCCTGGCAGAACGGGATTGCTACCTCCAAGTGTTCCCCGCCAATACCCCCTTTCGGGAAATGGAATCCTGGGAGCCGGATGGATACTTCCTCTCTAATGGCCCGGGAGATCCCGCGGCTATGGATTATGCGGTGAAGCTCGCGCGGGAAATTCTCGAGCAGGACAAGCCCTTGTTTGGCATCTGCCTGGGGCACCAAATTCTCGGGCTGGCCGTTGATCTGCCCACATACAAAATGCACCACGGGCATAGGGGCATCAATCAGCCGGTAAAAAACAAGCTTCGTCAACACGCGGAGATTACCTCCCAGAATCATGGATT
>JALSKB010000100.1 GCA_026989035.1 Saprospiraceae bacterium | reverse complement strand
GGTAGTTTCGCCTATGCTGATAAGTTCCGCAATCATTGGAAAAATTGATGATGAGCTTGATTTGGGGAGTTTGTTGCACAAAACTTTTGTGGCTGGATTTTTTGAGGAATACCTTTTTAGGGGATTTCTCTTTGGCATCTTGTTTGCCAAATTGAGGTGGGGGTTTATTCCTGCCTCCATACTTGGAGGTTTGCTTTTTGGCATGGGGCATATCTATCAAGGCTCCTCAATGGTAGAGATACTGGGCGTCTTTTCTATAACGGCAATAGGGGCGATTTGGTTTTCTTGGTTGTATGTTGAATGGGATAAGAATTTATGGGTACCGATATTTTTACATTCGTTCATGAATTTGTCTTGGACTTTATTTGATGTGAGTGAAAATGCAATGGGCGGATTTTATGTGAATGTGTTTAGAACCTTAACCATTGCATGTGCAATCATTGCTACCATACGCTATCACAAAAAAAGAGGCTTGAACATAAGGAAGAAGAATTTAATTGTCCATAACCATCACTAAAAAATATACCCAAACCATTCCAGTTCGGGAGTATTCTTGCTTGTTTTGCACTTTTTTTTGAGATGGCGGGGCAAAGGGCGTTTGATAGGTTCTTTCATTTGGCTTTTTTGCTGTACTTTTGCCCCGCTAAAATCAAAAACAAGCAGAATGAAAGACATCATCATGTATTCAGTGCCTGTGTTGGGTATTTTGGGCCTGTTGTACACGGCCTGGAAATCGGCATGGGTTTCTAAGCAAGAAGTGGGAACGGAGCGCATGGCAAACATTGCCAAGCACATCGCTTCGGGGGCTATGGCTTTTCTCAAAGCCGAGTATCGGGTGCTCATCTTTTTTGTCATTGCAGTAGCTATTTTGTTGGGCATAAGTGGGCAGCAGGAAGAGGAATCTTCTCCTCTGATAGCCCTTTCTTTTGTGTTGGGAGCTTTTTGCTCCGCCTTAGCTGGTTTTATCGGGATGAAAGTGGCGACCAAGGCAAATGTTCGCACTACACATGCTGCCCGTAATAGCTTGAACAAGGCCTTAGAGATCGCTTTTGCCGGAGGTTCTGTGATGGGTTTAGGTGTAGTTGGCTTAGGGGTTTTGGGCTTGAGTACTTTGTTCTTGCTTTACTCCAATATGGGCTGGGATGTGGTTAAAGTAATCACGGTGCTGACCGGCTTCTCCTTTGGCGCTTCTTCCATTGCTCTTTTTGCCCGTGTGGGCGGAGGTATTTACACGAAAGCTGCCGATGTGGGGGCTGACTTGGTCGGTAAAGTGGAGGCCGGTATTCCGGAGGATCACCCGCTCAATCCGGCGACGATTGCCGATAATGTGGGAGATAATGTAGGAGATGTAGCCGGCATGGGAGCTGACCTTTTTGAGTCGTATGTAGGGTCTATCATTGGTGCCATGGTTTTGGGTGCTACTTTTATCGGTTTGAATGGTTTTGAAAGCACCAATGATTTCGGTGGTTTGAATGCCGTGCTCTTGCCTCTGGTGCTTGCCGGGGTAGGGATTTTGACCTCCATTTTAGGCACCTTTTTTGTTAAAGTTAAAGGTGACGGAAATCCGCAGAAGGCTTTGAATACAGGAGAGTTTCTCTCTTCCTTTCTCATGATTGTGGCAACTTATTTTATTATCCAATACATGTTGCCTGAAGGAAGCTGGGAGGTGAAAGGACGTAGTTTTTCAGCCATGGGTGTTTTTTGGGCTGTTCTTTTCGGTTTGGCCGGGGGCTTATTGATCGGTCTGATCACGGAAAAATACACGGGTACGGGTACCACTCCTGTTTTGAAAATCGTCAAAGCATCCAAAACGGGAGAAGCGACCAACATCATTGCCGGTTTGGGTGTGGGCATGCAATCTACAGCTTTGCCCATCATCGTCTTGGCAGTAGCTATTTTGGGTGCTTATCACTTCGCCGGGCTTTATGGCATAGCCATTGCAGCAGTGGGTATGTTGTCCAATACCGGCATACAATTGGCCGTAGATGCTTATGGGCCGATCTCGGACAATGCCGGAGGTATTGCGGAAATGGCCGATTTGCCCAAAGAGGTGCGGGGTCGCACCGATAAGCTGGATGCCGTGGGGAACACTACGGCAGCCATTGGAAAAGGATTTGCCATAGGCTCTGCTGCTTTGACGGCTTTGGCCTTATTTGCCGCCTTTATGGAGACAGCTCATGTTACGGCTATCAACGTAGCTAATCCGAAGGTCATGGCCGGTTTGTTGCTCGGAGGCATGCTGCCTTTCCTGTTTTCTTCTCTGGCTATGGATGCTGTGGGCAAGGCCGCCGGTCAGATGATTGACGAGGTGCGCCGTCAGTTTAGGTCCATTCCGGAGTTGAAAGCCGCTTTGGACATGATGCGCAAGCACGGAGAAAAAGATTTTGGCGAATGGCCCAAGGAAGATCAGGCGGTTTTTGAGGCTGCCGACGGCAAGGCCGAATACGAGAAATGTGTGGAAATTTCCACGACAGCTTCCATACGCCAGATGGTGGTGCCCGGCCTATTGGCCGTACTGACTCCTGTGTTGATTGGCTTTGGCGGAGGCCCGGAAATGTTGGGCGGTTTGTTGGCAGGAGTAACGGTTTCCGGTGTGCTCATGGCCATCTTCCAATCTAATGCCGGAGGTGCCTGGGACAATGCGAAGAAGATGTTTGAGGAAGGCGTTGAAATTGATGGAGAGATGTACAAAAAAGGCTCTAAACCTTATAAAGCCGCCGTAGTGGGTGATACGGTGGGAGATCCCTTTAAGGATACTTCCGGCCCCTCTTTGAACATTCTGTTGAAATTGATGTCGGTGGTTGCTTTGGTCATCGCGCCGATGATTGCTTTGTAAGACCGTTTTCTTTGGTCTCTTTTTTGTGCCTTTCGGCAAATGAGAAAAGCCGCGCTTAGCGCGGCTTTTCTTTTTTTATCAAATACGGGTCGTATAGCCATTACTCGTTTTTTGCCGTATTAATGCCGAGGATAGAATACAAGGGGCAAAAATTCAGCAGGCTGGTTGCCAAGAATACGATGGCGACCACTAAGCCTACGATAGCTAAAGTGCCGGTAATGATTTCAGTGAAATACAAAATGGCCAGTACAACGGCAACGAGTACGCGTATGCTGCGGTCCATTTTTCCCATGTTCTTTTTCATGATAAGTTGATTTTTGTGAAAAAAATGGGTAAAAGTGCTGCTCTTTAAGCACTACCACTTAAAAACATTCTAAAAAGTGATAAGGTTTTGAAAACTAGCTTGAGCAAAGGGAATCGGGCGGCATCAGTTGCCGCCCGATTCCTCTGTTTTACCGGACAATCAGGCGTCGCGTACTCGTTTTTTCATTTGCCGAAAGGCGTAAAAAATACAAACCAGCTGGCAAGGTGTTGACAGGTATTTCCAAGGTAGCTTTGCCGGGCAGCGTACCCTCGTAAATTTGCCGTAAGGCCCTGCCTGTGGCGTCGAGCAGTTCTATGCGGCCCGAAAGGGGGGAAATTGTCTCCAATTGAAGTACGGTTCGCTCATCGGCCGGATTAGGAGAGAGTTCAAAGCGTGCCAGGCCGTTGATGTCGTTGGTCTGTGTTACCACGAAATCAATGGCCGTGGAGCAACCCTTGGCATCGATGATGGTTATGGAGAAGTTTCCTCCCTGCAGAAAGCTGATTTGGGCATCTGTGGATCCGGTATTCCAGGAAAAGGTATAGGGAGGTGTTCCTCCGGAAGGGTTGATGGTGATGCTGCCTTGATTACCACCGGAGGGAGGCACGATATCTGCATTGGGGTTGATGACGGGGCAACCCGGAATTTGAATCTCATCTAAAGCGATGTCGGAGCGGAAAGCTGATCCACTGCTTCCGATTTCTGCGGTAAAAGTGATTTCCACCGTTTGGCCCGACCAGGGCGTCAAATCTACGAGAGCGGGCACCCACTCGTCTTCGCTGGAGGTTTGCAGCTGTCCTTCTTGCAGAAAGAGATTGCCGGTTTGCCCGTTTTCGTCCGTGATGTCCACGGATAAAGAGCCGACGCCACTGCCGTACATGTGGTAGTAGAAAATCAGCTGGGGGTCTTCTACGGTGCTGAAATCCAGGCAGTCGGTGGTGAGAACGGCCTGGTCTCCGGGATCATGGCCTGAAGCTTCCATGTAGATGTAGTTGCCCCCGCCGCTGAGGTCGTCGGCAGGGCCGGTGTTGCTGGAGGGGGTTGTACCGGAATTGGTTAGAAAGGCGATTTTTCCAATGTTGTAAAAATCGGGAAATTCCGTCAGGCCTTGCTCATAGCTGTCGAAATTGTCACTTACAGGTGGGAAGGCATAGCTTTTGGAGGCTACGGTTTTGGTGGCCAGGTCGTCGGAGTTGTTGATGTCGCCATCTGTTGTGGCCAGGACGCTGATTTGGTAAGTTGCTGCCTGGGACAGATCCAGCTTGGTATCAAAGGTGTAATTTGCCGTTTGTCCGGGCATGATGGTACCGGCATAGGTTTCTTCGGCCATCAGGGTGTTGTCGAGGTAGAGGCTGAGCTGCAGGTTCGAGGCGGCTAAAGGGCCGTTGTTGCTCAAGACGACTTCGACAGCCTCTTGATCGCTCAATGCACAGCCGGATAGGGGGGTAAGGATGGTCTGGGCACCTACGGTAATGGGGTCACCTGGAGCGTAAGACAGCTCGTAACCGAAGAGCATGTCGGGTGATCCTTGTAAGACGCCGCCAAGGGTGAGTGTGCCGTCGCCGCTCCAGGCATCAGAGATGAACAGTCCGCCGGCCAAAGCGCCGGAAGTGTTTAAGTCAAATTCGACATTGTGCACCACACCGGTGGGGCTGCCTTCCGGCAAATGGAGGAGTGAGATCAAAGCGTCATAGGGCGCTCCGGCTTGATGAAAGACCCAGAGATAAGGGCCTCCGGGGCTTTGATTATCTACGGCAGCACCGTACATGCCACTTAGTGTATGGGTAGCAGCCGAGATAGAGGAAAGTAGATTGCCGTTCATGTCCACCAGGAAGATGTCGGTATTAAAATTGCCGGTCCAAAAGCCTCCATTGCCGTTGTCGGCAGTGGGATCCCAGCTGAGGAAGCGAGCATCTTCGGGTATATTGAGTTGTACGGTACTGACGATTTGTTGGGTGGTGGGGTTCACTTGATAGATGGTGGAAGTGTTGTTGGCCATCCAGATGTGCGTGCCATCCCAACACATGCTTCGTACCCCACTAAGGGTCGGAATGGTAAACCACTCTATGAAGTTGCCGTCGTGATCAAAGCGAAGCAGGGTATCGCTGTTCCATTCCGCGACCCAAAACTCACTGTCGGTGTACACTCCGTTAGACAGGGAATACTGCATGGATTCTTCAGAGATGTCGTAAGCAAATTGTAAGTCCCACATCCCTTGCAGTGCTTTGGGTTGGGGAGAAAAGATTAACTCTTGCCCCGAGGGTGGGGCCTCTTGTGGTGTTAGCGCATCTGTTTCCTGGGCAAGAGCAAAAAAAGGCAGGAATGGCAGAAGGAGGAGCGACAGAGAAAAGAAGCGTATGTGTTTTTTCATGTGTAGGTAATTATTTGATTCTGCTTCTAAGGTAGGAAAAAAAGAGAAGCGAGGGTTGTTCTTGGTTCCGTTTTTTGAATTCTGTCCACTTTGCTTATACTCGGAATGAGGATAGCTTGGGATATTTATATTTATGACGAAACGGTTTGGGAGGTGTTAGCCTCCTAAAACCTCTCATTCCCCACTCGTTTATGAGTGGGGAATATCCCCAACCGTGTCGGTTTGGATATACAGCTCGCAAGCGAGAAAAGTAGGGGTGATTTGAGCTGTTAGCATATTTCCAAGCCTTATGTCTGAAGCTTTGTCATGAATATACTCGGCTCCAGCTGGTGCCGTCTTTTCCGTCTTTTAGGATGACGCCCATTTCCTTGAGGGCGTCTCTGATGTAGTCGGAGAGTGCCCAATTTTTTTCTTGTCGGGCTTTTTGTCTCAATTCGATGAGCAAGCGGATGAGGTGTTCGATTAATTCCGCTTGGTCATTTTCTCCTTCCGTTATGGGATCTTCTAAGCCCAGCACTTCAGTGATGAAAGCGGGGAATATTTGTTGGAGGCGTGTGAAAGTTTGTTCCGAGATGTTTTGGAAAGTTATTTGCCCTCCTTGCAGAGCATTGATGCGGTTGACGAGTTCAAAGAGGCGAGCCAGAGCTTTGGGAGCGTTGAAATCGTCGTCCATTTCTTCGTAAACCTGGTCGAGCAGGCGATTGATTTCCACATCTATCTCGGAGGTTTCACCTTGCCCGGGGTGTTTCATGTTGATGAGGTGGCGTCGGGCTTCCATGAGGCGGTTGAAGCCTTTTTCTGCGGCTTGCAGGGCTTCATCGGAGAGGTCCAAGGTACTACCGTAATGTGATTGAAGCATGAAGAACCGAATGACCATGGGGTGATACCCTTTGCTGATGTGCGGGCTATTGCCTGTGATCAGTTCGAGGGGGGTGATGGTGTTGCCATCGCTTTTGGACATTTTGCGGCCATTCATCAGCAGCATGTTGGTGTGCATCCAGTAGTGGGCCGGGGCATGTCCGCAAGCTCCGTAGTTTTGAGCGATTTCGTTTTCGTGATGGGGGAACTTGAGGTCGGATCCTCCGCCATGGATGTCGAAAGTTTGCCCCAGGTATTTGGTGCTCATCACGGAGCATTCCAGATGCCAGCCCGGGAAGCCTATGGACCAGGGAGAGGGCCAGCGCATGATGTGTGAGGGGTCGGCTTTGATCCAAATGGCAAAATCGGAAGGGTGGCGTTTTTCGTCCTGATTTTTCAGGTTTTCCCGACTGAGAGCGATGAGTTCTTCTATTTTTCTGCCGGATAATTGGCCGTATTTTCCGGTATCTTGAGCGTATTTGAGGGTGTCAAAATAGACCGAGCCATTGACTTCATAGGCATATCCTCTGTTGAGGATCTCCTTGACCATTTCGATTTGTTCGATGAGATGGCCTGTGGCGCGGGGTTCTATATTTGGCGGAAGCACGTTAAACATCCTCATCACTTCGTGAAAATTGAGGGTGTAACGTTCTACAATTTCCATAGGCTCGACCTGTTCGAGGCGGGCTTTTTTGGAAATTTTGTCTTCGGCTCCGGTATCGGCATCGCCTTCGAGGTGGCCTACGTCGGTGATGTTGCGTACATAGCGCAATTTGTAACCTATGTGTCGCAGGTATCGGGTGATCAGGTCAAAAGAGATGAAGGTGCGCACATTGCCCAGGTGGACATTGCTGTACACGGTGGGGCCGCATACGTAAATACCTACGAAGCCCTCGTGAATGGGCTTAAAAATCTCCTTTTTTCGCGTGAGGCTGTTGTGTATTTTCAGTTGCCTGTTCATGGGCGCAAAGATAGTGCTTGCGTGGTATTTGCACCGGTCTTTTTGGGTTGGATTGTTCGGGCGGAAGATTTTCGGACAGATCGTATTACCGTACGAAAACGATTTTGGCCACTAAGGTGTTGGGTTTGCCGAAAATCAGATCGCTGGTGCTATAGACCAAATACACGCCGGTAGCTGCGCGGCGTCCGGTGTAGTCGCGTCCATCCCAGATGGCTTGTCCGCCCAGGGCGGTTCCCTCATAGACCAGGCGACCGTAGGCATCGGTGATTTTGACGTTGGCATCTCGGGCCAGGCCGTTGATGGCTATGGGGCCGTCGTAATCGGGTCGCACGGGATTGGGGAAGACCTGGGCCAGGGGCTTGTTGATGGCATCTCCTACGGTAGCTTCACCGCGCAATACGGTCAAGCCGGCATTGGTGCCAAACCAAATTTCGCCGGTCTCGGGCTGAATGGCAATGTCAAGGACCGTATTGTCGGGCAAGAAACTGTTTTCGGCAGTTAAATGGGCCAGTTGTTCTTTGCCATCGGGAGAGAGGAGGAAGGCTCCGTTTTCCGTGCCAAACCACTTGCGGTTAGCGCCGTCAATGGCTATGGAAAGAATGTTTTCCGTTTCCAGCAAGTAAGCGCCGAAGTCGTCCAATTCTCCAATGCGCTTGTTCCCCTGGCAAAGCTCTTCATCGAAGGGGTCGGAACCACAGGAGAAGGCAATAGGCCCCTTGGTGGTGCCAAGCCAGATTTCGCCGTCTAAATCCATGGCTATACAGTTGACGACATTGTCGGGTAGCAGGCTGTTGCTGGTGCTGATGATGCGGCAGCGATCGTCTTCGGGCTTGTCCCAATCACCTTCGTCAAAAACCATCAGGCCGCCAGTTCCGGTGGTTATAGTGAACCATTTGTAGCCGTTTTGATCTATGAGCAGATGCGCTAAAGAAGTCTCTCCGCAGGGCGGAGTAAAGCACTGCCAGTTTCCATCGGCTTGCAACACGCAAATGGGCGTAGGAGAGGAGTGATTGCTGATCCAAAGGTTTTCACTTTCGTCAAAGGCCAGCCCGATTACGCGCGTGTGGAATGTGTCGTCGGGATGTGTTTGCAGAGGCGAATTATTCGAATTGTACAACTTAAAACTACTTCCGTCAAATTCGTACAGGCCGTTGTAGTAAGATGCCGCATAGACTTTTTCTTGAGAGGGATGTGGCAAGACCTGAAGAAAGTCGTTGGCCTTTTCGTCTAAATCTGGTCGAGAATATTGGTTGTATGCTTGCCACACGCCATTTTTCATGTGTAAAATTCCTGTTGGCCTGAGCGTGTGAGTCCAGTTGGGATTTACCCCTCCGGTGGCGACCCAGACTTCATTTCCCGAAAGGGTGATGGAATAGACGTAAGAGGTATAGGGTGAGTTGGTGTAATAAGTGGAGCAGCTGTTCTGGCCTGCATCGTGGATGTAGATTTCGCTCCACAGGTCGGCAAACCAGACGTTGCCCTTTTCATCTTCTTCGGCTGCGCGAGGTCGGTGCAGGCAATCCGGTGCATCCGTGTAAGTGTCGTCATCGAAGAAATAGACTACCTTACCCCCTGCGATATCGTTGGGCTTATCAAAGCCGGCCATAAGCCGGGTAGGGCCTGCAGTCAGAAAGGTGGGTTTGAGGGGGGAAGCATCGTAGATGGGGGTTGGGCTTTGGCCGTCATAGCTGTAAATGATTTGATCGGTGGCTAAATATAGGTGGCCGTTGAAAGTCGCCAATGCCCTGACTGAGTAGTCGGAGGGGAACCCGCTTTCCGTGCCGAGATAAGTCCACTGGCTGAAGTCTTCTATGAAAGGATGGTCTTGGGCAATGCGATATAAACCGTCTTCAGCAGCCAAATAGATGCTGTCTTTGAAAACAGCTACGTCATAGGTTTTTTCGCCCGTGAAAGTAGTGGAAGCAAATTCCTCCTTGTCGAGTCTTAGGAGAATAAGCCCGAAATTTGTGGCTAACCAGGCTTTGTCGGGGCCGTCCATGACGATTTCCGTGATTTCTTTGTTGCCCGAGATGCCCTGAAAATTTTGCAAATCGGAAAGCGTGCGCAGGCCCTCCTCTTTCAGTAGGTCTATTTTGTTGTTGGTATAGGCGACCAGAAGCGTTTTGCTCTCTTTGTTGAAAGCTATGCGCTGAATACCCGTTTCGGAAAGTGCAGTGATTTCGTCCAGTTTGAAGCTTGAGCGGTCTTCTTTATCGACAACGAGAATGGATAAAGGCGTAGCCAGGTACATGTAGGAGTCACTCTGGGCAAGATCTTTGACTTGCTTGTAAGAAAAGTGGTTGGTCCAGCCTCCGATGGGGAGTTTAGACGTCTGGGCCTGGAGGGTGGAAAGGCAAAGTAAGATGAAGGCGGGTAAATAGAGGCGCATGAGGTGCTTGATTTGTGTTTTGAAAACGCGGAAAAGGGACGGGCATTGTGCCTGATCAGGCGATTTGAGGTGTTCCGGTAGCCTGAATCTTTTGTATTTTATTAGTTTGCGGCTCGGTTTGGGATGAGCTCAAACGGAAAACAATAACATGCGCGCAAAGCGTTGTACCTTTGAGGCGTACATCATGTTGACAAACACAAGAACAAAATAAACGAACAGATGGAAAAGGCATTTTTTCGGATGGCTCTTGGCCTGGCTTTATTTTTAGCTCTGCCGTTGATGATTTCCGGCCAAATGGTAGATGAGGACTTCCTGCAAATGAAGGTGGATGTCATTTATTTGTCTTCTGATAACCTGGAGGGTAGAGAGCCGGGTACGCAGGGCGGAGAAGAAGCCGCAAACTACATTGCCTGGCGTTTTGGGCAAATAGGCCTGAAGCCCGTAGGGCGGGGACACTCTTGGTTTCAACCCTTTGAGTTTTCTTTTAGGAAAAACCCACATGATGCAACCAGCGAGCAGCGTAGAATGGGAAAAAACGTTTTGGGCTATTTGGACAACGGGGCGGCTACCACGGTGGTTATTACGGCTCACTACGACCATCTGGGATATGGCGTTACGGGTTCGCGCTATCTGGGCAGCGAGCCGGCCATCCACAATGGGGCGGATGACAACGCCAGTGGGGTCGCATTGATGATGTACCTGGCAGAAAAACTCAAAGAAGACGGACCGAAAAGCAACAACTATCTCTTTATTGCTTTCTCTGCAGAGGAGTTCGGTCTGATAGGTTCTAAATTTTTTGTGGAGCATCCTACTTTGCGCCTCGAAGACGTCAATTACGTAATCAACTTGGACATGGTGGGACGCCTCAAAGAAGACGGCACCCTTATCGTAAATGGTGCGGGCACCTCGCCCGCCTGGAAAGATGCCCTAGCTAAAATTCGCGTGGGCAACATCCACCTGAAAACCTTTGATAGCGGTGTGGGGCCTTCGGATCATGCTTCTTTTTATCTGAAAAACCTTCCCGTTTTGCATTTCTTCAGCGGGCAACACGAAGATTATCACAAACCCGGGGATGACAGTGCTCTCATCAATTTTGCCGGCATGTACGATATTGGTGATTTCATCCTGCAACTGATTGCTGCATTGGACGGCCAAGATAAATTGGCTTTCGCCAAAACGAAGGACGAACAACAGGAGGGCAGGAGAGCTGCAAAATACAAAGTAACCTTGGGGGTTATGCCGGATTATGCTTTCACTGGAAAAGGCCTGAAAATCGATGGAGTAAGAGAAGAAGGCCCGGCTGCCAAAGCCGGCATTCAGGCAGGGGATGTGATCCTCAAAATGGGTGAAACCGAGGTGAACGATATCTATGGTTATATGGAAGGATTGGCACAATACGAGGCGGGAGATAAGACGAAGGTGGTGGTGCTGCGCGAAGGAAAGGAAATACAAGTGCAGGTACAGTTCTAAGGCCCAAGTAAGGGCAAATTTTCCGCTTGGCCTTCCGGAATAAATCTGGAGAAAAACCTGCCTTTTCTTTTTCTCGCTTTGCAAAGCGCCGGTGGAGGCCGCAACGGCAAGTACTCCATTCCAAACCACTTCGGCCCGGGTATATCTCGATTTTGAAAGTGGCAAAAATGAAAAAAAGCGTTGCCCCCTTCGGGCAACGCTTGACAAAGTCTCATTAGGGAAATGGGAAAAGCCATTTGCTTTTCACTATTTAAGACGAGGATAGGAAAAAAAGTAACGGAAGCTTAGATCGGAATGTCAGTTTCCTCTTTTGTCTTCTCAGCTTTTTTGGAAGGTACGGGATCATGGCCATGGCCTCCCCACGGATGACAGCGGCTGATGCGCTTGAGACCCAGCCATAGCCCTTTGGCTATACCCCACTCTTCTATAGCTTGAATCATATAACTCGAGCAAGTAGGTTGATACCTACAATTAGAGCCCAATAAAGGCGATAAAGTCATTTGATAAAACCTTATGGGCAGAGTAAACAACTTGCGCAAAAAAATTTTCATGTAAAAAGAACAACTTAATGTAAAAGATGTTATCTTTGCAAGCAAGTTTTTATTTAGACTTGTTCTAAACAGCAAAAAAATGGGAATGGGAGGAAAAAAACGACTCATCTATTTGGATCACAATGCTACCACCCCTTGCGATCCACGCGTGGTGGAAGCTATGCTGCCTTATTTTACGGAAAAATTTGGCAATGCAGCCAGTCGAAGCCATGAATTCGGCTGGGTAGCCGAGGAAGCGGTGGATTACGCCCGCGAACAATTGGCTGCTTTGATTGGGGTGGACTCTCGTGAGGTGATTTTCACCTCGGGAGCTACGGAAAGCGATAACCTGGCCTTGAAAGGGGCTTTTGAAATGTATGCTCGCAAGGGAAAACACATCATTACGGTAAAAACGGAACACAAAGCCGTCTTGGATAGCTGCCGGCGTATTGAAAAAATGGGTGGAGAGGTAACGTATTTGGATGTGGATGCCCAGGGCATGATTGATTTATCAGCTTTGGAGGCAGCTATTCGTCCGGATACCATTATGGTAGCTGTGATGTGGGCCAACAACGAGACTGGAGTCATACAGCCCATGAAGGAAATCGGAGAAATTTGTGCCCGACATGGTGTGCTGTTCTTCAGTGATGCGACCCAGGCGGTAGGGAAAATTCCCGTAAAACCTAAAGAAGTGGGGGTACACCTCATGGCTATGTCTGCTCACAAGATGTACGGCCCGAAAGGAGTCGGCGCTTTGTTTGTAAACAGAAAAGCTCCTCGTGTAAAAGTGACGGCTCAAGTGGATGGCGGAGGTCATGAGCGGGGCATGCGTTCAGGAACTTTGAATGTGCCGGGCATCGTGGGATTTGGCGCAGCGGCAGAAATTGCCCGCAAGGAAATGGCCGAAGAAATGCAGCGCTTGCAACGCTTGAGGGATCGCCTGGAGCAGGGGCTGCTACAATTGGAAGAAACCTATGTCAATGGCAATCCGCAAAGCCGGATGCCACATGTAACCAACATTTCCTTTAAACACGTGGAAGGAGAGGGCTTGATGATGACTTTCAACAAAGAAATTGCCGTGTCTTCCGGCTCGGCTTGTACTTCAGCTTCCCTGGAGCCTTCCTATGTGCTCATAGCTATGGGCTTAGGAGATGACCTGGCGCATTCCTCCATACGCTTTAGCCTGGGTCGATTTACAACAGAGGAAGAAGTTGACTATGCCATTGAAGCCGTCTCCAAAGGGGTTAATCACATGAGGGATATAAGCCCCATTTGGGAAATGTACAAGGAGGGCATCAATTTGGAGGAAGTCGAATGGACAGAGCACTAAACTTGTTCACCTAAAAAACAAACAGCCATGGCTTATTCGGAAAAAGTATTGGATCATTTCAACAATCCGCGCAATGTAGGTACGCTGGATAAAAGCAAAAAGAATGTGGGCACGGGCTTGGTGGGCGCTCCCGAATGTGGAGATGTGATGCGCCTGCAAATTGAAGTGGATGAAAAAACGGGAGTGATTAAAGATGCAAAGTTTAAAACCTTTGGTTGTGGCTCAGCCATAGCTTCTTCGTCTCTGGCTACGGAATGGCTGAAAGGCAAAGCCATCGACGATGCCTTGCAGATCGACAATATGGCCATAGTTGAAGAGTTGGAGCTTCCTCCCGTGAAGATCCACTGCTCTGTGCTGGCCGAAGACGCCATTAAAGCGGCTATCGAAGATTACAAAAAGAAAAACGGCTTGGAATAAAACCGTGTAAGGAAAAAAGGGGCGAAATAGGATTCCGGCTGAAATTCAAGGGAAGCCAATTTACTTCGCCCCGGCAAGCCGTGTTTTGGATTAAATACAAACAGCTTGGAGCTATGATTTACGTATCGGATGCTGCCAAAAAACAACTGGAAGCCATTCGCCGGCAAGAAGGCCTGAACGATGAGTACTTCGTACGGGTTAGCGTAACTTCGGGCGGTTGCTCAGGCCTCAGCTATAAAATGGATTTCGACAACCAGATTCAAGAAGAAGATCAGGTCTTTGAAGACAATGGCGTCAAAGTGGTAACCGACCTGAAAAGCTTCCTCTATCTCTTCAATACTACGCTGGATTTCTCCGGCGGACTCAACGGCAAAGGCTTTTACTTCAACAACCCCAATGCTGCCAGAACCTGCGGTTGCGGGGAAAGCTTTGCTGTCTGAAAAGTCAATCTTGTATATACTCATGACGAAGGAGTTTTGGGAGGCTCACGCCTCCCAAAACTCCCCAACACTTATTGGTTTGCATGTCAATGCTCCGAACCAAAAATATTCCCCCAATGTTCCCATACCATAATGGGTAGCTCTAAAAAAGAAGAGCTCCCGTTTCCGGGAGCCCTCGCCTTCTAGGAATGTTTTCCATTCCCGCTTGGAAAGTATGGAAACCTTGCCTGGCAACAAAGGAGGTGGAGGGATAGCCCTGACGGGCGGAGATGAGATAGGGGAACATCCTCCTTTGCTTTGCTAAATAGGCAAACAAACTGCCTTTTCAAAGTTTCTATGCCAAAGGTAAGCCTACATGAAAAAATTAAAAAAAAGCATTTCCTAATTATTTCATCGCGTTTTAATCTTCTTTTGAGTTTGTTTTTTTGACGTAACTTGTTGTCTATCAATTAGTTATGTATGATCTTGGTGGTTTTAAATCACCAAAAAACGCTTTGCTTTGGGCAACAAAAAAGCGCTACCCTTTTTGTTGATGGGGTAGCGCTTTGAAGCAGTTAGCTGTTGTCTTTTGGGCTTATTTCTTGATGGTCAGGAATCTTTTTCCCGCTTGCAAGAAGACACCCTTCGAGAGGAATTTTCCCTTTACTTAGTTCTATCTTCAAATTAGGTAGCTAAACCAAGCATATCAATTAGTGGGCATCCATGTCCTCTATAATCACTTGTCCGTCCGTGGCGTACATGCCGGGTGTCTCGGGATTCGGATTTTGCGGTTGAGAAACAGGTCCAAAAGAGCTGAAAACGGTCAACAAAAGTGCAATGAGGTAAGTCATGATGATTGAGTTTTAAAGTGCTTGAAAATGTGATTCGTTATCTGGCTTTTTATTGCCTTTACAATACAAAGTTAGGAGGGCTCTGAAGAGTCAAACGAAAGCTTTTTTGGTTTTTTTCATCAGTTTTCATTTCAAACTATTTGTTTTTTTTTCGACCTAACTATCTTCTAATAAAGAATTTATGTTTTTAGCAAAAGGGCCTGTTTCATCAGTTTTTAATACCTTTAGTGCTTCAAGAAAAAAGCGATAAGCCTGAAAAAGATGGAGGTACTTAAAGAGTTGGTGGATTTGCACCGAGCAAACAAGACGCAGCGAGCTAAAATTTTGGGGACGAGGCAGGGGCGCAATGCGACCAAGTTGTATCGGCTTTATGAGGCTGTTTTGAGGCGAAAGATCGGTTCGGATGAGGAGGCCATGGTGTTTTTGTTCGGCAGGGGGAAAAACAGGGATCCGAAGGTGCGCCGTTTGTACTCCAACCTCAAAAAGCGCCTGGAGCGCAGGTTGATTGACGGCTTGTTTCTCATCGAATTGTCGGAAGACAAGCACCGCAGCCAGGTGGTAACCCACTTGTACAAACTGTATGCGGCGGCCCAAATTTTGTCGATACGAGGTTCTATTAAAACGGCAATTCAGACAGCTAAGCGCGGGCTTAAGGGTGCTCAGCGTTATGGAGATTCTAGATTGGCAATGAGTTTTTGTGAGATATTAGTCCGTCGCTATGCCTTTTTGGGGGATGAGCGCAACATGAGAAAATACAAGTTGCTTTTCAAAAAATACGAATACCTGGAAAATTACAGGAGAGAGGTCGAAGACTTGTATTTGAGTTTGGCCAGTTTTTTTGCCAAGGCTCAGGGCATCACCGAAGGGGAGGTCAAGAAACTGGGGCGGAAGATTGAAGAGCTCAAAAAGCGTTTTCCCAAGGAGGCTTCTTTTTTCAGGATAAAGGTAGTTTTGATTTCTTTGGAGTCCATTTATCTGCAGTTGATAGCCGATCACGCCAAGAACGTGGCTTTGTGTCGAGAGGGTTTGGCCTTGTTAGACAGGTATCCGAGTCAGGTTACCATTGGCAACAAGTTGCAGTTGTTGACCAACAAGTTGTATTCCCACATTTATTTGGGGGACAGAGAGGAGGCGGAGGATTTAGCTGCTCAGATACGCGTATTGAAGCGCGGACGTTTGGATTGGTACACGCCTTACCGCATCAGCATTTTAGGCCGTTTGTGGTTTAGGGATTATCAGGGGGCTTTTGAACTCTTTTTGGAGGTTTTGGAGAACAGGGCTTACAAGCGGCAGAAATTGCACATGGAAGAAAACTGGCGCATTTTGCATGCATATCTTTATTTCTTTTACAAGCAGGGGCTCATTGATACGGAGCATATGGATGAAGCTTTGGTCAAGCGTTTCACCAATTTCAGATTGAACCGTTTCATGCATGAGATGCCCGTTTATACCAGAGATAAACGCGGGTATAACGTTACCTTGCTCAGTCTGCAGGCTTTGTTGTGGTTGCAGCAAAAGAAACTGGATCGCTTTTTTGACAAGATTGAAGCTTTAAAGACGTACAACTACAAATACCTTCGCAGAAATCAGACCTATCGCAGTCATTGTTATTTGCGCATGTTGATCAGGCTTTCGGTCTTTGGAGAAAAGCGCATTGAGCGGGATAGACCCACGCAGACACTACTTCGCAAAATGCAGAGTTTTCCCATGAAGACTTTGGAGGTGGAAATCGTCCCTTATGAGCATCAATGGGAGTTTGCTCTGGCTTTGATGCAGGAATTGTGAGTCGTGTTATCCACCGCCTACGGCCATTTGCATCAAACGGGCACAAATCAAGGCGCCGTAAGTACCCAGCGCATAGCCCATTACGGCCATCAATACGCCTACGGGCGCCAGAGCGGGGTTAAAGGCCGAGGCAACGATGGGGGCAGAAGCTGCTCCACCTACATTGGCTTGGCTGCCTACAGCGACGAAAAAGAAGGGTGCGCGGATGAGTTTGGCTACGAGGAGCAACAGCAAAACGTGTACGGACATCCAGATGAGGCCCACGGCAAACAAGCCCAGGTGGGAAAAGACTTCTTTGATGTCCATCTTCATCCCTATGGTAGCTACGAGAATGTAGATAAAGATGCTTCCCCAGCGAGAGGCACCTACGCCTTCCAGCTTCCGGGCGCGTGTCAGGGCTAGGAGCATGCCGAAGGTGGTGGAAAAGACGATGAGCCAAAAGAAGTGGTTGAGCAAAGCGTGCAGGCGATATGCTTTAAGAGGTGCTTCGTACTGGCTCATGAAGGGAACCATGATGTCGGCCAGTAGGTGAGCAAGGCCTACTCCGCCAAAGGCGATACCCATAAGGACGAACAAATCGGTGGTTGTAGGGATGCGGGCGACCTTTTTGCTGTATGCCGCTACCCGCTGTTGCAATTCCGCGATAGCCGAATTATCGGCCTTGAGCCAGCGATCAATTTGCTGAGATATGGACGCCCCGTAGAGGAGGAAAGCCATCCAAATGTTGGCAACGACCACATCGATGATGATCATGTTGCCAAAGAGGTTGTCGCCAACCTGAAAGATTTCCTTCATGGCGGTTTGATTGGCGCCTCCACCTATCCAGCTGCCGGCTATGGTGGAGAAACCCCGCCACAATTCTTCTGGAGAGATAGACAGCAGGCTTGGGGCCAGGTAGGAAACGATGAGCAGAGCTATGGGGCCTCCCAAGATGATGCCGGCTGTAGCTGTTAAGAACATAATCAAGGCCTTCGGACCCAGGTTAAAAAGCCCTTTGTAGTCGATGTTCATACACAGCAGGATCAAGCTGGCCGGCAGCAAATAGCGCGAAGCTACGAAGTACAGCTGGCTACCTTCACTGGTAATCAGGCCCGCAGGCCAGCGCAATAGGGCCGGGAGGAAGTAGCAGAGCAACAGAGGCGGAACGAATTTGTAAAACAGTTTGAATGCTCTGCGCTGGCTTGACGCCGTGTAGAAAATCAGTGCCAGGACGCTCATCAAGATGCCAAAGGTTATCGCATCGTTTTGAATGGGGAGACTCATGTGGCAAGCATTTTGTGGGGGCCTGTTTGGTGTTGGCGTGGGAAACTCTCCGGCATTGTCTTATATTTGCCGAAAGGCAAAAGTAATACATTAAATGAAGAAAGACGATGCACATTATTTGCGCATGGCCATACAATTGGCTGAAGAAGGTATGAAAAGGGGCGAAGGCGGCCCTTTTGGCGCTGTAGTGGTGGATGCTGCCGGAGAAGTGGTTGCCAAGGGCAACAATCGGGTTTTGTGTACTTCCGACCCTACGGCACATGCCGAAGTGGTGGCTATTCGGCGGGCTTGTGAAAAGCTGCAGCACTTTCAGTTGGAGGGTTGTACTATTTATGCCTCATGTGAGCCCTGTCCCATGTGCTTGGGGGCCATTTATTGGGCACGGCCGGCCCGCCTCGTTTTTGCAGCCTCACGCCATGATGCAGCCGATGTGGCTGGTTTTGACGATGCCTTCATCTACCAAGAAATTGCTTTGCCTTTTGCCGAAAGGCAATTGCCCACTTCTCAAATGTTGAGGGAAGAGGGGCTTCGGCCTTTGCAATTGTGGCGGGACATGGAAGAAAAAACAGCCTATTAGTGAAAGTCGTGCTTTTGCAAAATCTCTTTGGCCTTTTCCTCATTTTCGGGCAGGGTGTACAATTCGGCGCGCCCCAGGCTGGGAATAGCGGAATCCGGTTTGCTCAGGATGTGGCTTCCGATGCCGTGTTGTTTGAGGACATCTTCGGCCAATTTGACTTGCAACAAATCGGTGTTGGTGTAAATCAAAACCCAGTTTTCTTTTTTCATAGAGAGACGGTTGTTTTTTTGCCTTTCGGCAAATGAAGTGAGTCGTGAGCTGACATGCTGCCGATAGGGTGTGCTCCACTTAAGGCGTGGCATGAGGGCGTTGGTAAGGAGATCTCGCGCATAGATTCTCTTGGCAGCTGAACTTAAATGCCTACCCATAAAACAATTTTAAGCTGGTATTGTTACGGAAAGAATAACGAAAGTTTATGGAGCAGAAACGAGAACTTCAACAGGCTTATGACGAGTGGGGACGCCCTATCAGCCCCGTTTTGCCGGAAGGCATTAAAAATTATTTGATAGATATTGACGGCACCATTTGCGATGATGTTCCCAATGAAGAGCCGGAACGCATGCTCACGGTAGAGCCTTATCCGGATGCCTTGGAAACCATCAACAAGTGGTATGACGAGGGGCACATCATCACCTTTTTCACTTCGCGCACTGATGAGCATCGCGAGATTACCGAGCAATGGCTCAAGAAGCACGGGTTTAAATATCACGGTTTATTGCTGAACAAGCCGCGCGGAGGCAATTATCATTGGATAGACAACCACATTGTACGGGCTACGCGTTTCAAAGGGAAATTTACCGATTTGGTGGTGACGATGAAAAAAGTGGAAGTGTTTAAAAAGTAGCAAGTGTGCACTCGTTTGAGCTGTAGGAGAAGCTGCCTGTCTGTAAGGTAGATTTTACAGACAGGCAGGCTGTTATGAGGGGGGCTCAGCTTGGATTTTCTTCCGATTTAAAGGCAGCCCTAAAGAACTCGCGGTTCATCAAAGCGATGTTGGTGATGGAGATTTCTTTGGGGCATTCGGCTTCGCAGGCCGTGATGTTGGAGCAACGGCCAAAGCCTTCGGCATCCATCTGCCGCACCATATTGAGCGCGCGGCGGGTGGCTTCGACCCGCCCTTGAGGCAGTTTGACCAGGTGAGCGATTTTGGCCGAGGTGAAAAGCA
>JALSKB010000099.1 GCA_026989035.1 Saprospiraceae bacterium | reverse complement strand
TGCCCCTCAACCCACAGGAAAATCTTTGCTCAGCACTCATGCTAAATCCCGACCCATAAGGTTTTTGGGGTGCAAAGAAGAGGTGGTTGGGCGACTGCTTACCTAGATATAGCTGCTGTGAATGCCTGAGATTTGACAGCTGCTAACAGCCAAGATGATGAGGCGATAAATGAAAAATGATAAGTGAATGGAAGCGCAGGCCTAAGTTTTGTTCTGTTTTTTACCTGTTTTTTATACGCCTAAACCAAAGTGGTTTGGGATATTCCCCACTCGTTAACAAATGGGAAATAAGGAGTTTGGGAGGCGTTAGCCTCCCAAACCACTTCGCCAAGGTATATGTATAGTGAACCTTGGTTTGGTTATATTGCCCGCCCTATACAAGCAGTATTTCTTTCTCGTTCTTTTGCAGGTAGCGAAAGAGTATGCCCCTGTTTTCGGGATGTAGGGGTAGAGGCGTTACGTATTCCTCGGGATTTTTTAAGGCGTTGTCGAGTTCATCTTGGTGTAGGAAGGCATAGCCCAGGGGGTGTCCTCCTTTGATGAGGATGAGGCAGTGCTCGTCTTCCTCTCTGCCTTTTTCAATCAGGGCGAAGCGGGTTTGGTTTTGTTTTGTGAGCAACTCGTCCAAGGCTTGTTGCAGGCGTTGGTTGTAGGCGGCGGGCCTCTCTTTTCCGCAGCAGGCTCCGGCACAGCGCTTGAGTTGGTGGGCGAAGCAGGGGCCGTTGCCTTTTTCCAGTCCACACAGACGGGAGCACAAGTCGTGTTCTGCTGCCAGGCGCTGGAGAAATCGCCTGGCCTGGCTGGCGGTTGGGAACTCAGCTATAATTCGCTCTTTCTCAGCTGATATTTTCTTCCAAGGCAGTTTTTGAAAAGAAAAATCCCTTTGTTTTTGGAGCTCCGCTTGAACGACTTGCAGGCAGAGGTAGCCCTTGGCATTTTCGTAGAGGTGGATGGCTTTGGTATAGGTCTTGTGTCTTTGTGCGCGGTTGAGAGGAGGTGAGAGGCGTTTGATTTCTTTGGATTCGAGCAATAGGGCCATGAGTTCATTGCCGGTGAGTTCCCAGTGTAGCTGGTGGACCAGCCTTTGCATGCGAGCGGCTTTGGTGGTCTTTTGGTTGAAGTGCTGCATGATGCGCTTGCGGATGTTGACGCTCTTACCCACATAGAGTACCTGACCTTCGGCATCGGTCATGTAGTACAGGCCGCAGGCTTCCGGCAGGCTATTGAGGTAATCGATATCCCAGTGTTCGGGCAGCATGCTGTTTCGCCGGTGGGAGCGAATGAACTCGGCCTCCGGTTTGCTTTCTTTTTCGAGGATGAGCTGTAAGAGTTGGGTGGTGGCCAGGGCATCGTCCAGAGCGCGGTGGCGGGCTTTGACCCGGATGTCGAACTGTCGGATGAGGCGGCCTAAGCTGTAAGAGGGGAGTCCGGGAAAATACTTACGCATGAGTTGCAGGGTGCACAATTTTTGGCGGCGGTAGCTGTAGCCCAAGCGCTTGAATTCTTCGACCAGAAAGCTGTAGTCAAAGCGCACATTGTGGCCTACGAAGATGGCGCCTTCGGTCAGCTCTGCAATGCGTCGGGCTTCTTCGTAGAAGCGTGGGGCTTCGTCCAGCATGTCCTGGGTAATGCCGGTCATTTCGCTGATGCCTGCGGGCAAGCGCTGATCGGGGTTAAACAGGCTGGTGAAGGTCTCCAGAATTTCCTTGCCGTCGAAGAGCACAATGCCGATTTCGGTAATGCGGTTTCGACTCGGTCGCAGGCCGGTGGTTTCGATATCGACGATGGCATATTTCATAGCTGAAAGTACTTATCTTTGAGGTTACGGCTGACAAATGGCCGGCACAAAGATACAAAATGAAACAATTTGTTGCAACTTCTCTTCTCTTTTTCTTTTTTGTTTGGTGTTCCTGTTCAAGTCGTTCCGTTTCGCCTTCAGAGGGTGCTGCTCGGGCAAAGCGCTTGAGCCCGGGCGCGGAGCGCATGGAGCTTTACCTACCCATTTTGCGGGGCAAGCGGGTGGGCCTGGTGGTGCATGCCGCTTCACGAGTAGGCGAGAGGCTTTTACCGGACACCCTTTTGGCCTTGGGCGTGGATGTGCGTTATCTGCTGGTGCCGGAACACGGATTCCGCTCTACGGCAGATGCCGGCGAAGAGGTAACAGACAGCAGGGATTCCCGAACAGGCCTGCCCATCGTTTCGCTCTATGGCAAACAAAAGGAACCGCCCGGCTCCCTGATGGATTCCATAGATGTGCTGGTCTTTGACTTGCAAGATGTGGGGGTGCGCTTCTATACCTACTTGAGCACGCTGCACTATTGTTTATCGGCTTGCGCCAAATCGCGTACGCCCATGCTCCTGCTAGACCGCCCCAACCCCAACATCCGCAAACTGGACGGCCCTGTTCTCGACACCGCTTTTCGCTCTTTTGTCGGCTTGCATCCCGTGCCGGTGGTTTACGGGATGACCATAGGCGAGTATGCGCGCATGCTGGTCGGCGAGAAATGGCTCGACGCTGAGTCGCAAGCTGAAGTGACCATCATTCCCTGTGCTCACTATACCAGAGACAGCGTTTACGTCTTGCCGCAGAGACCTTCTCCCAACCTGCCCACCGAACGCAGTGTACTGTTGTACCCCTCTTTGGCTTTTTTTGAAGGGACGATCTTTAGCGTTGGTAGGGGCACTTCCCATCCTTTTACTTGTTTTGGGGCGCCCGGTTTTTCTGAAAAAGATTTTACCTTTGTTCCGGAGCCTCGATTAGGTGCTCGTCACCCTAAACACCAGGGCAAGGTTTGCAGGGGTTTGGACCTGCGTGCTCTGCCTTTAGAAACCCTGCGACAAGAAGACAGCCTGCGTCTGCAATACCTGGTATCGGCTTATGCCGGATACGCAGCGCGCGATTCCTTCTTCCTGCCCGGTCGATTTTTCGACCTGCTGGCAGGCAGCGATGTTTTGCGAAAGCAACTCCAAGAGGGCCTTTCGGCAAAGGAAATTCGCGCTTCCTGGCAAGAAGATTTGAAGGCCTTCAGGCGTCTTCGGCAACCGTATTTGATTTATTAACCCCCCCTCAACCCGTACGAGAAATG
>JALSKB010000098.1 GCA_026989035.1 Saprospiraceae bacterium | reverse complement strand
TTGCAGAAAAAAAAACAAAGAGCAAGGATAAAGCAAGAGATGAGAAACTGCGCATTCGATTCAGCATTCAAACGTGATTCGACAGACGCAGTGGGCGAGCCGAAAGCTCGAAAAAGAAAACGCAAACAGTTTAGTGGAAATTGCGTTTTATAGCCGCAGCGGGAAAAAGGCTTACGGCCTCTCTTTTTTATCGCTTTTTTCCGCTTGTGGAGATTCGCCGATAAAATTCCCGACCATTTTTTCGGCTTCTGCAAAAGCCTTGGGCAGATAGTCGTTAACCAAAACCGCATCGAAGCGGTCTTCCCACTTGAGTTCTTCTTCGGCCCGTTGCATGCGTCTGCGCAGGCTTTGCTCGTTTTCCGTGCGGCGGCTGCGCAAACGCCGAAACAGTTCTTCTTTTGAAGGAGGCTTGACAAAAATGGCCAAAGCCTTGTCGCCGTACATTTCTTTCAGGTTTTTAGCCCCACGCACATCGATATCGAAGATGATATGCTTGCCCTGTTTCCAAAGGCGTTCTATTTCCGTGCGCAGGGTGCCGTAATATTGCCCGGGATAGACCTCTTCCCACTCTGCAAAAGAGCCGTTTTTCATCAATTCTTTAAAGCGGTCGGTTGAGAGGAAGTAGTAATCTCTGCCGTTCTGTTCGTGTTTGCGTTTGGGTCTGTTGGTAGCCGAAACGGAAAAAGCCAGGCTATCGAATTTTTCCAAAAGATGCCTGACAATAGTCGTTTTGCCAGCACCTGAAGGAGCTGTAAAGATGATGAGTTTTCCTTTTTTTTCTGTCACTGAGTTTTAAAATTTATATAAGAGGCACGATAAAAGGATTTGATTGACCTGCTTGTCGGAAATTTTTTACACTACATTTGCCACCTGTTCTTTGACCTTTTCGAGCTCATCTTTCATTTGTACCACCAGGCGCTGGATATCGGAAGAATAGGCTTTGGCTCCCAGGGTATTGATTTCGCGCCCCATTTCCTGAACGATAAAAGCCAGCTTGCGACCTTTTTGCAGAACTTCGGCCTCCAGTTCCTCTAAGAAGTGCCTGCAATGCTCTGTCAGACGCACCTTTTCTTCGTTGATGTCCATTTTTTCCAGGTAAAAAATCACTTCCTGTTCGAAGCGATTTTCATCCACTTTTTCTCTCCCCAGATAGGCCTCTAAGTTGTGTTGCAAGCGCTGGCGCACTTTGTTGATGCGATTTTGTTCGAAAGGTTCCAACTCTTTGAGCAAGCTCAAGATGTTTTTCACCCGAAGGCGGAAATCCTCATACATGGCTTTTCCTTCTGTTTGCCGAAAGGCCATAAAGCGTTCTAAAGCGGCATCGACGGTTTGTCTTACCAACAGCCAATCTTCTTCGGACAGGCAGTATTCGGTTTGCTCTATTACGCCCGGTATGCGCAAGATGGCTTGTAGCAAATCGCCTTGCGGCAAATGGTACTGCTCTTGCCAGGCTTTGAGCTTCTCGGCATAAACGGCCAACGCGCGCTCATCCAGGTTGATGGGCATTTGCTCCTCATCTTGTAAGACGATATAGACGTCCAGTTTGCCCCGCTGAATGCGCTCCATGAGGTATTTGCGCAATTCCATTTCGCGCTCTTGAAAATTAGCGGAAAGGCGCAGACGGATATCAGTCTGCTTGCTGTTCAACGAACGCAGTTCTACTTTCACCAATTTGCTCCCTTCCCGATGCTCTGCCCGGCCGTAACCGGTCATGGAATAAATCATGCTCTAATTTTTTGCAAACAACCCCAAGCTTGAGAAAAGCACATAGCCCCCGCCAACACCCTGAATTCACGGGATTAGCCGGCTTAAAGCCGGCATTTCGTTACGCGTAGGTCCTTCCCGGGCGCCTTTTCCAATGCTCAGCCCGAATTCGCGGCAAAGATGCACATTTTACCAAAGAATACAAGCTCATCAAGCCAAAAGATAGCCCGATAAGCTCAATAAAAAAACCTCTCCTCAGCTCATTCCTCTTTTTTTTCGCAAAAAATACTTGCTCAACCGCAAAAAATTGTGAACTTTGCACAACTTTTAAGCTGCTACGACAACTCGTAGCAGTCTTTGACGAAATGCCAAAGGGCTTTTCCAAGGACTGCTGGAAAATCAACTGTATGATCGATGACAAAAGCTGAACTCGCCACCATCATATCGGATAAAACAGGTGTCTCCAAAATAGATGTGCTCATCACCTTGGAACAATTCTTTAAAGAGGTTCAAAGGAACCTCGCCCAAGGGGAGAACATCTATGTTCGGGGTTTCGGCAGCTTTATCGTCAAAAAGCGAGCAGCTAAAAAAGCTCGCAACATGGCCAATGGCCAGCCCATGATCATTCCGGAGAAATATGTGCCGAGCTTTAAGCCCAGCATAGATTTCATGAAACGAGTGGACAAGAGCATGAAAGAAAAAGAGGCAAAGGCTTCCTCAAAAAAGTCTACCAGATCCAAAAACAAAACAGCTCGGTGAACATCGACAAAGCATGCGCGTTCACCGACTGATACGCTCAAAAAAAAGCAGTGCCCCTGCATTGCTTTTATTTTTTAAAGTCTAAAACAACGAACTATGCCTTGCGGAAAAAAACGCAAAAGACACAAGATTGCTACGCACAAACGCAAAAAACGACTGCGTAAAAATCGCCACAAGAAGAAAAATCGCTAAGCGTATGCACTGAGAGAGTAGATAAAAAGGGAGGGCGCTCCCTATCTGCTCTTCTTCTTGCAGCACTTCTTCCAAGGAACAAGGCGAAACACATACTTGGGGCAAGACCCTGAAAACGCAGAGCAACCCCTCAAGAGAATACCTTTTGAAGCCCCCCAAAAGCTTTCCTTCAAAAGGCATTCCCGAAACACAACAAGACACTGCCGTTTTGCCGAACTAAAAGCTTTCGCCTCCTGCGAAGAACTGTCTGCCTGCGTGTCATTCACGAACTGCACCCATTCCGCTCTATTTTCCGGAATCAGGTGTAAGTCCAGACAGCAACCAATATGAAACCCAACGAAACCGTTTCAGTCAACAAGGACCTCATCATACACGCCACTTCGGCAGAAGTAGAAATAGCCCTGCTCGAAAACGGCCGCCTCACCGAGCTCCACAAGCAAAAGAGCAATCCCGAATTCACGGTGGGCGACATTTTCCTGGGGCGCATCAAAAAGCTAGCTCCGGGGCTCAATGCAGCTTTTGTGGACATAGGCCACAAGAAGGATGCCTTTTTGCACTATACCGACCTGGCTCCACATTTGCAATCTTTGGCCAAATACACCCGAGGCGTAATCTCGGGAGGCATCAACACCTCCGATCTCAGCCAGTTTAAACTGGAGCCCGAGATCGACAAGCGAGGCAAAATAGATCAGGTCTTGCAAAAAAACCAGCATCTGTTGGTACAGATTCTGAAAGAACCCATCAGCACCAAAGGACCACGGCTGAGCTGTGAGATCACCATCCCCGGGCGCTATTTGGTACTCACGCCCTTTAACAACGTCTTGGCCGTATCCAAAAAAATCAGTACCGCCGAAGAAAGACAACGGCTAAAGACCTTAGTCAACAGCATCAAGCCCTCGAATATGGGCCTCATCGTGCGCACAGCTGCCGAAGGGAAAAAAGTAGCCGATTTACACGAAGAGCTCACCGGGCTGTTGAACAAATGGGAGCAAATTTTCCGTCAACTGCATAAAGCCAAGCCTCCCCTCAAGTTGATGAGTGAACTGGACAAAACGTCCAGCATTTTGCGTGACGTACTCACCGACTCTTTCAATAAAATCGTCATCGACGATGAGTTGCTCTATCAAAACATCCGCAACTTCCTCCGATCTATAGCTCCCGAACAGGTCAAAATTGTACAGCGCTACCGGGGGAAAAGGCCCATTTTCGATGCTTTCGGCATCAACAGACAGATCAAATCGGCCTTTGGAAAAACCGCAACCATCTCAAACGGGGCCTACCTGGTCATAGAACACACCGAAGCCATGCACGTCATTGACGTCAACAGCGGGCAAAAAATGGCCGGAGCAAGTCAGGAAGAAGCCGTGCTGAAAGTCAATCTGGAGGCGGCCCAGGAAATTGCCCGGCAACTGCGGCTGCGCGACCTGGGCGGATTGATCGTCGTGGATTTTATCGACATGCGCAATCGGGAGCACAAACAACAGCTGGTGCAAGCCATGCGGCAATTCATGAAAAGGGACCGCGCCCAACACACCGTATTGCCACTGAGCAAATTTGGCTTGATGCAAATCACGCGCCAACGGGTACGCCCCGAGGTGCAAATCAATACGGCAGAGCTTTGCCCCCTTTGCAAAGGCTCCGGAAAGGTCAATCCCACCGTCTTGGTTACCGATGACATTGAGCGCGACTTGAAGTTCATCATTGCCTCCCGCCCGGATGTCAAAATCACCTTGGAAGTGCACCCCTTTGTAGAAGCTTTCTTGCGCAAAGGTTTTCCTTCCAAGCGCATGCGCTGGTTTATAGAACACCAGAAGTGGGTGCGCTTGCGTTCCAATGAAGACCTGGCCCTGGTTCACTACAAGTTCTTCGACCAAAACGAAGAAGAAATCAGGTTATAAGCCATTCCACAAAACTTCAGGGGCAACCACAATGCCCTGCTTTACAAGCCGCACATAAGAGCACGAGCAAAATCCAAAAACACCTGCCCCTACAGATCGGCAAGTTGTTGTGCTGCAGCAGTTTGCGTAAACTCATTTTTTTTGAAGGCAAGTTAAACAATTCGTGCAAAAACAAAGAGAGGAAAAAAGCAAAGTGTTGATCTGCCCGCTTAACTGGGGCTTGGGGCATGCTACCCGCTGCATTCCCATCATACGTTCCTTACTCGAATTAGGCACAGAAGTGGCCCTGGCCAGCGACGGGCGCAGCCTGGCTTTGCTGAAAAAAAACTTTCCCGATTTGCCCGCTTTTGATTTGCCCGGCTACGGCATCAGCTACCCCACAGCCAACATGGCCTTCAACATCTTTTTCAAATCGCCTCGAATCTTATCGGCCATGTTGGGCGAAAAACGCCAAACGGCCCAAATACGTCAGCAATTTCCTTTTACGCATCTACTCTCCGACAATCGCTTCGGCTGCTATCACCCTCAGGCCCAAAACCTTTTCATGACCCATCAGTTCTACCTCCCCCTACAGGCAGCTACCTCCATCAACCTCTTCCTCATGCGGAAGTTTGGCCACTGGTGGGTACCCGACTACGCTGAAGCGAATAACCTCTCCGGTAAATTGTCTCATCCCGCCCCTCCGGATATGCAAGTCCAATACATCGGGCCCCTTTCTCAATTCGACTTGCCCCGAACAAACAACAAGCCCGACAGCAAAGAAGAAGAACTCTGCCTGGCCCTCATCTCAGGTCCGGAGCCCCAACGCAGCAAACTGGAAAACCAACTCATCGAACAAATTCAAAACAGCAAGCTCCAAGACAAAAAATGGGTCCTTGTCGGAGGAAAAGCGGAAAGCAGCGAACAGACTCAGATCAACAAGCATTTTCACTACTTCTCCCATCTCGATGGTGAACAGCTTTACCAACTCCTCAGGCGAGCTAAAGTCGTAATTTGTCGATCTGGTTACACCAGCCTCATGGACTTGCTCATGCTGAGCAAAAAAGCCTTGCTCATCCCTACCCCGGGCCAGGATGAACAGGAGTACCTCGCCCGAAAATTTGCCGAAAGGCAAGGCTTCCTCGTCCGAAAACAAGACGAACTGCAAATCGATGACGATTTGTCTTTACTCGATAGCATGCCCCGGCCCAAAGCCATTCCCTCCAACCTGCCCAACTTAAAAAAGGCCCTGCAAAACTGGTTACAGGCATAAAAAACCTCCTGCCCTCTTTCCAGGCTTCTAATGTCAAATAACCCTATCTTTGCGCCCATGAATTACCCGTCTAAATTCTTGGAAGATGCTGTCATGGCTTTTGCCTCTTTGCCCGGCATAGGGAAAAAAACAGCTCTGCGCCTCGTCTTGCACCTCTTACAGCAAGACAAAGACAAGGTAGATGAATTTATGCAAGCCATCAGCAAGATGCGACACCAGTTGAAGCACTGCAAAAAATGCCACAACATCTCCGATCAGGAGCTGTGTAACATTTGCGCCAACCCCTCCAGAGATCCAAGCCTCATTTGCGTAGTTGAAAACCTGCGCGACCTGATACAAATCGAAAATACGGGAACCTATAAGGGGCTCTATCACGTTTTGGGAGGAATCATCAACCCGCTGGAGGGCATAGGCCCCGAACAGCTCAACATCCAATCCCTCATCCAACGCAGCAAAGAAAAAGAGGTCAAAGAGCTCATCATGGCCATCAGCCCCACCATAGAAGGCGATACCACCATCTTTTATATCGCCCGCCTGGCCCAACGGCCCGAACTCAAAATCTCCGTTCTGGCCAGGGGAATTTCTTTTGGAGGAGAATTGGAATACGCCGATGAAATCACCCTCAGCCGCTCCATAAAAGCCCGACGCCCTTACGGACAAACTTAAAAACAACTACACCCATGGTGAAAATCGGTCTCTTCGGCCTGGGGCATCTGGGGAAAATACACCTCCAATGTCTGTTGCAAACCGACCAACTTTTCGAGCTCATCGGCTTCTACGAACCCGATTCGAATCGGGCTGCCGAAATCAGCAAGACATTCGGGCTACGGGCTTTTGATCAACCCGAAGAACTGATGCGGCATTGCGATGCCATAGACATCGTCAGCCCGACTTCCACCCACTACAGCTTAGCGTTGCAAGCCTTGGAACACCACTGCCATCTCTTCATCGAAAAACCGGTAACCCAAACCGTGGCAGAAGCCGCCGAGTTACTCGAAAAAAGCAAGGAAAAAAATTGCATCGTACAAGTAGGACATGTAGAGCGCTTCAATCCCGCCTTACTGGCTCTGCAAAACGAAAAACTCCTTCCCCGCTTCATCGAAGCTCATCGCCTGGCTCCTTTTAAACCCCGCAGCACCGACGTATCCGTGGTGCTCGATCTCATGATTCACGATCTGGACATCCTCCATTTTCTGGTCAAATCCCCCATTCGGGAAATTCGGGCCCACGGCGTGGCACTCGTCAGCCACAGTGCCGACATCTGCAATGCCCGGCTTGAATTTGAAAACGGATGTGTGGCCAACCTCACGGCCAGTCGCATTTCGCTCAAGCAAATGCGCAAACTGCGCATCTTCCAGGAAGACGCCTACCTCAGCATAGACTTCCTGGAAAAAAAATCGCAGATCGTTCGCCTGTTCGACCAAGACTCCGGAAAACAAGGCATCGAGCTCGACACCCCTTCCGGCAAAAAAATTTTACAGATCGAATGGCCCGAAGCACAACCCGTCAACGCCATTCAAATGGAGCTGGAGTCTTTCGCACACAGCATACTCCACAATCAAGCCGTTGCCGTACCTTTGTACGACGGTTATCAAGCCCTTAAAACAGCCGAACAAATCGACTCGGCCCTCAAAAAAAGTTGAGATCAACCCAATAGGCAGAAAAACCAAATCATGATCGCATACCTCAAGGGCAAAATCACTTTCCGATCTCCCACCTTGCTTATTCTGGAAGTCCAAGACACGGGATATTGGATTCACGTCAGCCTCAACACTTCGGCCGCCTTGGCAGCCAAAGAGCATGCGCAAATCCTCATTTACCACCACATCAGAGAAGACACTCAAAAACTGTATGGCTTTGCTACCGAAGAAGAACGCTTCCTCTTCGAACAACTCATCTCGGTTTCCGGCATAGGGCCGAGTACCGCCCAAATCCTGCTCTCGGGCATGTCGGCCGAAGAAGCACGCCAAGCCATTCTCACCGAAGACCTCCAAGCTTTTAAAAACGTCAAGGGCATAGGCCCCAAAACCGCCAAACGACTCATCGTAGAGCTCAAAGACAAACTTTCCAAAACGGCAGGGCCCGTTTCGCCCGCCGGAAAAAGCCCCCCGGACAATACCCTTCGCCAAGAGGCGTTATCTGCTCTGTTGGCTCTGGGGTTCAACAAAATACCGGCCCAAAAGGCCATCAACACAGCTCTACACAAGACCCCTGCCCCCACAACCGTCGAAGAGCTCGTCAAACACGCTCTGGGATTACTCCGGTAAAAGCACCGGCCAAGCAAAAAGACAGATGTTAAAAGATTTGCCTTTCGGCAAATGAAAGTTCTTCTATTCGTTTAAGGGTATGTTTTAGGGAAAAGTGGAAAACCAACACCTTTATTGAGTAAGAACAGCAAACGCTTACCTCAAACTATGAACAAGTTACTCCTACGCCTTGCACTCTTTTTGACCACCGTATCGGGAATTTTCTTCTGGGCCTTGGCCTCGGGAACACTACCCGAAAACCCCTTCCTGCCCTATGCTTACTACGCCTCCGGCACCGATACCATCCCCCTGCAAGATCGTCAAGGCGATTTTCTCACCGACCCCAATCCCAACCCCTTCAACCTACAAGACCCCGAGCTCATAGAAAAAAAAGTAGAGTACGATCCCGAAACCAATACCTACATCATCACCGAAACCATTGGCGGTGAATTTTACCGCATGCCCACCTACATGACTTTTGAAGAATACCTCGATTGGCGGGCTAAACAACAAGAACAAGAGTATTTCCAAGAACTCGCAGGCCTCCAGGGCAGCGAAGACATCAGCAAACTCGATCCCATCGCCAAAGTCGATATCCAAAAAAATCTGGTGGACCGCCTCTTTGGCGACAACACAGTCAGCATCCGCCCCCAGGGCAACATCGACCTGACTTTCGGCCTCGACTACCAAAATGTGCAAAACCCGGCACTCATAGAACGCCAACGCAAAATTACTACCTTCGACTTCGACATGGGTATCCAAATGAATGTCGAAGGTTCCATCGGCAAAAAACTCCGTCTCAGCACCAACTACAACAGCCAGGCCACTTTCAACTTCGACAACGTCATGAAGTTGGACTACAACACCGACCTCTTCGGCGAAGACGACATCATCAAAAACATCGAAGTGGGCAACGTCAGCCTCCCCCTGCGCGGATCACTCATTCAGGGGGCACAAAGCCTGCTGGGTATCAAAACCGAATTGCAATTCGGCCACCTCTGGCTCACCGCCGTAGCCTCCCAACAAAAATCTGAACGAAAACAAATCACCATCCAGGGAGGCAGCGAATACCGCGATTTTCAATTGCGCATAGATGAATACGACGAAAACCGACACTTCTTCCTCTCCCACTACAACCGCAATGTCTTTGAAAAATCCCTGGAAAACATGCCGCAAATCAAAGGCCTGTTTCGCATCCAAAAAATTCAGGTCTGGATTACCAATGACCGCGGCTCCTTTGAAAATGTGCGAGACGTCGTCGCACTTACCGACCTGGGCGAACCCAATGGCGCCAACATGACCAACACCCAAAACCCCGCTATACAGCCCCCTCTCAACCCCAAATACCTCGATATCAGCGGCCAGTACGGACTACCCGACAATGCCGCTAACCCCCTGCTCGAACTCATCCAAAGCGACCCCAACACCAGCCGCGTGGACCGCGTCGTCTCCAGCCTGCAAGCCCCACCCCTCAGCTTGCGCCAAGGCCTTGACTTTGAAAAAATTACCGCCCGCCAACTCTCTCCCTCCGAATTTACCTACCATCCCGAACTCGGCTTCATCTCCGTCAACATCAATGTTCAACCCGACCAGGTCCTGGCCGTAGCCTATCAGTACACCTACAAAGACAGCGTCTATCAAGTCGGGCAATTTGCCGATGACATACCGGCACAAGGCGGGACAAATCCGGGCGACCAGGAAGTCATCTTCCTCAAAATGCTCAAAAGCGCCACCCAACGCGTGGATCAACCCTCTTGGGATCTGATGATGAAAAACATCTATTCCATAGGAGCTTATCAAGTCAATCCCCAAGATTTCCAATTGGACATCTACTACGAAGAACCCGGAGGCGGCCAAAAGCGCTTCCTGCCCGACACCAAAATCAAGGGCATACCTCTGCTCAACATCTTCCAACTCGACAGGCTCAACAGCCAACTCGACCCCCAACCCGACGGCGTATTCGATTTCGTCCAAGGCATCACCATCAACCCCACCAACGGACGCATCATGTTTCCCGTTTTGGAGCCTTTCGGCAAAACCCTAGCCGAACAAATAGACGACCCCCAAGACAGTGTCCGCTATGTCTATCAACAACTCTACGACTCGACCAAAACCCGTGCTCAGGAATTCGCCTACCTGAACCGCTTCATCATCAAAGGCAACTACAAAACCTCCATCTCCAACGAAATCTCTCTCGGAGCTTTCAACCTGCCCCCCGGCTCGGTCAACGTCACTGCCGGAGGGAAAATCCTGGAAGAAGGCCGCGATTATGAAATCGACTATACCGTAGGGCGAATCAAAATACTCAATGAAGCCCTGCTGGCCTCCGGCGCACCGATTAACGTCAGCTTTGAAGACAACAACCTCTTCGGCTTCCAAACCAAAACCCTCTTGGGCCTGCGAGCCGACTACCGCTTCAGCGACCAATTCAATATAGGTGCCACCTACATGCATCTGTTCGAAAGGCCTTTTACACAAAAGGTCAACATAGGCGAAGACCCCATCAACAACCGCATTTTCGGCCTGGACATCACCTACAGCTCGGAAGCCCCTTGGATCACCCGAATCATCGACGGCATTCCCCTCATACAGACCAAAGCGCCCTCCCAAATTTCCTTCACCGCCGAAGGCGCTTACCTCAAACCCGGCCACTCCAAAGCCATCAACCAACCCGGCCAGAGCCAAGACCAAAAGGACAAAGGCGGCGTGGTCTATGTCGATGATTTCGAAGGCAGCGTCAGTTCCATCCCCCTCTATACCCGCGTCAATGCTTGGGTGTTGGCCAGCGTACCCCAAGATGATGAATTCGGCAATAACCCCTATTTCCCGGAAGGGAAACTCTCCAACAATCGCCTGGCAGGTGTCAATCGCGCCCATCTCAGCTGGTACCGCATAGATCAGGGCGTGCAACAGGGAGAACAATCTCCCTACACCATGCAAATAGACGAAAACGAAATCTTTCCCAACCTCTCTTACCCCAACAGCTTCGGCCAGGTCTTCTTCCAAACCTTTGATTTGACCTACTACCCCAACCGACGGGGATCCTACAATTTCGATTTGCCGGAAGGCACCCCCTACTCCGCCGGCTTAAACATCGACGGCACCCTCAAAGCCCCCGAATCGCGTTGGGCCGGTATCATGACCAACCTCTCCACCAACGACTTCCAAGCGGCTAATGTAGAATACATCGAGTTCTGGGTACTCAGCCCTTTCCTCAATCCCGACGGTAGCGGTGCACCCGTAGATGACCCGGAAAACTACGAAGGGGAAATCTACTTCAACCTGGGAAATATCTCCGAAGACATCCTCAAAGACTCCCGACTGTTCTTCGAAAACGGCTTGCCCACACCCGATGAACCCGATGCCGATGTCAAAGTCGTGGAAACGGCCTGGGGACGCGTTCCCACCGTTCCTCGCATCACCAACGCCTTCGACGCCGATCCTGAAAAACGCGTCTTCCAAGACATCGGCCTCGACGGCCTCAGCGACCAGCAAGAACGAGCTTTCTATGCCGACTACCTCCAGGCCCTCCAAACGGCAGGCATCGCCAATTACCAGGAATTTGAAGACGATCCGGCTTTCGACGACTACATCTATTACAACGATCCCGAAAAACTGCCCGATAACCCCAATGTGCTGCAGCGCTATTTTCGATTCAACCTCTCGGAAGGCAATACCCCCACCTCACAACAAGGTCAGCAACAAACCACCTTTGGCCGCATAGACCCCGATATGGAAGACGTGGACAAAGACTTCTCGCTCAACGAAACGGAGTCTTACTTCCAATATCGCATCCCCATCCGCTACGACGGCTACCGCGGTATCGATATGGAAAACAACCCCTTCGTTACGGATTCCATCACCAGCCAAGACGGCAAACGCGTCTGGTACCGATTCAAAATACCTCTCCAACTCAACGACGATAACCCCTACTTCTCCCGCGTAGGAGGCATTCAGGATTTTCGATCTATCCGCTTTGTACGGCTCTACCTGCGCCAATTCAAAAAACCCGTTACCTTTCGCTTTGCACGCCTGGAACTGGTGCGCAACCAGTGGCGCCGCTATCAATTGCCCAGCGGGCTGACTTCCATCGGTGGACAGCAAGAAGAAAACAGCGTGCAATTCGATGTGGACGATGTCAATTTCTTCGAAAATGCCGAGCGAACCCCCTTCGGCTATATCCTGCCTCCCGGCATCATACCCGAACAAGCTTTAGGCGTCAATCTCCAGGCAACACAAAACGAACAGGCCCTTTCGCTAAACGTTTGTGGCCTGCCCGACAATGCAGAACGCTCCATCTACAAACTGCTCAATATGGACTTCCGCCTCTACAAAGGCCTCAAAATGTTTGTCCATGCCGAAAGCATACCCCAAGACCCCTATCTCGAAGACAAAGACCTGCACATCTTCATCCGCTTCGGCAGCGATTTCTCTCGCAATTACTACGAATATGAAATGCCGCTGACACTCTCCGATCCCGACCTGGCCGCTACCACGCCCAAAAACAGCGACGCCTACCCCTTTGTCGTCTGGCCGGAGGCCAACAATGTCGAAATCCTCTTTGAACTGCTCAAAGAACTCAAAATCATGCGCAACCAGGCCGGTATAGACCCCGGTGCCATCTATCCCCTCGAAGGCTACGTGGACCCCAATCATCCCGAAGCTCGCCTGCGCATCAAGGGAAACCCCAATCTCGGAGAAGTCAAGGGCGTCATGATCGGTATTCGCAACCCCAAAGACGACAACCTCGATCACTGTGCCGAAGTGTGGGTCAATGAACTGCGCCTCTTCGGACTGGACGAACAAGGCGGCGGGGCCGCCACGGCACGCCTGGACATCCAACTGGCTGACCTGGGTAACCTCTCTGTAGCCGGTAGCTACAGCAGCATCGGCTTCGGCGCCCTCGACCAAAACGTCATAGAACGAAGCCGCGAACAAGTCGTCCAATGGGACGTGGCTACCAACATCGCCCTCGACAAATTCTTCCCCTCCAAATGGGGCCTGCGCCTACCCCTCTACATGCAGTGGAGCCAAACCAGAAAAGCCCCGCAATACGACCCTTTTGACTTAGATATCCCCCTGCAAGAAAAAATAGCCACTTCTCCCGCAGACCAACGAGACTCCATCCGCAACATCGCCCAAGACATCACCTCTTTCAAAACCGTCAGCCTGACCAATGTGCGCAAAGAACGTTCCAGAAACAATAAAAAACCCAAACCTTGGGACATCTCCAACCTCAGTGCCACCTATGCTTATTCCGAAACTGAACGCAGTAACCCTCTTATCGAAAGCGATAAAGAACGAATCTACCACGCTGCCCTAGACTACAACTACAGCAGATCCTCCAAATTCATCACACCTTTAAAAGGTCTGTCCAAGAGCAAACACCTCAAGCTCATTACGGGCTTCAACTTCAACCCCTTGCCCAACTCTTTCGGCTTCAGCACCTTGATGGACAGACAAATCTCTGTGCGCAAATACCGCTTTACCGGAGACCCCCAATACGCCACTTTTTACAACAAGCGCTGGAACTGGGACCGCAACTACAACCTCAATTGGGATTTGGCCAAAGGCATCAAACTAAATTTCAATGCCGTTGCCCTGTCTGTCATCGACGAGCCCGACGGCCTCATCGACACCCCTGAAAAAAAGGAAATTGTCCTAAACAACATTCGCCAACTCGGGCGCAACAAATCCTACAACCACAACATCAACATCTCCTACACGGCGCCCTTCAAGCTCATCCCTCTGCTCGACTGGATCAATGTACGGGCCAGCTACAACGCCACTTATGCCTGGAACGCAGCTTCTTTAACAGCCCTCTCGCTGGGCAATGTCATCCAAAACACCCAACAGCGCACCATCAACGCAGACCTCAGCTTCGACAAGCTCTACAACAAATCAGCCTACCTCAAACGCATCAACACCCGTCAGCGCCCGAGCAACCGTCGGGGGTCGCGCAGCGACAAAGGAAAAAAAACCACACGCCCTAATGCCCCCGCACGACCCGACGCCCCCAAAGGCAAAAAGACGCAAGTATCTCCTTGGGAAAAGGCCTTCATTCGACCTCTGCTCTTGGTCAGAAAAATGCGCTTCAGCTATTCCGAAAACTTTGGCACCGTAGTCCCCGGTTATTTGCCCGGCACCGAATTCCTGGGCATGGCAGATAACTTCCTTTCGCCGGGCTGGGATTTCATAGCGGGCCTGCAACCCAACATCCGCCCCGAAGACTACTACGGCCCCAACGACTGGCTCTACAACAACTGGAACTGGATATCCCGAGACCTGCTGCTCAATCAACAGGTAACCCAAGATTACTCCCAATCGGCTGATGCACGCCTCACCCTGGAGCCCTTCCCCGATTTCCGCATCGAGCTTACCGCTACCCGCTCCTTCTCCAGGTTCCAGTCCGAAGATTTTCGGCGCGATACCATCTTCTTCAATGAAAATGACCCCCTGCAAAGTGAGTACAAGCACCTCAACAACCGCCAGGTAGGCTCTTTTACGACTTCTTATTCGGCCATCAAAACCCTCTTCAGCAAAGACATCCAGGCCCTCTTTCAACAATTCGAAGACAACCGCCTTCTCATAGCCCATCGCCTCGCAGGCCCCGATGCTCCGCCCCATGCCGATTCCCTCATGGCTGCTCTTGGCTATCCCCAGGGCTATGGGCGAACCCATCAAAGCGTCTTGCTGCCTTCTTTCATAGCAGCTTATACCGAGCAAGATCCCAATACCATGCCTCTGGCAGAAGACTATACCTCCATCCTCTTTAAAACCATACCCAAACCCAATTGGACCATCCAATACAACGGCCTGTCCAAATTGCCTTTCTTCAAAGACATCTTCGACAAATTCGACCTGAGACACGGCTACAATTCCTCCATGACGGTCAATACCTTTCAATCCGATCTGCTCTACGACAACAACAACCCCCAAAAGGTTCTGGCAGAAACGCAGGATTACATCACCCGCTTCGAACTGCCCAATTTGGTCATCTCCGAACAATTCACCCCCCTGCTCGGCATCAGCATGGAGTTTAAAAACAACATGGCTTTCAATCTCGACTTCAAAAAAGCCCGCAACCTCCAAATGAGCTTTGTGGACTTCAGCCTCAACGAAACCAAAAACTCCGAATACACCATCGGCTTCCGTTGGCGCCTCAGCGATGTCAACATAGGCTTCCTTACCGGCAAGAAAAAGGGCAAAGGCAAAACAGATCAATCCGATACGCCTTTCGGCAAAATTCCGGGTAGCCGGGGTGGTGTAGGCGGCCTTAGCGCCGGCAAACCCCGCGACCTCACCATCAATTTCGACTTCTCCCTGCGCGATGATGTAACCATACGCTATCTGCTCGACCAACCCGTAGAAGAACCCACACGAGGGGCCACCACCCTCAACATCAGCCCCTATTTGGAGTATCAACTCAACAAACAATTGGCCCTGCGCCTCTTCTTCGACTACCGGCATACCGAACCCAAAACCTCTCAATCTTATCCCATCACCAATGCCTCCGGGGGCGTAGTCGTCCGGTTCACCTTGCAATAAAAACCATGGAGGTGCATCCCCCCTGCACCTCTATCCCGTACCCACACCTTAAAAAGCCAACATGAGTCTCTTTAACCTCTTCCGAAAAAAATACAAAGAAGAAAAAACAGCTCTACCTCATTTTAGACTGGGGCACTACTCCGATTATCAAAAATCCGAAGAACAGCTCAGACACTGGCAAGAAGCCATGCAGGCCTTCGAGACACAACAATACGAAAGCATGTTTGAGCATTTCTTTAAGTATTTGGCTGACCCCAATGAAAACAACGTATCCTTCAATACAACGCAAAACAAGACTTTTAGCCTACTCCAGGGCTCCAAACGACTCCAAGGTGAAATCCGGGAAAAAACCCTGCGAGCCGAGGTGCCCATCGCCCGAGCAGAGAACATGCACATCGCTTTTCTCCGCCACATGATTCAGAGCAACTTCAGACTCAAATACGGCCGCTATGCCATCAACGAAAAAAATGAACTGCTCCTCATCTTCGACAGCTATATCGCCGATTGCTCGCCCTACAAACTCTACCACGGCCTCAAAGAAATTGCCGTGGAAGCAGACAGGCGAGACGACCTCTTCCTCCAGGAGTTTGACATGCTAAAACCCCTTGGTTCGGAGCATGTCACGCCATTTGGCGAAAGCCAAAAACAACACTTATCTAAATGGATGAAAACCTGGATAGAAGCCTGCTTTAAAGAGGTTGAACAACCCTCCATCGACATACAGAAAAACCCCGGTGCTCTCGCCTTTCTGCTCCTGGACACTGCATATCGCATAGATGCACTGCTCAAACCCGAAGGAAAATTGCTGGATAAAATCGATGAAATACACAAAAACTATTTCGCCAAAAACGATCTTACGATTGAACAAAAAAATCAAAAAAGCCTCAACCTCTTCAAAGAAATCCATGCTCAATTGGAGCAAATTGTAGAACGAGACTTCTACCAAACCCGCTCCACCTTTGCCATAGCCAACCCCTTTGACCCTGACAAAATCAAAGAATACATCCGCAACGAAGTACCTAAGACGGACTGGTACATACAAAACGAGAAGCTCACCTACGCCATGGCTATCGCCAACTACATCGCCGGATATATCGTCTATTTCTACTCCCTACCCGATTGGCTGCATGAAGTCTTCCTGCTCTATTTCCGCATTACCCAAAGCGATTTCTTCCGGGAAGCAGGCTTCCCCGCAAAGTTTTTCCCAAACAAAAAAGCACACAAGCCTTTCGTTGCCCCAAACAGAAAGGAAGTCGAACGAGCCTTAGACCAAATCAAAAAGAAATGCGAAAACGAGCTGAAAAACACCTATTTCAAAAAGCAGATGTTGCGGTATCAAAACCTGCCGGCTTTCGCCAAATCCTATCTGCTCATGATAGCTCGAATCAAGTGAACCAAAAAGCGCTGAAAAAGACTTTAAAGCTACACAAAAATTTGCACATCCCCCGGGAAATGGCTATCTTTGTTTCATGCAAACCGCCGAGGTACAACGACACCTGGAAGTACTGAAACAAATCAACGATCCGGAAATCCCCGTCCTGAGCATCCTGGACCTGGGCATGGTTCGAGAGGTAATACCCTTGGACGAAGGCGGTACTTTGGTCAAATTCACCCCCACCTATTCGGGTTGTCCGGCCACCGACCTCATGCGCGCACAAATCACAGCAGCCCTGACCGAAGCCGGTTTTGGCCCCGTACAGATAGAAGAACAACTCTTTCCGCCCTGGACCACCGCCTGGATTAGCCCCGAAGGCAGGGAAAAACTCCGCGCCTACGGCATCGCTCCTCCCGTAGAAGAAAGTGCTGACAAGAACATCTTATTTGGCGAAAGCCCCCAAGTACCCTGCCCCCGCTGCGGCTCCACCAATACCCGGCTCATCAGCCAATTTGGCTCTACAGCCTGTAAGGCACTCTACGCCTGTAACGACTGCTTAGAGCCTTTCGACTATTTCAAGTGCCACTAAATCAACGACCACCGGCTGAACAGGCCGCCGCGCTGCTTCGCTCTCAGCCCGGCTTCGGCTAAAAATATCACAAAGGGAACTAAAGGACATGCTAGCGAACAACAGCTTGTAAACCAAAAGGCCATTTGCCTATCCAGACCATGAAACGCATAATTCTCCTATCCTTTGTTTTTCTTTTGCATCAGGCTTTCGCCCAAATGCCCCTGCAAAAAATCCAGGCCGAATTGCTGGAAGAAGTCGCCGAAAAAGGCCAGACTGAATTTCTCATCATCCTACAAAAACAAGCCGCCCTCAGCAAAGCTGAACTCTTCCTACGCAAAGAAGACAAAACCCGTTACGTAGCCCGGCAGCTGCGCCTCTGCGCAGAACGCAGCCAAAAAAACGTCATCGCCTTACTGGAAAAATCTTCCGCACCTTATCACGCCTTTTACCTCATCAATGCCATCTGGGCAAAAGGCGAACTCGAACTGATGCTGGCCTTAGCTCGCCTACCCGAAGTACGCGAACTGCAAACCAACCCAAAAGTAAACTTCCGATCGTCTCCAACCTCAACGGGAGACAAACCAAACCAACGTGCCCCGGAATGGGGCATCACCCAAATACAAGCAGATCAGGTCTGGAACCTCGGCTACAAAGGACAGGGCGTCGTCGTCGGCGGGCAAGATACCGGTGTGGAATGGGACCATGCCGCCATCAAAAACCAGTACCGCGGCTGGAACGGCAGCACCGCTGACCACAACTACAACTGGCACGATGCCATCCACTCCGCCGGCGGCTCCAACCCCTGCGGCTCCGACTCCCCCGTGCCCTGTGACGACCACGATCACGGCACACACACCGTCGGCACCATGGTGGGTGACGATGGCGGCACCAACCAAATCGGCGTAGCTCCCGATGCCAAGTGGATCGCCTGCCGCAACATGGACCAAGGTGTGGGAAGCCCCTCCACCTACATCGAATGCTTCGAATGGTTTCTCGAACCCACTGACCTCAACGATGCCAATCCCGACCCCGCCAAAGCACCGGATGTCATCAACAATTCCTGGAGTTGCCCTCCTTCCGAAGGCTGCAACAGCGGCAACTTCGCCACCATGGAAGCCGTTGTCAACAACTTGGTGGCTGCGGGCATCGTCGTCGTAGTCTCTGCCGGTAACAGCGGCCCGGCCTGCTCCACCGTAAATGCTCCGGCAGCCATCTTTGAAAACAGCTTTACCGTAGGCGCCACAAACAACAACGACGACATCGCCTATTTCAGCAGCCGAGGGCCCGTTACCGTGGACAACAGCAATCGCCTTAAACCCGACATCTGCGCTCCCGGAGTCGGTGTGCGCTCCTGCGTTCGCAACGGCCAGTACGCCACTTGGAGCGGCACCAGCATGGCCGGCCCACACGTGGTGGGCACCGTGGCCCTCATGCTCGATGCCAGACCCGACATGAAAGGCCAGGTCGCTACCATCGAAAACCTCATCGAACAAAACGCCCTACAACTGACCAGCTCCCAAGACTGCGGGGGCACGCCCGGCAGCAACATCCCCAACAACACCTATGGGCACGGCAGAGTCAATGCCCTGGCCTCCGTAAACGCCATCCTTGCCCTGCCCGTCGAACTGATTTCCTTCACAGCCGAATGCAGCGATAAGGGCAGCCTGCTCCAATGGGAAACTGCCTGGGAAACCAACTTCTCCCACTTCCTCCTGCTGCGCAGCAGCGACCTGGAAATCTGGGAAATCGTGGGCCAAATCCCGGAAAACAGCTCACATTCTTATCAACTTGAAGACCGAACGCAAAGTAGCGAAACCCATTACTACCGCCTCCAAATGTTTGATGTGGATGGCAAGTTTGAATACAGCAAAGTCATCGTGGCGCACTGCCCGGGTACTACAACCCAGACCTCCCCTCTTTTTCGGCTTTCGCCAAACCCCGCCAACCACTTGCTCAACATCCACTTCTCGGGCACGCCACCCTACAGCCTGCGCCTGTACAGCTCGCAAGGAGAAAAAATATGGGAAATTCAGGGCATCCAAAACCAAGACCA
>JALSKB010000097.1 GCA_026989035.1 Saprospiraceae bacterium | reverse complement strand
CTTAACTTTACAACTTGATAATCAATGACTTACATCTCTTTTATTTTGGATAAAAAATCTATATGGTACGCCATGCTCTCATTCAAGCGCTAAAAACCCTTTCGCGAGCCGAGATGCGCCGCTTTCGCGAAATGGCCGAATCGCCTTATTTCAACAAACATCGAGACCTCAAGGCACTTATCACTTTTTTGGAAAGGCAATATCCGGCTTTTCCCGAGGCCAAATGCTCTAAAAAACATTTGGCGAAAGCCGTCCTGGCCAAAAACCAAAAGAGAAAAGCCGAACAAGCCGAAAAACATCTCGCTGTCGTATTCACCTACGCCTGGAGACTCTTTGGAGAATTCATGGCACAGGAAAGCCGAAAGGAACTAGAGCTGGAAAAACAACGACTTCAATTGACCTTTTTGCGCCGCCGCAACCTGTTCGGGTTATATGACAAACAGCGCAAAGCATTGGAAAGACGGGCAGAACAGATTCATACTCAAGATAGCGCCTACCACTTACAGAATTTTCTGCTGGCCACGGAAATCAATCGCTACGAACAACTGCAACACACCTATGGATCACCTCAACACATTTTGCGCAAGCAAAATCGGCTCGACCGTTTCTTCTTCAGCGAAAAGCTCAAAGATGCCTGTGAATTGTACATCCTCAACAAAATCACGCAATCTAACTTCCAGCCACCGCTCTTGGAAGTCGCTTCACAAGCAGCAGAACAGCTCTATGCCGATACCCCGTCTATCTCCATTTACCGCGACATCCTTCAGCTGCTGCAAAAGCCTTCCGACAAATTGTACGAAAACCTGCTGAACAAACTGCAAGAAGTAGAGGAACATTTTAACAAAGACGAATTGCAAAACATCTACAATTACTTGCAAAACTATTGCATAGAGCAAATTAACTCGGGGCAGCAAGCTTACCTTTCCAAGGCCTTAGAGCTGTATCGACTTCAACTCGACAAAGGGCTGCTGTTCGACGAGCGCGGTTTCTTGCCCGAATGGCACTACAAAAACATCACCACCATCGGTTTGCGCCTGGGTGAAAAGGCGTGGATCGAAAGTTTTCTGCAAAAGTTTAAAGACTTCCTGCCCCCCGATTCCCGAGAAGAGGCTTTTCGGTTCAACTTGGCTTCTTGGCATTATGCCATGGGGCAATACCACCAGGTGCTTAAACTGCTCTCTCAGCTCGAATACAGCGACTTCCGATATTATTTGGGGGCAAAGGCCCTTATGCTCCGCACTTATTACGAGCTGGACGAATACGAAGCGCTCAACGCTCTGGCAGATGCCTTTCGCCAATACTTGAAACGCAATAAAATCCTTTCCAATGAACGCATCAAAGCATTTCGCAAACTGCTGCGTTTCACCCGTCGGGCTCTGTTGCTTAAGATAAATCAGCCATTCACCCGAAAAGAAATCTACCAAAAAACGCTGAAAAAACTGGAAAAAGACATTGAGCAGGCCGGCTCTATCATCAACAAAGAGTGGTTGCTGCAAAAACTCACTGCCCTAAAAACAACTGCCCGAGTTTGAGGCTCGGGCAGTTGGAACGGACACGCGGGGTTCAGTTAGCGAGACAAAGCAGCTACTTTGCCGCTATACGCCCGACCGTCGATCAAAATGCGATAGTAAAACAGGCCCGAGGCCATGCGATACCGCGAGCTGTGCCAGGGATAGCGATACGTGCCGGCCATTTGATAGCCATGGTAAAGTACGGCTATGCTCTGCCCCAACACATCGACCATCTCCACCTTAACACGGGCCGAACGCGGCAAAGTATAAGAGACATAGACCTGCCCGTTTGCCATGTCGTACAAAGCGCTGTGCTCCAAGCCCGGCAAAACGGGAGGCTCCCAACTGCCCACACTTTCACAGCTCAAGCCCAAATCATCTACCCGATCAAAGACATTGCCCAGAGCATCATCCACCACCTCGGCATCAATACAAAGCCAGTACTCCAACATGGTCGCATAAATGCTGCGAAAATCCGTACCGAATTTCAAATTGCCCACATCATCCAAATCTTGCAAATCCGGCAGGCTACCCGACTCACCGGAACCATTGAGGCCGGGGCCGAAAAGAAACATAGGTGCTGCAGAACCGTGATCGGTACCCTGTGAGCTGTTTTCCTCTACACGGCGGCCAAATTCAGAAGTGCTCATGCAAAGGACCTTGTCGTCCCAACCTCCGTCTTCGAGATCGTCAAAGAAATTTTTCACTGAGCGGGCGACCTCCTCCATCAAGGCCGGGTGCTCAGTGGGTTGATTGGCATGGGTATCAAAGCCATCGAGTTCTACCATGTACACCTTAGCCCCCAGATTGCCCTTTATGAGGCGGGCTACCAGGGCCATTTGACGCGCCAACTCGCCTTCTCCGTAATCGATGGCGTTGTTTCCCGCATCATAGGCCTGTTTGATCACGCCGGCATAGATAAAAGTGGTGTTGGCCACAGCCCGAAGATAGCCCACCTGCTCGCCATAATGGCAATCCGGCAGATTGTCCACATCGTACAGCTGACCGGTCTGGGCAATTTCGTACAATTGATCCGGATTGCTAACCGTCATGGCCATGGAGATGTTGTTGGGATCGATGAAAGTCAGGTTACCCAAACTACCGATTTGTACAGCCGGCGGCGTTTCCGGCGGATTGGCCAGAAAGTCGGGGTACAAACCGCTGAAATAACGACCCAACCAGCCGGAATTTTCCACCACGTCGGCATCACTGGCCGAAGCCCAAATGTCGGAAGACCGGAAATGCGAAAGGTTTTGGTCGGGATAGCCTACGCTGTGTACGACTTTCATTTTTCCTTCATCCCACAGCGGGTACATGTCTTGCATAAAATTCGGAATGGCAATTTCATCGGTCAGGTTGACCAACTCGTTTTGGGGAATACGCAGGGTGGGCCGCACATTGCTGTACGTGCCGTAGTCGTACAGCGGCACAATGGTGTTGAGACCGTCGTTGCCTCCCTTTAAGCGAATGAGTACCAAGACTCGGTCCGTCGGCGATTGATTGAGTGCGGCATTGATGCTCCAGCGTTCTGAAGCAAAAACGGGTACTTTCCCCAGGAGCATACCCATACCTCCGGCGAGACCCATATTGCGCAAAAAAGCCCGACGGCTCCAACGCAAATGCTCCTGTTCATGCGCCTTACCGT
>JALSKB010000096.1 GCA_026989035.1 Saprospiraceae bacterium | reverse complement strand
CTGCTCGTTACGATGCGATCAATGGCCTGATCCCAGGCAAACGGCTGCTGTTTTCCCTCGTGCCGCACGACTTTGCGGGCAATTCTCGCTGCCTCGGAAAAAATATCTTCCAGCAGCAGGTCGTAGAAATCCGGCCCCAATTGCCAACGCAGCTCTTGCGCCATCTCCAACAACTCTTTTGTTTTTGAAGTTTGTACTGAAGCGTAATCTCCCAATTCCCCTCTCCCTACGGCATCCATAATGCTTTGGTCTCCTTCGAGCAGACGCAAAGCCACCCAGCGGAGATTGGGCACTCCGGAGAATAGCGAAGCCAGAGCTTTTTCAAGCTTCTCCACAGCTTGAGCTACAGCAGCCTCCTTCAACGCTATGCGACGAGGCTTACAGATGTATTCCCCCCTGGCCACCTCGTCCAAAACCTGCAACAACTCAGGCAAACCTTCTCGAGTACGCGCTACCAAAGGCTGTACGGGAATGCCCAATTCGCGCGAAAGAGCGCGCACATCCAAATGCAGACCGTGCCGCTCGGCCTCATCCATCAAATTCAAACACAAAACAGCCCTGTCTGTAATCTCCAAAATCTGCAAAACGAGATTCAAATTCCGCTGTAAACGGGTCGCATCAACGACAATTAAGGTAACATCCGGACGACCAAACAGGATGAAATCGCGAGCCACCTGCTCGTCTGTGCTGGTAGATAAAAGTGAATAGGTGCCTGGCAAATCGACCACCTTGTACCGGCTTTCGCCAAAAGCAAAAGCTCCTTCAGCCCTTACCACTGTCTTTCCCGGCCAATTGCCCGTGTGCTGCCGCAAACCGGTGAGTGCATTAAACAAAGTACTCTTACCCGTATTGGGATTTCCCGCAAGGGCCACCACAAAATCGTATTGGCTCATGTCAATGCCCAAAGCGCGCAAATGAGCCTCGTGATGCACAGCACAATGTTCACAATTCGTCATGCCTCAATGGTTTTCAAAGGGTTTTCATCCGACACAAACTCGACAAAAACAAATTTGGCTTGCTCTTCTCTCAAAGCAATGTTGGCCCCTAAAACGTCATAAGCCACGGGGTCTCCCGAAGGGGCCTTATACAAGGGGCGTATGCGATTCCCCCGAACAATACCCAAATCCATAAGCCGACGCCGCTGTCGCCCCCGACAAGCCTTGGAAATGCCGGAAACCAACACTTCTTTACCCAAAGGGACTTCCCGCAAAGTCAGGTGATGCTTTTCCTCGCCCTTAGCATCTTGCTCTATGGGCAGCACAGTAACATTAGCCGAAAGCAAAGGAGCTAAAACCAAGTCTTCGCCTTCAGCTTCAAACGACAAACTGCGTTCTTTCTTTTCCAGCATCCGCACCACCATACCCGGATATAGCCCCATAGCAATCAATTGAGCATAAACAGCCTCGGGTTCGTCTTCCAAATGAAGAATAATGGCTCTTTGACCTTCCGGCAAATCGCGCAAAGGCAGCCCCTTCTTTCCCGGCAAAGCACCCTCCCGCGAGGGTATGGGGTCGCCGTGAGGGTCAAAAACCGGATTGCCCAATTTTACGGCCAACGCATCTGCTTCCGCTAAACTCAACTCGTGCTCTCGCAAATCGGCCTGTGCGTGCCACTCCACCTCAGACATGCCCGTTTCACTAGCCAGGTAACTCTCCCAAATGCGATGAATCCGAATGACGCGCAAAGCGTATTTTCTGCCCAACTTGGTCAAAACAATTCGGTCGCCCTCTAAATCGACCAAAGCCCTATCCCGCAAAATTTCCAAAACTTGAATCACCCTATCCCTGGAAATCTCCAAACGACCGGCCAACTGACTAATATCACAGGACAACAAAGCATACTCACAATCGTACAACACCTTTAAAGCATCCTCCATCAATACCCGTAAGGTATCATGGCGCCGGCGCTTCCAACGGGCCCAAAGCCCTCTGTCAGGCCAAAAAAACCACAACAGCAACAGCGTAAGAGCCAAGCCGTAAAACAAGTTCATCCATGCATTCATAAAACGTACAAACTGACGGCTTCAACAGCCTCTGTTCCCAAACGATAAACGCCTTTCTTAGTCCTCACCTTTAACAACCCTTCAAAAGGCTCTCCCTCTAACAAAACAATAGTCTCACCAGGCGCAATATCTCGCTTCCCCAGAAAGAGAACCAAATCTGCATTCTCGTCTTGAATGCGCGCCACGGTATAAGATTTTCCCACCTCGGCTTCCGCCAAAGGAATCACAGCAGGAGCATGGGGCATGCGTCCACCCGCATCCGGAATGGGGTAACCATGGGGGTCAAAAGAAGGATGCCCCAAATGGGTATCAATGCGATTCATCAATTCATCCGAACTATGGTGCTCCAAGCGCTCTGCTTCTACATGCACCTCTTCCCAACCATACCCCAAAACCTCGACTAAAAAAAGTTCCCACAACCTATGCCGACGCACTACCTGCAAAGCCAACTGATACCCTTTCTCAGAAAATTCTATCCCCCGCTCGCGAGAATAAACGACCAAACCTTCTTCCTCCATCCTCTTCACCATTTGACTCACCGCAGCCTTACTCAATCCCATATCCTTGGCCAAAACAACAGGCAAAACCTTAGACTCCCCGGCCTCTACCCACTTGTAAATGCTCTTCAAAAAGTTCTCTCTGGATACACTCAACATAAACAAAAAATGATTTGCACCAGAAAGTTAACGACTATTAACTCAAAAAGTTCATGCTATTTAACCCCTTGTGGCTCTACCTCCACAGGAAGAGGTCTCCGGCCAAGTGGTGTTGCTGCGGTAAACGCGCAATGCCTTGCGTCTAAGGTAGTAGGGGTTAATCGGTGAAATCGGCTAATCGACTAACCGGAGGAATGGATTTACTTATTTTCTCTTGTTCAAAATCCACCTCCAATCAAAGCCCGAGTATGCTCACCCCCCCGGCCTGCCCGAGCGGCCGTTGAGACAGAGGCCGTCGCGGTATGCCACAGGGATAGCCGCAGGGCAAGGTAAGCAAGCAAGTAGAGACGCACGATCGTGCGTCTCTGCCGCAGGACAAATTTCCATAGAGCAGGCCCTAATCGCAGCAGGTGTGAACCTGCTGCACCCATTTGGCCCTGCGTTTTGTTTTGCTGTCATTGTCTGCTTTAGCCTTGAGTATAAAATCCTCGGGCTGGCGGGAGGCC
>JALSKB010000095.1 GCA_026989035.1 Saprospiraceae bacterium | reverse complement strand
CACTTGCTTGCCCTGTGCAAACTATTCTGCCCCAAAAACCATCTTCTGTAAAATTGCTTGCAAATCTTACGTATTTTAATGGCTGAAACTTGCTCACCCATGATCCTTGTTTTTTTTGATCGAGGGGATGTTGTTCAAATTTGGCTTCTAATTCTTTTCCTTTTAATAAAGAATACTTATATGCACCTGTTTTTTTTGAGAAATCTGAATGCATCCCGGACTTGGCTGCTTTGCCAAATTGCTTTTCAAAAGTTTTATCTCCTGTTAGATTGAAATGTTGATCAATATCCGTATATCTGATCTTTAAGGGCTTTCCACAATTAAAAACAAAATATTGATCACCCCTCTTGACTAAATACCCCGCATAAATGTTTTTCTTTTCATCTCCACTAAGTTCATACCCTTCATCAACGATCGTTCCTTGTGTCTTCATGATTTGCCGAACAGAATGACGCGCATCATCCATTTGTTTCATTCTGCTTCTGGTTAGTATTTCCAAAACGTTGCGAATCATCCCCTTTAGGGATGACCCTGGTATGAAGTATCGTTTATTACCTTCTTGATCGAGATAATAGGAAAACTCATTTTCTTCAGTATCTTTCAAGTGGCCGTTTCTGATGAATATAGGTGTTTCTGCAGTAATCTTTATTTCAATTTCTCCTGACTCTCCGTCGGAGAAAGGAATATCGTGACTAACTTGATGGGCCCAGTCTGGTTTAAATACTTCTGATTCCCTTGGGGCAGGTATGAAGTTGTAGGGAGATTTAACTACCATTTTTTTGTTTTTTTTTGGGGCTGTTCAAAATACAATTTTCAAGCTTCGTTTTACTCAAACCCCACAAAAACAAGGGCTTTCATCACCAGGACTTCCATGTCTTCACAGAGTGGGTCTTTTTCCGCTACCCACAGCTGTTTAAATTTGCACTTGTTCACACCATCCAGTCGGTGAGGTAGGTACTTAACTTTTTTCAATTCAGCTTCCTTGGGCAGTTTTTTCAGTTTGTACCGGTACACCTGGTATCTACCCGAATGTGTGATGTGGTAGGAGACCTTGTTTTCTTTGTCCCAGAGCAAGGCTTCAACTACAAAGGGATTTTTCTTATCTGCGTACTTGCTGAAGTCATGGGGTTTGTCCTTCAGCACTTTAGGGCTCGTCTTGTTTGACATCCACAGATAGCCTTGGAACGCTACGTCTTTGGGGATGTCCTTTAGATCAATTTTTTTCTTCATCGCACACTGTTTTTTTCTCTTCTTTTGCAGCTTCAAATTTTTCCAATTTACCCGTAAACATCCCGTGACCTTTGGAAGTCATGCCGCCCAGGGGCAACAAGCCATGGGTGATATCGCAGAGGGCTTCTTCCAAGGCTTGGTAGATTTGGGGGTTGGGCGTTTTGTATTTGTCGTTTTCTTCCCTCTTTTCCAGGTAGATGTTGATGACCAGCTCGTTTTCATGGGAGACTTTTTCGCTGAAAAGCGCCCCGTCTAGTGCACCACCGGTAAAGCGGTCGATGGCCACGTGGTTGAATATTTTGGTGTTGTCGATGTCGGGGACAGGGAGTAGGATGTCGTCGATGATGACCCTGCCTCGGCGGGCGTCACCTATATCTTCGTATTCGTCTTTTCCCAGCCCCAGTTCTTTCGGATTTACTTCGTCCTCCCAGCTCGTACCGGCGCCGAGTCCAAAGAGCTCGTTTACAGCCTGGTTGCCGGAGCCTGTGTAGAGCTTGGTGAGTATCTCCATGCCCAGCCGGGGTTCCAGCTTATCGACGAAGCGCTCTCTGAGGCGGTTGTAGTGATAGGCCGTTCGATGGGCAATGGCGCCTTTAATGGAGGAGGCGGGAATGAGGGTGTAGGGGCGCTCACTTAGCTTGAGGGTGCCGTTCTCATCGTATTCTACAATATTTTCTGTTACGGGAGCATTGTCCACTTCTCCTTCGCCTGCACCTTTAGAGAAAATGAAAAAGTCGTCGGGGATGAGTGTAAGGCGGTAGTGGATGTAGTCCTTATTCTCATCCTCTGTTATGTCAATTTTCTCCAGGATTTCATTCTCCGCATTGAAAGAGGGTTGGTAGTTGAGGTAGTCTTCAAAATCCTGCTGGTCTCTGAGGTCAAAAATCTGCGATTTGCATTGGAGTACACTGAGGTTACCATATCCTTTGCGCGTACCCTGCCCGATTCTGAAGGCAGGGCTGTTGAGTTTTTTCAAAAGAGCTTCCCAAAGCTCTCTATCTTCTGCACTTCCCTTTAGTTCTATTTCGAAGACGAAGCGACAGCCTTTATAGACGACTTCATTATCGAACAACCCCCCGTCTTCGGCCGTGCCGCGATGGTCGATTCGGACATGCTGGCGGGTGGGCAAATTTTCGAAAAAGGGAAATTCTTCGCGCAGCTCTTTGTGGTTTTCCAAATCGGCAATTTTATCTTTTTTGAGGATGAGATAGGCAGAGCTGATGCGCACTCTGGAGCCTAAGCCGTCTTTTTTATCTTGGTAGCCGAAAAAGCTACGCCATTTCCCCTTTTCTTTATCGTTTAGGGAATCTTCTATGGCATGGCGCAGCACTCCGGCCAGGGAGGTGCCGGGGATCATGGGAAATCCATAGGCATCGCGCTGTACTATGGCGTCGGAGAGCAGGGACGATTCTCCGGATCCGGCAAAGAGGGGTGTTTTGGCTTCCAGGACAATCCGGGCCAGATATCGGTGTGTGAGTATGTCGTTTTTTTCCTTGCTCATACTTTGGTTTTTTTTGCTGCGTCTTGCTTGATTTTCCACTTGGCCATTTCTGTGGCAAATTTGATGATGAAAGTTATGCCGAGTTTTTTGTTGCTTTCGATGATTTCCTTGAGCTTTTCTCTTGTCCCCCCTTTGTCCCACATGCGTTCGGCAGAAACTCCTTTGACTAAGAAGCCATTCGATTCATTAAACAAAAAGGTGATCAGTTCATTTAAGTCTCCTTTTTGTTGGGCATACTGTCTGATGGTTCCCCATTGACTGGAGGTGATGTTTTTGAATTTGCCTTGGTGGGCATGCATGATTTCTATAATTTTTTCACCGATCTGCCTTTCCTTTTCCATAGCTTTTGCCCTGGATTGGAGGAGCTGTGCCAGTTGAGAGGATAGCTCGGCACTTAGATTTATAGGTCGTTTTTTGGGAGAGCTTGCTTTTATTTCTTGGGGCTTTATTTTCCACTTTCCATCTTTGTCGCTTTCTGTGATTGTGGGGTTGTAGAGTACTCGTCCGAGCCCTTCGGCAAGGTATTCGCCGACTTGTGTAGGCAGGCTGTTGACATCCTCGTTTTGTACACCCTCAATTACGATGACGGAGCCTTTGAGGATGCAGTCTCTTTGTTTGCTGGTGGTGTGTCGATGGCCGTTCCAGGGAGAGTAGCTGTAGGTGCGAATTTGAGAGAGGTCCCAGCGGATGCGTCCTTCTTTTAAGCCAAAATCAGCTGGGTTTGGTTGAAAAGTAGCCTGTCCATATTCGTTGAAGAAGCACAGGTTGCTTTCGGCGTAGATGATCAGACGGTCTTCTTTTACCTTTTGTGAATTCAGTTCGGCAACTTCATCTGTCTCTTTGATTTCCACCCTGCCAAATTGTGCTGTTTTAGATTTACCGATTCGATGTATGCCGATAAGAGCCTGACTGACCTCTTCAACAAAACTATCGTCTTTAAAAGTGACGGTAAAGATGAAGCTCTGCCCCTTTTGTATGGATTCAAAGCCGAACATTCTGCCCTCATCTGAACGTCGTTTCTCGGGATCATAAGCCGACTTGAGGGAGAATTTTTTGTTCACTTTTTTGAGGTATTTGCCTTGAGCGTTTATAAACCCTTCTCTCAACTGCTTGGGTTGTATGTTTTTTGGGATTTTCTGTGCGTGATGGACCCAAACATCGTCCTGGCTGGGGTTACTTTTCCCCTTTGCCATAAAGAGAGAAAAGGGCAGGGCATAGCTTTTCTCTCCTTCAATGGCGATGTGGGCATCTCCAAAGGAGATGTCTCCCGAATGGAAGAGAGTATAGGCTTTTTTTTCACTGAGCTTTTCGTACAGCTGGTCGGCTACAACACCCAGAAAATTTGATCCGGGGATGTAGTTCAGGCTTTGCATATTGCCTTCAGTGGCCAAGGAGGCATTGAGAACGATGTCGTCAATAAGTCTTACTTGAAAGTGTTTTTTTATCATTTTGCTTTATCTTTATATTGAGCCGTCTCCTAAGCCGCTTTTCATGCACATATCTCCCATTGGCATCTGCCCAGGCCGCGATTACGGCCGCTACCGAGATGGCGTACCCACTTCATGGCTTTTTCAATGATTTCGGTCTCTTTTACGCCTTCAATTTCACCTTCCAGCTCAAGGGGGATAGCTACTTCCATGGTGCGCAGGGAGTACTCCCGGGTTACTCCTTTTTCATCGATTGCTGTAGAAGCGATGTTCCTATATAGAAGGGGTGCAAGGCCGTTTTGAACGAGCTCTTCGTATTCTTCTTCTCTCAGGGTGGCGTTGGTGAAACGGGCTGTACCGGGCTTTTTCTTTTTTTCACTTGCCTGTCCAAAAATTTGGTTCATTTTCTCTAGGTCCATTTTGCCCACCTGTATCATTTCCAGGCAGGCGTCCCGCAGGAGGCCTTTTATGGTTTTGCCCGGGATGTACGGCATTCCGTTTTCATCTTTGATGACGAGTAGATCGGCCTCCGAGCCGGAGTCCAGTCCTGACCCGCAATGCCAATCAGAAAGCAGTTTTATTCGGTATTTGAGGTTCATCGCTCTATTTTTTTATTGTTTGTTTTTTGTCGTTGCAAAACTGGCTAACTGGACGAGGTCGAAAGCGATGGTTTTTTGTTGGTTCTCTATGAGCTTTCCAACCCTTTTTTCAAATTCCCCGATAAAATCGGCATTGACCTGTTGCATCCTCTCTAAGAGAAAGTCTGCCTTTGCTTTGTCTTGGTGGAGCATGCTCAGCCATTGCCGCAGCTTGGACAGACCGCTGGATTTGTCTGAAGAGAAGCTCTGAATTACTTTCAGGCCAGCTTTGAGTTGGCCGACATGAGGCTGGTTTTCTTTCTGCTCTATCAGGTAGGGTCCATAGTCAAGTTGCATGTTCGAAGCTTCCGCCCAATGTGTGCGCTTTTTCATTTCTTCGAGGCTGTCCGTGAAAGAGGATTGCACCTTATAGAAAGACAGACTGGATGGGGGAGAGTCGGGGTTAATGCTTTTCGACCTTTTTTTGGCTTCTTGTGTCAGGCTTTCTGCAAGCCGTACTCCGTAGTGAAAGGGGTAGGTGTCTCTGATGTAAGCGATACCTGCACAAGCTGTCAGGCCGTCTTGAAAAGAGGAGAAGTGGCCGAGATGTTCTTTTGTGGCTTTTTCAAAGGCTTGGAGATAAGCCACGGTATAGCCAAAGGCCAGATCTGCCCTGATGATGACCGTGAGGTCATCGCCTCCCAGGATGACCGGCCTGATGGGATAGTGTTTGAGTTCTTCGGATAACCCGGGCACTATTTTTTCAAAGGCGATTTTGGCAGCTCCTTTGGTAGCTGTTTCCAGTGCCTCTGAAAACTCCCTCATGCGTTGGCCGATGTGGCGTATGCGTTGGCCAATGCTGTTGCCGTCAGCGTGGATGATGGCTAGCCAGGAGTGATCTTTACTTTTTCCAGTGATGCTGGAGAGTTCGAAAGGAATGTTTTTAGCTTTGACATTTTTTTGCCCTGTGGCTTTTTCAAACAGCTGTAGGGTGTCTTCTTCTCTTTTTTTTGTTTTATTTTTGGTTGCTCTGTCTATGACTTCTTCTTTGTACTCCACGCCTACACCAGCTGTTCTTCTCGCTCTTTCCAGGCCCATGAACCCTATATCTACCGGCATAGCCGGGCGATTGCGCTGAATGCGAAGCCGCCTCTCCAGCTCATTTCGGTCTTTCTCTTCATTTCCCGAAAGGGGTACTACAGCCTGACTAATGGTGATGCCGGGAGCATAGTTGGCAATGAGCTTAGGGAGTAAGCGCACCACTTTTTTGCAGGTTTCTTCATCCAGTTTGTAGCGGATGTTTCCCGCAGCAGTCATGACTTTCTCTCCCGATTTGAGATTTAATTCGGGAAAGGTCTCTTCTGCATGGGTGATTTCTTCTACCAAGGTGCTTGCTCCAACGATTTCTTTTAGTTTACTGGTGCGAAAGATGAAGCTTTGTATGCCCTGTACACTGGCTCCGTACAAATACTTTTTTCCCATGTCCAAGTTTTTGTTCTTCGCTTTTGTCTTGATCAATATGGTCTAATACAGCGAGAAACGGCACACCGTTCCGGATGTAGCTTTTGTTTTTGTACTTTAGCTACAGGCCGCACTAGCTTGAAGAGCTACCGGATTCTTACCGGCAAGCCCTTATCCCCCTTGCAAATTTTTAGTTTGTTACTTGTTTGTCGTTTTTCAACGCAAACAACCTGAGAAGAAATTGACAGCTGGTCCCTAAGCTGATTACCTTTTGCACCCTCTTGCCGTTTCAAGCATGTTGTTATCGTTGTTTGGCGAGGCTTGCATCGGAGCTTGTGTTTTTCTCCTTTTAAAATGCCGAGGGTGGCCTGCAAACTCCGCCTATTTCAGCCTGAGAGCATTTGTTTAGATCGGGTATAAATTGTTCTCCTGTGGCTTTATTCTATACGTAACGGGTATATAGCTCAATCAACATGGCAGCCTAAATCACTCAAAAACCGTTACGTATGGTGCTTATACCCAAAGTTTTTCGTTTTGGGTATATGAGCTTTTCTATATGTCGCTGGGGCAAATATATACTTTTTTACTGATTATTCAAAACTTAGAGTTTTTGTGCTGAATATTTTGTCTCTTTAGTTGACTGCAAAAGAATATTGCCGCTTTATCGAATCCATCGATTGAGGGCAGCATTGTCTTTGAGCTTTTGAGAACCGATGTGTTGGCTCAACTTCATGCCGGGCGTTTTTCGAATAACAAGGACCTGTACTTTTTGACGGATAGCTTTGTCCTTATATGATACTTTGGTCGTTTTTGCTGCTGTGTACCGGTTTTTTTCATGCCCTATGGCGGGACAGTGGCAGGGCTTTTGTATATCTTTGCAAAAAATGAAACCATGAGCTTGAATAAAGGCAAGCATTTGTTTGGCGAGTTGGAAGACGGGCGCATCGTTACTTATGTCGAAAAGGGAGTTTCTCGTGAACGAGCAGATTTTCTTCGGCGTTTGCTGAGCTACAATGGCTTGGAGGTCTTCGTTTTGGAAGACAAGCGCCGCAAAGAAGAAGATCCTCAAACCTGGACGGTGGCCGTAACGGATTTGAGCTTTAATCCCGTTATCGCTGTCTTTCAACGACGCCTGCGCCGCCCGGAGGACGGAGCCCGCGTAACTCCTGCTTATTGGAAACAAGAAAGCCTTGAGGCTCGTCCTGAGTATTGGTTGCGGCAGCAGCGTAAAGAGACTTTATGAAGATCCGGGTTAGCAAGGTTTTCGATTTTGAAATGGCACATGCCCTTTGGGGTTATGATGGCAAGTGCAGCAATGTGCACGGTCATTCTTATCGCCTGACTGTTACGGTGGAGGGGGAGGTTCGACAGGAAACGGGGCATCCCAAAGACGGCATGGTGGTGGACTTTTCCGATTTGAAAGCTGTTGTCAAAAGCCAGGTGGTAGATGTCTATGACCATGCCTTGGTCATCAACGAGCAAACACCCCAAGAGCTAGTGCAGATGCTGCAAAAACACTACGCCAAAGTTTATCTCACTCCCTGGCAGCCTACTTGCGAAAACTTGCTGCTGGAGTACGTCCGTCGCTTGCAAAAGCATCTTCCGACCGGGTTGAAGCTCTGCTACGCCAAGCTCCAAGAGACGGCGACTTCATACGCCGAGTGGCTACCTTAAAACCCATTTGCCGAAAGGCAAATTTCCTACAAGTGGATTCCTTGAGTCGGTTTACAGGCGCTTCTGCTTTTCCTTTTTTGGGTTTTAGTTGCCGTCTTCGCCTTGGGTGCGTTTTAGCTCTTCTTCAATGCCCGTTTTGCGGGAGCTTTTGCGGCCATGCTTGCCGTTTCCTCCGGCCTGTCCGATGCGATAGGATAAATTGAGGCTAATGCGGCGAGAGTCCCAGCCACCACGGGTTTCCATGTACAGCGGACCAAATTCACTGTATCCGTTCCAGCGCTGCGACAGGAATATATCGCTGATGCTCAACTTGACCTGACCCCGATCGCCGGCGAATTTCTTTTGAATCCCGGCATTGACACCCCAAAATGCCTTGGTGTAAAAGTTGCCGCCCCAGACGGAAGGCGCCGAATAGCGTCCTGACAGCTCTATGGAAAAATTTGCCGGAAGGCGGAAAACGTGTTGGCTGAAAAGCGTAAAAGAGTTTACTTGCACATCTACGATTTTGCCTTCGCCAAAATCGGAGCGATTGCGCAGATGGTAGGCCGAAAAATTGGTGTACGTACTCCACCAAGAGGTGATTGGAATGTTGCCCGAGATGTTGAAATTGTAATTGTCCTGACTAGCCAGGTTGTAGTAAGAAAGGAAAGAGCCTTTTACCCCTGTGGTGTCCGACAAGCGGGTGATCAGGCCGGTCGTGCGGCTGTAGCCGATGGAGGTGTTGAGCATGTACCGATACGTATGGGTCAGCTGTATGCTGTGGGTGTATTCCGGGTTCAAATAGGGGTTGCCCTTGCGAAAGGTCAACTCGTCCATCTTAAATTCAAAGGGGTTGAGGTTTTGGTATTGAGGCCGGTTGATGCGGCGGCTGTAAGAGAGTTGAAAGTTGTGGGTGGCGTTGGGTTTGTATCCCAGGCCTAAAGATGGGAAAAAGTTGAGGTAATTGCGCTCTACGGGTTCTATAGTTTGTGTGTTGAAAGGTGTCAATTCACCCAGCGTATGGGTTTGCTCGGCGCGCAGCCCCAGTTGGAGGTTCCAGTGCTTCCACTCTTTTTGGTAAGTCAGGTAGGCGGCGAGAATGTCTTCGGTGTATTGGAAGCGGTTGCTGCGCGTGGTGTCCAGAGAAGAGGGCAAAGCCTCGCTGCCGTTGTAAAACTCAAAGAGGTTATCGGTGATGACGCGCGTGAGTTTTATACCTGCACCCAGCAGACCATCCAGAGCAGGCCGTTCGTGATCGGCTTTGAAGGTGTAGATGTCTATATCGGTGGGTGAGTGGGTATAGTAAACGTAGTCTTGCAAGAGGCTGTCGCCTTTCGCATTGTAGTAATCGTTCGGTTGGAGTTGATTGCGGTTGCTGCGGAAAGCGGCATAATCCGCATTAAAACTCCAAAAGAGTTTTTTCGATGGGTTTATGCGGTAATAGGCATTTAGCAGGTAGTTGTTGCGGAAGCCGTCAGAGATGTTTTGAGCCAGCAGCAAGCTGTCGGTTTGTGCTGAAGCCAGGGTGCCCATGGAGGTCTCGCTTTGGGAATGGCCGGTGGAGTTTTGCAAATTCCCCTGAAATTGAAAGCCCAGGGTTTGCTTTTTGGATAAGTAGTAATCCATGCCTGCTTTGAAGTTGTGGCTGAGGCGTCGGCCTTCGCGAGAACTGTATTGGTCGAAAAATAAGCCGTTTTGTTCGCGATAGATGTCGTGAAAAAACCAGCGATTGCCATCTCGATAGCCATAAGAGCCGAAAATGTTGGTTTTCCCGCGACGAAGATTCCCGCTGGCAGAAGCATTGTAGCGAGTGTACAGCCCTCTGGAAATACCGGCATTGAAGTTGAGGTTACCTCCTTTTTTTTCCTGATGTACCAGCTTGATGTTGATGATACCTGCGCTGCCTTCGGCTTCATAGCGGGCCGAGGGATTGGTGATGATCTCTATGGCATCAATTTCATCGGCCTGCATGCTTTCGAGCAAAGCCACGAGATCTTCACCACTGAGGCGAGTAGGGCGGCCGTCTATGAAAATGCGGACATTGCTCTTACCCATAAGGCTGATGTTGTCGTTTTGATCTACAACTACCCCCGGGGCTTGTCGGAGCAACTCCATGGCATCGCTGCCGGTAGCATTGATGCTACCCTGCACGTTCATGACCAGTTTGTCTGGTTTGACTTCCAGCAAGGGGCGTTGGGCAGTTACCTCTACTTCCGTCAAATTGGTGGTTTGGGCTTGCAGGACAATCGGTGCCAGTTCCAGCGTTTGCTCTGCCTTGAGCTGTATGCTTGCAGAGCGATAAGACTCCATGCCTACATAGGAAATTTCAATGTAGTAGGTGCCGGCAGGTATTTGCCGAAAGGCAAAATGACCTTTCTCATCGCTCAGCTCTACCTTAACCAAACTGCTGTCTTCTGCTGCGTATAGAGCGACGTTGGCATAGATGATAGCCTGGCCTTCGCTGTCTTGTATTTGGCCACTGATGTTACCGGTGTTTCTGGCCTTTGCGTATAAACCGGAGAAAGTCATGAGGAGGAGAAGGGGGAGGATTGCTCTTTTCATGTCATTTTAATCTTTTGAGCCGCAAAGATGAGATTTTACCTCTGTAGGCCATGGCTTTTTCGACGAAAGGAGGATAGATGCAGATAGATTTTTTCGTCAAGAGATCGGGATAAGGCATTTGAGGGTTATGCACCCGACAATTGTCACCAGTCTCAGCTTGTCATCCTGCGGTCAGTTGCTTCTTTTGTGGATTAAACCGCTTTGGTTTGATTGCCCCTTAGGTATCTTTGTCCTCATCGCAGAGGTCTGAAACGCACCAAAAAGAATACACCGGCTTTCGCCAAATGTTTTTAAAAGTGTAGGCTGATTGGTAGCTTTGTGTAAAGCGATATTGCGAAAAAACACAGAGATACCGATATCTTTATCTGTGTTTGCTATAACCACAATACCCTGTCCTTATGAAAAAGTTGTTTCTCATCCTCTTTGGTTTGTTCTTCTTTCTTACCGGTTTTGCGCAGCAAACGCCAAAGCCCTATGCCTCCAACCGATTGCTCGTTTTGTTGAAACCTGAAAAGGCTTGGCTTGCAGGGCATTTGGAAAGTACACATGCTTTTGGCGTAGAAGCTGTGGAGCGCCTCAATAGAAAATTTGGACTTAAAGAGCTCAAAGCTATCGGCAATGGGTCAAAGACCTTGACTTATGTATTGACTTTTCAGTCGGAGCAGGACATTCCCGCTTTGGTGAAAGCTTATTCGGCTACGGATTTGTTCGCTTGTGTTGAACCGGATTACCTGGGGCAGGGAGGAGGTCAGGGGGCTTTTTTGCCTCTTTTCCCCAATGATGCCTTTTTCTCGCGACAATGGGGTTTGTACAACGATGGTACTTTTTCCCTGGCACCTGCCGTGGTTGATGCCGACATCGACATGGAATTGGCTTGGGACCTTGAGCAGGGCAGCTCTTCGGTCATTGTCGCTGTTTTGGATAGCGGAGTCAAATGGGACCATCCCGAGTTTGCCGGTCGGATTTGGGCCAATGCGGGAGAGTCGGCCGATGGCTTGGACAACGACGGCAACGGATACATAGATGATTTACGTGGTTGGGACTTTGCCTCCATGGACAACGACCCTTCCGATGAACTCGGCCATGGGACGAATGTAGCAGGTATCATCGGTGCACAGGGCAACAACCAAGAGGGATATGCAGGTGTGGATTGGAACTGCCAGTTGATGTTATGTCGGATTTTAGACAGCAACAATTTCGGTTATTACAGTTGGTGGGCCGATGCCATTTACTATGCTGTGGATCAGGGGGCTAAAGTCATCAACATGTCGGTTGGCGGCACGGACTATTCCGCTATTTTGAAAAACGCTGTTGATTATGCGTATGCTCAAGGCGTTGTGGTTGTTGCCAGTATGATGAACAGCAACAACGATGTAATGGCTTATCCGGCGGCTTATCCGACGGTTATAGCCGTAGGCGCAACCGATCCCGATGACCGGCGTTCGGCTCCTTTCTTTTGGGATGCTTCCAGTGGAAGCAATTACGGTTCGCACATTGATGTGGTAGCCCCGGGCAATTACATTTACGGATTGCATCCTGAAGAAGACGACAACTACAATTGGTATTGGGGTGGAACTTCCCAAGCTGCACCTTTGGTGACCGGCTTGAGTGCTTTGCTGTTGGCTCAAGACCCAGGCAGAAGTCCGGATGAAATTCGACAGATTATCCGCAACACGGCGGAAGACCAGGTGGGCGACCCTTTGGAAGACACCCCCGGTTTTGATATTTATTACGGTTACGGCCGCATCAATGCCTACGAAGCTTTGCTGCAACTTTCGACTTCCGTTGCAGAGCAACGGCCTTTGCAGAAAAATGGCTTTGTGGTTTATCCCAATCCGGCTTCAGAGCGGGTATTTGTTACAGCTGTTCCGGCAGATGTTGGGCGGATAGATTTGGTCGATTGGCGGGGGCAGTCCGTCGGGGAGCTTCTTCGTGTCCAAGGTAGGGAGGTTTTGGAATGGGATGTATCGGGTTTGGCCTCGGGGGTTTATGTGCTGTGCTTTTGGCGTGGTGAGACGTTGAAAGCTTGTCGGAAGCTCGTTGTGGTCAGAGAATAAGACTCGAGGGTTTGCACTCAGGGCGTTTCGAGTTTTTTAGACATGGCGTAGTGTCGGATACCCACTTCCGTAAAGGGTTTGCCTTGTTTGTTGTAGCCCAGTTTTTTGTAGAAGCTTACCGCTTCCTGGCGAGCGTGTAGGTGCATTTGGCGAAAGCCCAGGGTATAGGCCAGTTTTTCCGCTTCTCGCACCAGAAAGGAGCCTACGCCTTTTTTCTGTGCCATCGGGAGTACGGCGACTTGCCTCATTTTGATGGTTTCTTCATCCAGCGGTTTGAGAACCAGGCCGCCAAGGAGTTGGCCACTGTCGCTGTAAGAGGCCAGATGGATGCTGTCCCATTCTTCGGCAATGTCTTTGAGATGGAATTGCAGCCCCAGCGGTTGTCGCAAGACCTGGTCTCGCAGCGCAAGCAGCTCATCAAAGGGCGGGCTGGCAAAGGGAACTTGTACGACGTACATGGTCTGGCATGGTTTGGTTGTGGCCAAAGTATTGTTATGCGTTTTACTCGGGAAATATTTGTGTGGCCATCTTCATGGCTTGTTGAAAAGCTTGCAGGTTGAGGCCTGTTTCGACATTTTTTTCTTGGAAGAAGGCCAGCATATTTTCCGTGGGCATGTTGCCGGTGAGTTCGTCTTTGGCCATGGGGCAGCCTCCGTACCCCCGTATGGCCCCGTCGAAGCGTCGGCAGCCGCTGTTCCAGGCAGCTTGAATTTTTTCGCGCCAGTTGTGAGGTTTGGTGTGCAAATGGGCGCCTATTTCCAACCTGGGAAAAAGCGGCAGCAAGTGCTCGAACAGATAGCTGATGTTTTGAGGTGTGGAGACGCCGATGGTGTCGGATAGCTGGAAAATTCGAATTTGCAAGGCGCTAAGGCGCTGAATCCAGTATTGGACGATTTCGTAATTCCAGGGGTCGCCATAGGGATTGCCAAATCCCATGGAGATGTAAATGACGAGTTGTTTGTCGTATTTCAGGCAGAGTTCCTGGATTTGTTCGACCCGTTCGAAGGATTCTTCGATGGTGGCATTGGTGTTGCGCAATTGAAAGGTTTCGGAAATGGAAAAGGGATAACCCAGGTAGCTGATGGCTTGGTGAGCACAGGCATCCCGTGCTCCTCGCAGGTTAGCCACGATGGCCAATAAGCGGGTAGGGCTGTCCAGCTCAAGTTGTTGTAAGACTTCAGCCGTATCGCGCATTTGCGGGATGGCTTTGGGGGAGACGAAACTGCCAAAATCCAGGGTGTGAAAGCCTACCTTGAGCAGTTGATTCAAGTAGCGTACTTTGACTTCCGTGGGAATGAAGTCTTTGAGGCCTTGCATGGCATCGCGGGGGCATTCGATGAGTTTTACTCTATTCAAGGCAGTAGGGTTTGAAAACTTGTGTGCTACTTATGTCTGTACCTTGGTTTTGCTGTTTACCTTTGCAAAAAAAACATGCGCAAAGGATTTTTGGCTTTATTGGGTTTCGCTTTGTTGGCGATAGGCCTTTTGTCGTTGATTTTGGGCCTGCTGGGTTTACAGTTCAGCTTTTTGTTGTGGATGGATCGCTTGCTGGGCTCGTATGTGGCCTTGTTGATTCGCCTTTTGATGGTGTTGGTCGGTTTTGTGATCATGTATCTGGCTTTGGTCGATTGGCGACGGATCGACTAAGTCCTTTTAGGATTTTTCTTCCCAGATTTTGACCAGTTCGATCAAGGTTTCCACGGCTTTTTGCATGTCTTGCACGGTGATCCATTCGATCTTAGAGTGAAAAGCATGGCCTCCGGTGAAAATATTGGGGCAGGGTAAGCCCATGAAAGAGAGCCGTGAGCCGTCGGTACCTCCTCGTATGCTGGAGCGAATGGGCGTCATGCCGGCACGGCGGATGGCTTCTACGGCGTATTCCACGACTTGAGGATGTTGATCCAGAATTTCTTTCATGTTGCGGTACTGCTCTACGATTTCCAATTCGCATTTGGAATTGGGGTAGCGACTGAGCACTTCATCGGCAATTTGCCGCAGCAGCTCTTCTTTTTCCTTGAGTTTGGCAGTTTCAAAATCCCGAATGATGAATTTAACGATGGCTTTTTCCGCCTGGCCCTGGATGCTCGTCGGATGAATGAATCCCTCTTTTCCTTCCGTTGTTTCGGGTGAGAGCCGATCTTTGGGTAGTGCACTGAGGATGTCTGCAGCGATTTTAACGGCATTTTCCAGCTTGCCTTTGGCAAAGCCCGGGTGGGCACTGCGGCCGTAAATGGTCAGGATGGCAGCATCGGCGGAAAACGTTTCGTCTTCGATGGAGCCTCGCTTTTCTCCATCTACCGTATAGCCATATTCAGCTCCGAGTTTTTGCATGTCCACGTGATTCACGCCGCGGCCTATTTCTTCATCGGGCGTGAAGAGGATGCGGATCTTGCCGTGCTTTTCTTCCGGATGAGCGATGAAATAATGGAGCATGTCCATGATTTCGGATAAGCCCGCTTTGTTATCTGCTCCCAGCAGGGTTTTTCCACTGGCGGTAATGAGGTCATGGCCGATTTGTTCTGCCAGATCCGGGTGTTCACTGAGTCGAAGAACTTGCTTGGGGTCGTCGGGTAAGGCGATGTCTTTGCCGTCGTATTGGTGATGGATGATGGGCTTGACGTCCTTGCCGCTGCTGTCAGGCGAGGTATCCATGTGAGAGCAAAAACAGATGACGGGCACCTCTTTGTCCGTGTTGGCCGGCAAGGTGGCGTAGATATAACCGTATTCGTCCATTTCGGCATCCGAAATGCCCATTTCGTGCAGCTCTTTGAGCAGCAGGCGACTAAGATTTTTTTGCTTTTCCGTAGAAGGGAAAGTGTTGGATTCGGGATCCGATTGGGTATCTATGCGCACGTAGCGCAGGAAGCGTTCGATAGCGGTGAAAGCATAGTCTTTTTTCATGGCCGCAAGATAGAAAAATTGACGTTGGAAAGGAGTATGCTCACGGCAAATGTTTAACTATGGTCATTTTTTGTTCTCTATACTCATGGCGAAGTGGTTTGGGAGGCGTCAGCCTCCCAAACTCCCTATCTTTTGCTCGTTTGCGAGTCGTACATGTCCCAAACCATTTCGGTTTGGGTATATCTTTCCATGTCTTAACAAAGTGTAAAAGTATGAGCAATGGTCTTTGGGTAAGGCAACTATTTTTGTGGCTCATGCGTTAAGGGGGTGGTATCTTTGCCGAGATCGATGCGTCATAAAGGCGTTACCCCCAAGATACCGAAACTTGTTTAACTTCTCAAAAAGTAGAATGAAAATGAAGAAACTGTTTTTTCTCTTTGCTCTGACAGGCCTGACAAGCTTGCTGCTCACCAACTCGGGCTGCAATCCGGACGAACCGGTTCTCGTCGGTCCTACTTTGGACTTTTTGTCTCAAAGTCCTCTGGACGGCACCAATTACTACACTGCAGATTTTACCATCAACGATACGGCTACTTATGTGCCTTTCGGCCTCAAAGCAGAGAAAGGTAGTGGTGATTTGAAAACTTTGACGATTACGGAAGATGGAACCAATGTTCCGGTAAGTCGCATTTTGATGAAAAACTTGCGCACCGGAGATGTCCTCACGGTCAACAACCCCATGTTGCTGCTGGGCGATCTGGTCAATGGCTTTGAGATTGAAATCTTGATTGACGTGCACGATGAGTATGCCACGCACAACTACACCTTTGAGGTGGCTGACGTCAACGACAAAACAGCTTCTCAGACGGTAGCCATTACCACTGAATTTGGCGGCACGCCTATTGACATGACGCTCACCGGTGTGTTGCTGAATCAGGCAGGCCCCGCAGGTACGGGTGGTTTGGATTTGGATACCGGTAATGGAACGGGTACGCAGCCTTCGGATGTAGATGCTGAAATCAAAGACAACGGTATTGATTTGAGCCAACCTGTTGACCAAAATTGGATTCGCCGCATCTCTCCGATGAATGGTGCGGAAATTCGCACGCCGGGTGCCAATTTCCCCTCCGACTTTGATTTTGCCACAGTAGCCACCAAGGAAGAAATTCAAGCCTTCTTCAATGATGGCGAGGCCTTGCCCGCTGAAAATGCGAACAGTGAGCCTATGAGTGATGTGGTGGAAGTGGGTGACATTTTCTTTGTCTTGCGCGATGGTCGCTACTACCTCTTGGAAGTAACCGACATCACGATAACGCCTTCCGACAACAGCGACAGCTATACGTTCAACATCAAATATTGATTTGATTAGGCGTAGTTTGGCAAAAGCAATTCTCCCGGTGGGGGAATTGCTTTTTTTTATATATCTTTGCGAAAAGATGTATAGCGGAAATACTTAAGGAGCTTAAGAGCCCGTTTTTGTTCCGTAAACATACCCTGTGAACATATATAAAACCCTCTCTGATGAAATCAGCTAAGAAATTTTTCGTTCTTTTTGCCTTTGCAGCTCTCGTCTTTTCGGCTTCTTCTTGCAATCGCGGCTACGGTTGTCCAACCTGGTCTTTGGAAGAGGGTGCTCAGGCAACGGCAAAAGTCGTTAAGGCGCTTTTGCCTTCAATTCCCTGATGTGTGCTATGAGTCGTTTGTTGTGGACGCCCCTGGAGCAAGAGAAAGAGCTGGAGTCTTTGTTAGACCGGTCTAATGAGCAATTGTGCTTGATTTTTAAGCACAGCACCCGTTGTCCGCTCAGTGCGATGGCGAAGCAACGCTTGGAACGCGATTGGACATTTGCCGAAAGGCAACTGAAACCCTGGTATGTAGATGTGTTGGCCCACCGGGCGATGTCTGATCGTCTGGCTGAACATTTTGGCGTACATCACGAATCTCCTCAAGTCTTGTTAATTGCCAAAGGCCGTTGCTTTTTTGATTGCTCTCACTTGGATATTAGCGTAACTTTGCTGGCAGAAGAAATTCGGCGTGAACTCGAAGAACGAGCTTAAACTCATCCGCACGGCTGACGGCTCTTTCAGCCTCTATACCACTCGCTTCAAAGACAGTTATCATTCTTCTCATGGAGCCTTGCGTGAGGCCAAGCACGTCTATATTGAGGCAGGTTTGAAGCAGGCTCATGCCCTACATTCCCGGGTTCTTCAGTTGTTGGAGTTGGGTTTTGGTACGGGCTTAAATGCACTGTTGAGCCTGCAATATGCCCGCAAACATGGGTTGAAGCTGCACTACGTCGCTTTGGAGGCTTATCCACTTTCCGAAGATTGGGTTGAAAAATTAAATTATCCGGCGATTTTGCAATTGACTGAAGAGGAGCAGCAGCTTTTTCGTCAGATGCACCTGGCTCCTTGGAATGAGTTGGTGTGGCTTTCGCCAAATTTTGTATTGGAAAAACGCCTGCAAAAGTTTGAACACCTGGAAGAGCTTGAATGCTTTGACCTGCTTTACTACGATGCTTTTGGTCCGCAGGCGCAAGCGGCTTTGTGGGGAGATGAAATGGTCGCCCGAGTGTACAGCGCTTTGCGTAAGGGGGCTGTTTTGACGACCTTTTGTGCACAGGGTGCTTTTAGGCGCCGTTTGGAAGCTGTGGGGTTTCGGGTTGAGCGTTTGCCCGGCCCTCCGGGGAAGCGCGAAATGCTGCGAGCATGGAAAGAAGAAGGGTGAGTCTTTTTGTTTATTTCTTTTCGAAGAAAAATTCAATGGAGGGGGTTTCCATTACCACGGATTCTATGTATTCGGGCTTTTTTGTCAATTGGAGGGCCAGTGTTGTTTGTTCTATGCCGGGGCGTATTTCGGAAAAATCTGCTGTAACTTCAAAGTCTTGGGCCTGAAGTTGGTCGTATTGGCTCATACCTACAATGGCTTTGACCAGCACTTGTTCGGGAAAAATGCGCAGGCTATCGCTTGCAGGGGCGTGTACAATTTGCACGGGCAGGTAAAATTCCTTTTCGACCAAGGGTTCTGTTTTGACAGTTAGCACGCTTTCTTCGGGTTTGATTTTTAGGAGCGTTTTATTGGGCGGCGGTTTAACGGCAATGCGAGTTTGCGTGGAAGACTTTATTGTTAAGCTCAGGGTGTCCGTTTCCCAAAAGGGTATTTCGCTAAGCAGGCTTTTCGCTCCGGTTAACAGCACGGAGTCGGGGTTTAGGCTCGGAGGCTCAAGCAGGTGAAAGCCTGCAGCTGCCTGCACTTTCCCCTTCAAGACCAGGGGCACTTTTTTTTCATCCAAAGGGTCTATGAAAATTTGAATGGCTTCCGGCGTGATGGATTTTACTTGCAACTTAAAGGGCTTCAGTTTGGTGTTGAGCTGATAGCTGAGGGTACCTTGATACAGGGTGAAATCGGTGGTGCTGTTTATGGTTATGGGCAAGTTTTGCCTTTTCCTGCGCCAGTTAAAACGCAGCAGATCCCAGCCTTTGCCGTGAACAGAGACTTTCAGTTCTTCCGGCGGCATTTGCCGAAAGGCGTAACCTTCGGGCAGCTGATAGGCTATGGGAATGGTGTAGCTGTAGTCGTAATCCTGGGCCATTTTCAGCATGATCCAGAAGAAAAAAGAAATGCCCATGCTGATGGCAAGTAACCAGCGGTCACTGCGCAGGCTTTGGGCATTTTTTGTTTTTTTACTCATCAGTTCTTTTCTTCTCCCTTGCTGTGGAGCACGGCTTCGGTCATTTCCTTGGAGATGACGCTTTTGGGTACGCGGATGTACGTTTTGTTTCCAACTTCCAAGGTGACGATTTGGCCCTCAATTTTATTGACACGGCCGATGATTCCGCCCGAGGTAACCACTTCATCCCCCTTTTGTATGGATTCGGCAAACAGGCGTTGTTCTTTTTGCCTTTTGCTTTGGGGCCTGATGAGGAAGAACCAAAAGACCCCGAAGAGCAGAGCCAGGAAAATCAAATTGCCGTAGGGAGAGGGTTGAGCTTGCAAAAGCATGAAATCCATAGTGAGGTGTTTTTATTGTTCGTCGGTTTCCACATACCCTATCAGGTAGATGGTCGTTTCCGAGGGGTAAGTGTTAGCGGTAATGGTTACCGGTTTTTTTTGTTCGTTGCGTTTACCTTTGGTGTTAAAGACCACTTTGATCTGGCCTTTTTCTCCGGGGGGGATGGCTTCTTTAGGCCATTGCGGTATGGTGCAGCCGCAGGTAGAACGCGCATCGCTAATGATGAGCGGAATGCGGCCCGTATTGGTAAATTCAAAGACGTGTACCACTTTTTTCCCCTCTTTGACCTTGCCGAAGTGGTATTGCCTTTCGACAAAAGAGATTTTTGCCACATTTACCGTATCTTGCAGTCTGTCGGCCGTAACGGGATTGCGAATAATGGATGATATTTTTTCGTGAGTCGTTACGGTTTCTATACCCTCTTCCTTTTCTTCTGTGCAAGCAGCCAACAACAACATGCTTAAAGCTAAAAGGAGGTCATACTTCATGGCGAAAACATTTAGGGGGTGCATCTCGTGTTTTGCTTTAAACGACAAAGGGTGAGCAAAAATAGAAAAAAAGATCGAGACAGAAG
>JALSKB010000094.1 GCA_026989035.1 Saprospiraceae bacterium | reverse complement strand
TGTAACCAAAGTGTGGATGTGCTCTGTCTTATCGACATAGAGGTAGCCTCCTCTGCGCAGCTCTGAAAAATCCTGTATGCCTATCGGCAGTTTTTTCATATGAGCAAAGATAGGGAAATTGCCGCACAGGCACACCATGCTGCGTCTATTACTATACTCATGGCGAAGTGGTTTGGAAGGCATCAGCCTCCCAAACTCCCTATTTTTCGCTCCTTTGTGAGTTGTAAATGTCCCAAACCATTTCGGTTTGGGTATAATTGTGAGTTCGTTAACCGGTATAATCGGCAAACCTGTTGGCGATTTGCGATTTTCAATGCTCCATTCCCGTTTGTCAGCATCGGGTTTCACCTCTTTGTTCCTTGGGCAAGTCAGAGCCCTTGTGTGGGTCACCCCATGCAAATTTGCCTTACCTTTGCACCATGGATGACAAACTGAGATTCAAGCTGTTAGAGGAAGAATTGCGCTCCTACAAAAAAGCTTTGTCCCAAGCTGCCGATACCATTTTAGACGAAAGGGTATCTAACTACCCCATCTTTGTAGCCCACAAAGGCGAAGCGAGCTTGGGCATACCCATCATCAAGCAGGAAGAAGTCAGCGGCAATTGGTCGATCAATGCTTCATCCCTAGAAGAATTTACAGCCAAAAAACTCATACGCGAAGATCGGCTGGACGATTTCAAAGCCGTCTATAAGGATCCCGAAGAATGGCTTTGTCTCTTTGTAGTAGATGAAACCGGTGCTCATTTTATTTTTTTACCCCGACAAGACAATGCCTCCAACTAAAAACACTTTGCTGCACTTGATTCGACAGGAAGGCTTAAGCCTTGAGAAAACGTACTACAAGCCATGCTTCGCCACGAGATCCATTTGGCGAAAGCCGGAAAAGTCATAAGTAATGAAAGGAATCATCCTAGCCGGAGGTTTGGGCACGCGCCTATACCCGCTGACATTGGTCATGAGTAAACAACTCATGCCGGTTTACGACAAGCCCATGATTTATTATCCTCTTGCCACCCTAATGTCGGCAGGCATTCGAGAGGTTTTGTTCATTTCCACACCGGAACACCTTCCTCTGTTTGAAAAATTGCTGGGTGACGGCTCCCATCTGGGATGCCACTTTTCCTATGCACCGCAATACGAGCCAAACGGCTTAGCACAAGCTTTTGTTCTGGGAGAGCACTTCATCGGCCAAGATTCCGTCTCTCTCATTTTGGGCGATAACATTTTTTACGGACACGGTTTTCAAAAACAGTTGCAAGCCTGCACTGACCCTGAAGGGGGCATCATTTTTGCTTACTGGGTTAAAGATCCCGAGCGATACGGCGTGGTGGAGTTTGACGAAAACTTCCGGGCCTTATCAATAGAAGAAAAACCAAGGCAGCCCAAGTCCAACTATGCCGTTCCCGGCTTGTATTTCTACGACAATCGCGTGCTTGAAATCGCCAAAAACTTAAAACCCAGTGCACGAGGGGAATACGAAATCACCGATGTCAACAAGAGGTATTTGGAAATGGGTACCTTACAAGTGCAAGTGCTCGGCCGCGGTATGGCCTGGTTGGACACAGGTACACATCGTTCCTTGATGCAAGCGGGGCAGTTCATCGAGGTCATTGAAGAACGCCAAGGGCTAAAAATCGGCTGCATAGAAGAAATCGCCTGGCGACAGGGTTTCATAGACGATACTCAATTGGAATACCTGGGGCAGAAATTTCTCAAAAGTGGCTACGGAAGATACCTGCTCAACTTATTGAGCGCTTAACGCGCTCTCATGAGAGGGATTTACTCCTCTTTGCGCTTTTCAATTTTGTTGACCAGTTTGGCTGCCTGGAGCATAAAGTCTTCGTGGTGATACATGTATTCGTTGTGTACCATGAGCAAGCGAGCTGCATCCCAGGCGGCAGACATGGGCTTCAGCTGACGAGCTGCCACAGGGTGCATCCAATACTCCAGGTTGTTGGAGCGCAGATAGGTGTTGTCGAAGTTCAGGTTGATGACTTTAGACAACTTGTTGAGAGAAAACAGGTAATTGGTTTCTTTGTTGATCACTTTTTGCAGATCGACAATGCGCATGCGGGCGAAGTTTACGCCGGCTCGCTCACAGAGAAAGATATCTCGGCGCCCGTCAAAAATGATGATGGTCCGCACATTGTACTTGCGAAAGGCATTGAGCAAAAAGCGCTTCACCCAATTGCGCACCGGCTGTACTTGTTTGAAGGCAAGATCCAAAGCTCGGTCATCCAGTTTAAAATCTTCCATAAAAGGCCGCACTTCACCCGTCTTCATATTCACCACTTCACGAACGCGTTCGATGGTATGTCCTAATTCATCGGTTTTGGGGTAAACGGTTACATAATTGATGTCCAAACCGTTTCTCCAGGATTCAATGAAAATTTTTCGACTTTCAGGTTCAAAAACCAGGAGGGAAGCTTCTGCAATGACGAAATAATTGGGATATCCGCCATAAATATTGCCATATTTCAGTTCCAGGATAGCGAAGTTCTCGTTCACGTCTTTTGGTTTTTATCGTTTTGGGATGTTCATGCTGTTTGTGGCGCAGACCTATTTCGGGCTAGTGTCCAATTTATACAGGGTCGGATAACCGGATTTTACCTTGATCTCAGGCTCAATACTTCAAAGGTTACTCCATCAACTGTACTTCGCATAGCAAAGCTAAGAAAAAGTAAGGCATTTACCTACATATAGACAAAAAAAATGAATACCTGCTTTCAGGCAGCCCTATGAGCAATTCCACATGTCAAGACCATCGGCGCAGCTGGTGCGGATAGCGCAGGTGGTACTGCTTGCGTATCAAACGCATCAACCTCTCTTTGAGTTCGCTGAGATTTTCCCGCTTTTGAGCTGATATAAAGACACTGCTTTCGCCAAATTGGTTGCGAATATTTTGGTGAAGCCGGTCTTCGATTTCCCGACGGCCTTCCTCGTCCAGCAAATCATCGTAATTCAACTTTCGGTACAGATCCATCTTGTTAAACACCATGATAACCGGTTTGCCCTCTACCCCCAATTCCCGAAGCGTCTTGTTGACGGTGTGAATGTGCTCCTCATAACGCGGATGTGCCACATCCACTACGTGCAAAAGAATGTCGCTTTCGCGCACCTCATCCAAAGTGGATTTAAAACTTTCAATCAGATGGTGCGGCAATTTGCGAATAAAG